>JBKOZZ010000083.1:0-49563 GCA_046726155.1 Acidobacteriota bacterium
CCCGGGGAGTTGATATAGATGTTGATGTCTTTTTCCGGATCCTCAGCTTCGAGGAAGAGGAGTTGTGCAACGATCAAATTTGCGATCTGATCGTCGATGGGCGTGCCCAGGAAAATAATATTGTCTTTCAGGAGTCGCGAGAAGATATCAAAAGCGCGTTCACCGCGCGACGTCTGCTCCACGACCATTGGTACCAGGGCCATGTATCTGAACCTTCCTTAGCTCGCGATAAAAAAAGGATGAAGTATGAAGGAAGAAGGATGAAAAGTTGAAGTCAAAAACTCTTCCCTTGTTCATCCTTCAGCCTTCATCCTTCATCCTTTCTTCGCGCCACTCTTCATCAGTTACTCGGGAGTTCTCAACTAAAAGATCGAGCGCTTTGCGATTGCGCAACCTGTTCGCGATGCTACGTTCGCCCCCTTCCTTTGTCAAGACGCTACGCACTTGCTCTACCGGTTGTTGTGAACTGCGGGCGATGGCGAGAATCTCTGCTTCTATTTCTTCATTTGAAACTTCGATCCTCTCTTCTTCAGCTATTCGCTCAAGCAACAACGAGCTCCGCACATCTTCCTCTGCCTGTGCTTTCAAATCTTCGCGCGCGCCCTCCCAATTTACGTTCTGGTTGCGCGGATCAACCCCTCTGCTGATCATGTTGCGCACCATGTTCTCCAGCCGGAAGTTAGTCTGATGATCGACCAGGCTCTGCGGCACTTCAAAGGGATGTGCCTCCACGAGTTTTTGTATCAAATCCGCGCGCAGACGATGGTCGGATTCCTGCTCGGCCTGCTTCTGCATGTTCTCGCGAATCTGTTTGCGCAGGGCAGCAACAGAATCAAACTCTTCACCCAAACTTCTGGCCCATTCGTCGTCAACCTCAGGAAGTTCTTTGACTCGCACCGCCGTGACCCTGGCGGTATATTCAACTCTCTTTCCGGCGAGTCCCGGCGATGAAAAATCCTTCGGATATGCAACAACAAAAGTCTTTTCATCGTCAGGTTTCACGCCCGTCAAGTTGTCTGTAAACTCCTGCTGCACCCCCTTGCCGCCAAGCGTGACCTCGACGTCTTCTTTCTTGATATTTTCCTCTTCCGAGTCATCGAGAAACTTTCCTTCAACATTGACGGTGACAGTATCCCCGAGTGCGGCGCCGCGGTCCTCGACCGGCTGCATCGCTCCCGACGTTTCTCTTAACGCTTCGAGCATCTCCTCAACGTTCTCATCTGTTACTGGCCGGATCTTGCGAGCCGCTTCGATGCCCTTGTAGTTTCGCAGTTCAACTTTGGGCAAGACTTCGACTTTCACATTAACCAAGAGCGGCTCTTCTCCAAACTTTTCGAGTGCTTCTGTGTTGTCGAGCTGAACATCCGGCTCGCCGAGCGCGTTGAGCTCGTGTTTGGTTATCGCCGCATTTACCGCATCGGGCACCAGCTCCTGGAGCGCCTGACCACGTATTTCATTTTTGAATCGCGTGCGCACAACGGCACGCGGCGCATGTCCGGGACGGAAGCCGGGCACGCTTGCCTGCTTTGCATAGCGATCGCTAATGCGATCGTAGGCCTGGCGTACTGTCGCGGTGTCAATTTCGATCTTGATCTCCTTACGCGTTGGGGAGACATCTACAAACTCGGTCTTCATTAAACGTTGAGCCCGTTGAGACGCTTCGACATCCAACGGGCATCCTTCCTTCTTCCTATATTTTGTTTCTCTGCGTAATGCTTACTGCCTACTACTTTATGTGGTGCGAAAGGGGGGACTCGAACCCCCACACCTTTCGGTACCAGATCCTAAGTCTGGCGCGTCTGCCAATTCCGCCACTTTCGCGCTGGCCCTCTCACAATCGGATGTTGAAACCGCAAAAAAGAATATCACGTGCAACTGATCTTCGTCACAGCACGACGCCCTGGGATCACGCATAGCTATCCGAAGACTACACAGATTACCCAGATTCAATTTAGGAGGAAGGGCTGAAGCTGTTTTCAACTTTTCAAACTGTCTATTCTGTGTAATCCGCGTAATCTGTGGACCTCAGGCGATCGGTTTCACGCGACGCGATAGGTAGTCTTGGCAAGTCCGAGGAAGTCTTTACCGGTCACTTTTGTGATCAGGCCGTAGCGTTCGAGTTCAAAGTAGGCGCGTTGAATCTCGCCTTTGTCGACAGAAAGCTTTTGTGCCAGCAAGGCCGGGGAAGGGAGCGAATCTCCGGAAGCCAGCGTCTTACTATTAATCTGCGCCTCAATCTGTTCACGCACCTGAAGATACACGGGGCCTTTAGCCAAGTCCTGTATCGTGATGTTCATATCTCTGTCGCTTGTAACGAAATCTGTTAGTTGCGTCCGCACGCCGATAACTCGCGTCGCAACTCATAGCGTTCTCGTCACTTTCGAAAGCGAGCGTGGTTGATCTGCATCCAACCCTTTCGCATCGGCCAATAATGCTGCGAATAACTGGCCGGGGATTATATAGGGAATCGGCGCGACAAATTCATCAATCTCTCTCGGCATCACGATCGCGCGAGAACAATTTCTCGTAGCTTCAAGATCGCTTGTAATCACCAGCGTGTCAGCATGTAATTCTCGCAAGCGTCCGATTAAACTCTTCACCCCCGGTAACATCACCCCGGGAGGGGCAAACAGAATAACGGGAAAATGGCGCTCCACCATCGCCAACGGTCCGTGTAGAAAGTCTGCCGAAGAAAAACGTTCGGCTACCACGTAGCACGTCTCCATCAACTTCAGCGCCAGCTCATAGGCGTTTGCGTATGCAAGTCCACGCCCGACAACGACGCAGTTTTCCATGAATACATAGCGTTGGACGAGCTCAAGGATTGCCGGCTGTTGCTCGAGGGCGCGGGCTGCAAAACCCGGAATCGTATCGTAGGACCATGCGGTTGTACCTGAAGCAAGCTCGGCCGCAAGCATATAGAAGAGCATCATCTGCCCCGTGAAAGTTTTGGTTGCGGCAACTGAACGCTCGCGGCCGCCATGCATCAACAGTGTCTCATCGACGAAGCCCACCATCGACGACGACGGTTCATTCGTTATGCCCACTGTGTAAGCGCCGCAGGCGCGCGCATTCTCCAGCACCTGGTTTATGTCTTCGCCCTCGCCCGATTGCGAGACTCCCACCACCAGCGCGTGCCTCAGGTTCAGCTTCGCGCCGTAGAGAGTATGAACTGATGGCGCAGAAAGCGAGACCGGAATGCCGGTGGTTATTTCCAGGAGGTAGCGGCCAAAAAGTGCGGCGTTATCCGAACTGCCGCGGGCCACAAGTACGATTAGATCGATCTCACGCGACTTCAGAAAATTTCCCAATCGCGAGATCTTTGTGCGTTCGGCTTGAATGGTGCGCTCGAGCGCCTCAGGCTGCTCGGCGATTTCTCGAAGCATCAATGACAAGAGATCATTCCTCTACAAACGTCGGCCAGCCACTGTTGTATTGTCTGGCCAACCTGCGTATAGGTAGCGCGCGAGTTCAAGGATGTTACCCAAAGCCACCGGCAACTCGGATTCTTCATGTTGATTGCTGATGTCACCTGCACCCGGTCGCTACCACCAGCCCAGTGCTCGGTGTCCGCACAGGTTTTATCAGACCCAATGACAGGCAGAAGCCTGCCCTCCAAAATGCGCCATTGTATTCCCCGGCGATTTCGGTTAAATACTCGTACCGTTCTTGCCAAGACTTGCTCCGGCTTTCTTTCTTCAATGCTAAACACTTTAACACGAAGCACGGTCGCGCGTCCGTTGCTCCTCCTGCTCTCCGCTATGGTCGGTTGTTCGATCGCGCTAGCTCAGGAGCAGCGCCAGGTTTCTTCCATCCAGCTAATACCCCAGCCAAGACAAATCACAGTCAAACAGGATCTGTTTCGGCTCGGCAATAACACGCGCATCGTTCTGGCAGATCCACGTTCAGCAGATGATCGCTTCGCGGCGGACGATTTTTCAAACGACCTGCAGGAAACCGCAAAGCTTGCAACAAGGATCAGTAAATCGGCTTCGCGCCATTCGATTTTGATCGGCAACATCGACCTCATGCCGACACAGCGTGCGTTAAAGAGATTCGAGATTAGCGTTCCCGCGGATCTTGATCAGGAAGGTTATGTCTTGGCAGTCAACGACAATGAGATTCTGGTGGCGGGCAAAACGACAGCAGGCACCTTCTACGGTCTGCAAACGCTGAAGCAACTAGTGCGCGGAGAAGGCGCCGGGGCGTTTGTTCCGGCAGTGGAAATTGTGGATTGGCCCGCTATGCGCTGGCGCGGCGTCTCAGACGATATTAGCCGGGGCCCGGTGCCCACCGTGAACTACATAAAGCGCCAGCTGCGAACTTTTGCTGCCTTCAAGCTAAACATGCACTCCTTTTATATGGAGCAAACCTTCGGCAGCAGTTCCAATCCGTTGATTGGGCCTGCTGGTGGTTCGCTTACTCCCGAGGAGATACGCGACGTGGTTGCTTATGCGCGTCGCTACCACATTGAGTTAGTGCCGGAACAACAGACCTTTGGTCACCTGCATAAAGCTTTGAAGCTGGAAAAATACAACGAGCTTGCGGAAACACCGTACGGCGACGTTTTGTCACCGCAACAACCGGGCAGCTACAAACTGATTGCCGCCTGGTATAGCGAGCTGAATGAACTATTCCCCGGAAAATTTTTTCACATCGGCGCAGACGAAACTTTTGAACTTGGTGAAGGGCAGAGTCGCGATGCGGCCCGGGTGCGAGGGGTCGGTGCTATCTACTTCGAACACTTGAATCGCGTGCGCGAGGTGCTGAACCCATACGGTCGCCGCCTGATGTTCTGGGGCGACATTGCCCTGAACCATCCAGATCTCATTGGCAGTGTTCCGAAAGATATGATCGTGATGAACTGGGACTATGCGCCGAAGGACGACTACCTGTCGCGCATCAAGCCGTTCAAGGATGCCGGGCTTGAACAATTTGTTTGCCCGGGCGTGCACAACTGGAACCAGATATTCCCGAATCTCGATGCGGCCTCCAGAAACATTGCCAACTTTGTCCGCGATGGCCAAACGTCGGGCGCGATGGGCATGATGAACACCAGTTGGGACGACGACGGCGAGTCGTTGTTTGAAATGACCTGGTATGGAATTGTCCTCGGAGCCGCTGCTTCCTGGCAGAACAAACCAGTCGACAGAAATACGTTTGATGAGGATTTTGACTGGGCCTTCTTCCGCAACGAAGGCAATGAGTTTACTAATGCACTGCGAGCTCTGGGTAGCGTGAATGGTTTGCTTGGCATTGGCGCCAGCGACGAATTGTTTTGGCGCGATCCTTTTAATTCAAATTTCCAAAGACAAGCAAGAACTCTAGCGAGCCAGGTTCGAGAAATGCGGTTGGCTGTGGAAAACGCTGACGAGGTGCTGCTGCGCAACGAAACGAAAGCCCGTCGTAACCGTTCGATGATTCCGGTCATGCGTTTTGCGGCACAAAGATTTGATCACCTGGGCCGGCGAATGCAGATGGTGGAAAAGTTCAGCCAGGATTATTGGGATGCTTACCTGAATCTCGGCGATCGCCGCAAAGTTGGGCGCCTGCGTAACTACTGGGGAAACATCTATAACTCGCTGCGGGAAATGACGGAAGAACTGACGATATTGCGGGAAAGCTATCGACGCCACTGGCTAGCCGAGAACCGATCCTATTGGCTCGACAGTATACTCACGCGCTACGACCAGGCGGCCGGAATGTGGTTGAACAAGAGCCGGTCTCTTGCTGAAGCGGTCCGGCTTTATAACACGAATTCAATTCTGCCGGACCCCGAACAGTTTGGGTTAGGTCCACGTCCGGAACCGGCGACGGCACGTTGAGGCAGGCGAATCGTGCAGGAACGGAAGACATTTTCCATTTTCCATTTAACATTTTTCATTTGTCATTTTGTGCCCTAACGCCAGCCTTGAGGGAAATTTTTAATCGGTGCAATCCGATCCTGGTGTCACCATTACCTGGACCTTCCAATGACAAATGAAAAATGGAAAATGACAAATGGAAAATGGTTCTCCCTAACCGATCAACGCTTCTCTCGCATACGCGATAGCTTTCATTTTGCTTTGGCTGGGTTTAATGTGGATCCTTTACTCGCGAAAAATTTTTATTAAGATTTGAAGGGCTCTTCCGCAGATTACAAAGAGTGCGCCTAGGAGGGTTTAGATCTTAGCAGCCAGAAGGCGTTTGCGAGTCGTTTGGCGCGTGATTTTATTGCCTTAAATTGCGTAATCGCTGCAATCCGCGGATTAAACACTCGAAAGGAGATACCCAAATGCCGACTTACATTTCAATGCTCAGCTGGACGCAACAGGGCATCGCAAGCGTGAAGGACAGTCCCAAACGTCTCGACGCGGCCCGCGAGGCTTTTAGAAAACTTGGCGTGGAAATAAAAGACACATACCTGACCATGGGTCGTTGCGATCTGGTTTGTGTGCTCGAAGGAGCCAGCGATGAAGCCGTGGCCAAAGCACTGCTGTCGCTCGGGTCGCAGGGAAACATCCAAACCGAGACTCTTAAGGCCTGGACTGAATCCGAATACCGCGAGATCATAGGTTCGCTGTAAGAAGATCCAGAAGTCCAAAGTCCAACTTTGCAGAAGCTCAAGCAGTTCAGATTACAAGCTTCAGCTCGCGCGCTTCCAGAACAAAAACAACCTGATGAAGGTTGAACTCTAAACTACTTTGGACGACATTAGACAACGACCTATTTCACATATCCCGGTCCACGCAGGGCACGTCCCGCTAACGCCGGTGTCCGCTTGCCGTTGTCGACGCTGATCTGACCGTTGACGATTACATACTTAATGCCTTGGGGATGCTGGTTTGGTATCTCAAAGGTCGCCCGATCGATCACTGTTTTGGGATCGAAGATCGCTATGTCGGCATAAGAGCCCGCACGCAACAGACCACGATCATGCAGGCCCACCCGCGCGGCCGGAAGACCGGTCATCTTGTGAATGGCCTGGGCCAAAGTCAGCAGGCGTTCGTCGCGGACGTAGCGCCCCAGGATTCGCGGGTAACTTCCCCAGCCCCGAGGGTGCGATTTTGCTCCGGCCAGTGGTCCATCGTTAGCGCGCGCGCCACTATCAGTACAGAAGCTGACGAAAGGCGCTCGCATCGCCGCGCGCATATCATCCTCACTCATCATGAAATAAATCGCGCCCGTCTGGCCGTGGTCGGCGAGGATTAGATCGAGCAGGGCATCGAGTGGGTCTTTTCCTTGTTCTGCCGCAATCTGCGAAAGGCGTTTGCCTTGCATACTTTCGAGCTCGCGATTGATGACCGATCCAATCAACACACCAGGCGCGCCGCCGCTGCCAAGATAAATGTTCTCCCATTCCTTTGAATCGGTTGTTATTTCCTGCTTGAGCTGCTGGCGAATGCCCGCATCGCGCAGGCGCGCGAGCATTTTTTCAGTGCCACCTTCGAGTGCCCAGGGCGGCAGGCAGGCACTGAGGGACGTGCTGCCGGCGATATAGGGATAGATATCAGCGGTAATGTCGAGTCCTCGGGCGCGGGCACGTCTGATCTTTGCCAGCACCTCAGGCATGCGGCCCCAGTTCTTCTTGTAGGCGGTCTTCAGATGCCAGATCTCAACAGGGATTTGCGCGCGGCGAGCGATTTCGAATACTTCAGCCAGCGACTCGTCAAGCGCATTGGCTTCGCTGCGTTGGTGCGTCGCGTAGATTCCACCGTACTGCCGCGCGACTTTCGCCAGCTCCACAATCTCGTCTGTCTTCGCAAAGCGCGCGGGCACGTATTGCAATGAAGTTGATAGACCGAGGGCGCCGTCGCGCATCGCGGCAGCTACGAGCTGCTTCATTTGTTCCAGCTCGGTCGTGGTTGGAGGGCGATTGTCAAAACCGACAACATATTCGCGCACTTGGGTGGCGCCAACGAAGGTCGCGAGATTGACGCCAGACCCTTGCTTTTCGAGACGATTGAAATACTCGCCGAGCGTCCGCCAATCGATAGTCAGTTTGTAACGACGGTTGAAATCTTCCTGCTCTTTGATGAGCCGCTCGTTCACTGGCGCGATCGATTCGCCCTCACCGGTCACTTCGGTCGTTACCCCCATCATCACCTTGCTCATCGCGCGCGGGTCTATCAAGAGGTAGGTCTCGGATTGGCCCAGCATATCGATGAAGCCTGGCGCCACCACCATTCCGGCTGCGTCAATCTCACGAGCGCCGCGGGCATTCCTCAGCCTGCCAATACGGACAATGCGATCGCCTTTGATCGCGATGTCAGCAACGTGTCCCAGACTACCCGAGCCATCAACGACGAGACCGTTTCTGATTAGAATATCGTACTGCAGCGTTGCGGCGGTTTTTGATTTCGTGACAAAAGAGAACAGAAGCATGCTCGCCAGCGTGATGGAAAGTGAAACTCTGATCAGCATTATCTCACCAGGAGTTGGAATGAATGGCGCGCTGAATGGTAGTGATTAGTATGCAGAATGTCTAGATTTCTGTACCGGCAATGTCCTTATCCGATTCTTTGTGTGAACCCGCTGTCCGCCTTTGAAACAGGTTCCCAGTTGCTGTTCTCCTGCAGAAAGTTTTTGGGCCGTGTTGTTGGGGCTAAGTCAAATGGAAGCACCTAACCAGCCAGCTCCGCTAGCTCATTGAATGTTTCCGCGTAGTATTATTTGGTTGCGGCTAACCCGGATTGAGAAACAAGTTCCCAGTTTATTGTTTTCGTCAAAATCTTGTCGCAGTGCTCTCTAATGTTTCAATCCACGTCGATTCCGAGCAACTCGATGAGAAGTACGCTTAGCACTCCGGAGTGTTTACCCCCGCTTCGATCCTGCGTAGAATTCCGCCAGTGAATGAAGCAAAACCCATAACATTAAAACAAATCGCCGATGCGACTGGTGGACAACTGTCCGGCGACCCGACAGCCGAAGTAACAGATGTCAGCCACGATTCTCGCCGCGCCGGTCCCGGCAGTTTGTTTGTTGCCGTCCGCGGTGAATTGTTGGATGCGCACAAATTCATCCCGCAGGTGATCGCACAAGGCGCGCTCGGCGTTATTTCTGAACTCGAGAAACCAGCGGATTTCAAAGGTGCCTGGCTGCGCGTGCGGAACATTCGGCGAGCGATGGCTCTGGCGGCGGCCGAGGCTCAACGTCATCCGTCGCGCGAGCTACAGCTCGTTGGGATTACAGGAACCAACGGGAAAACTACCACGGCTTATCTTATCGCTTCTATTCCGGAATCGGCCGGTGAGCCGGTAGCGATGACGGGCACGGTGGAATACCGGCTGGGCCCTGAACGCCGTAAGGCCGAACGCACCACGCCCGAAGCCACTGACATACAGCGCATGCTGCGGCGTGCTGTGGAGATTGGTTGCCGCACCGCGGTGATGGAAGCTTCCTCACAGGCGATGGATTTTCACCGCTGCGACGCGCTCGACTATTCAGTGGCTATTTTCTCCAACCTCACTCGTGACCACCTCGACTATCACCAGACCATGGAAAACTACTGGGTGGCGAAGCAGCGTCTATTTGATGGCAGGCTTGGCTCGAGACCGCGCGTGTCGGTCATCAATGTCGACGATCCTTATGGAGTTGAGCTTGCTAAACGACTCGCAGGGGAAGGTTTGCGTGTCGTTAGTTACGCAGTGAAATCAAACGCTGACGTCGCCGCTCGCGATGCAGAGTTTTCGCTTGCTGGCATGAGGTTCAAGTTGACGACGCCGGCGGGCGAAGGCGAGTTTCGTTCGCCGCTGGTCGGTCCGCCGCACATCTACAATACGCTGGCCGCCGTGGCGAGCGGATTGGCCCTTGGTTATGAACTCGATGTCATCACGCGCGCGCTGGAGCAATGCACGGGTGCGCCCGGACGCTTCGAGCGCGTTCCTCACGATGGAGATTTTGCAGTGGTAGTTGACTACGCGCACAGCGATGATGCGCTGCTGAATGTGTTACGCACTGCGCGCGAAGTGACAAAAGGAAAAATCATCACGGTCTTTGGTTGTGGCGGTGACCGCGACCCCTCAAAGCGAGCGCCGATGGGTGAAGCAGCGGGGAGTTTGAGCGATGTAGTGATTCTCACTTCTGATAATCCGCGGACCGAAGACCCGGAAAAAATCCTGGCCGATGCGGAAGCTGGAATTCTAAAGACAGCCAAGCCTTATCGAAAAATCGCGGATCGACGCGACGCGATTCATCAGGCGATCTCCGAAGCGCGTAGTAATGATTTGGTCTTAATCGCCGGCAAAGGGCACGAAGATTATCAGATCATCGGGCGCGAAGTTTTTCATTTTGATGATAAGGAAGTCGTCAGAGAGGCGTTGGCCGGATCGACGCAAAACTGACTCGACGAGTGCACCGGCAGCCAGCTCGAAGCTCAAATTCAACCCAGCTTCCGGCGTTGACATCTGCACGATGGAGGCATAATCTCCCGCCTTCCAGGGCCAACCGCGGGCGAGACGTTGTGTTGTTCTCACCCGAAGACGTCTTCTACTTCACGAGGCTAAGGAGAACCTCATGATCTACAAAAACAAATTACTATTCACTCTCTTTGTCTGGCCCCTTGTCGCAATCGCGCTTTCGGGTTGTGATCGGCACAAAGCTGAAAAGGCTGAACTAAGCAAACAAATAGCCGTGATCGAAGCCGACCTGGTGCCTCTGAACGAAGAACAGGGACAAGTATCCCAAGAGGTGGAGACCCTCAATGCAGATGTCAAACAGCAGTCTGATACTTTGCAGCCGCATCTGGACCAGCGTACGCAACTGGAGGATGAATTGGCTGCCTATGTAGAGGCCCACCAAACGACGGCTTTGGTATTAAAGATGACGCGTACCGGCGTGGCAGCTGTGCTCGACTCCAAATCTAACCAGAAAACAAAGGACTTGATTAGAGCTAGTGATGCAATCAGCAAACTGCTCGCGGTGGCCTATTGCGTTAAGAAGGGTCAGGAATGTCGCAATGCGACGATAAAGATAATGGCGTTGGGTTCTCAGATTGATTCGGAGAATCAAACGATATCGCTTATGACGGCGCAACTGGATCAGAAAAAGGCATCTCTACAGGAGCGGCAACAGAAGGTTTCTTCGCTCGATGCCACGATAGCCGCCAAGACAAAAGAGCGCGACGACCTCAAGCAGAGACTCGAGTCCTTATCGTGAAATTTTCAGATAATCCCGATTTGCCACTCCCCATTTGATCGATAAAGGGAAGACAACGTCTCCGTCGACTGCCGGATGATCGGTTAGACCATCACGGCTGGTAAGAACCGCGCAGGGCGCTCCTTGAATCTTCAGGAAGCTCTGATTAAGTGCTCAACTCCTTGGAGTGCGGCGCCAGGCCGCCGCACTCCAAGGAGTTGACGCTTCCACTTGATCAGAGGTTCCTTTAGTTTGACTGCGGATATCGTCGCGACCAGATCCAATAGACCGGGAGCCCGAGTGCAATCAAACCGACACCGGCTAGCGGAGGATTGCGCGCCAAAATTCCCAGACCTGAAAGCACGTGGCCATGCATGATCAGGCCTAACCCGTTCACCGCATCATCGCGAACTCCCAGCAGGGTGGTCCCCAGCAGCAACGCCGCGGCTAACAAGAACAGTATAGGGACGACCGGATAACCCCAGGCGCGATAGGGACGCTCCGCATCCGGCATTTTGCGGCGCAGGATGAATACCGAAGCGGTCACGAGTCCATAAAAGATCCACAGCCCGAAGATGGCGTAATCCGTCAGGATATCAAACGAGGAAGAGAACATGATGACGAGTATGCAAGCCCAGATGGCCTGAATGACCAGGGCCCCGGTGGGAACGCGTGTCCGCGGCGACACCCTGGACAAACTGCGAAGGAAGAGGCCATCACGCGCCATCGCGTAGGGAACACGCGCGCCCGTAAGAATCGAAGTATGAAGCGTGCCGAAGGTCGACGACAGCAAGGCTGCGGCAATGAAACTGATCGCAAGCGGCCCCAGAAATTGTTTGGCAACTTCCGTGGCGACCGACGACTTCGTCGAAATGCTGGCGATCTCTGTTGGCGAAAGCGTGTAAAAGTACGCCACGTTTGCGAGCAGGTAGAGCGCCATGATCAAGATCATCCCACCAATAAGGGCACGCGGCAGGTTTCGTCCCGGGTTCTCAACTTCACCGGCAACCAGAGTCACATTGTTCCAGCCATCGTATGCCCACAACGCGCCAAGCATCGCTGCGATGAAGCCTCCGAAGCCGAATCGGGCCGCGGCGCTGACGCCTTCGCAGGTACCGCCGACATTTTCCATTAATAGATGTGACCAATCAGCGCTGCGGGCAAACAGGAAAGCGCCGATGCCGACCAGCAAGACAAGGGCAATCTTAATCCCGGATAAAAAAGTGGCCACGCCACCGCTGACCTTGACTGCCAGACAATTGATTCCTGTGACAATCAGGATGGACGCGAGGGCAACCACCTGTAGTTTTCCAAACGGGATCGGATGGCCTAACACCGTCGTTGAGAAGAAGTCGCCGGCGAGTGCGCCGCCAATCGTGATGTTCAGGAACAGGGCGAATTGCACACCCAGGGCGGCCTGAGAACCGGCCTTACCAATAAAAAAGGACATCCAGCCAAATAAGAATCCCCATGGCCGTCCGTATGCCTCACGCATGAAAACATATTCGCCGCCGGCCCTGGGCATCATTGCCGCGAGTTCGGCGTAACTTAGCGCGCCGGCGAGCGAAAGTAATCCGGCAACGACATAAACAAGCAGCACCATCTTCGGCGTGCCGACATTGCAGGTCATTACTCGCGCCTTTAGGAAAACGCCGGTGCCGATGACATTGCCAACGACGATGGAAGTGGCGGCTACCAGGGACAGGCCGCGGATGAGTTGGGTTTGGTTGGGTGTTTGCATCTGAACGTTTTAGCGGAAAGTGTCATGCAAACAGTTAGTTTGCGGACTGCTGTTGCGATAGATCACAAACTAACAGTTTGCTTTGCGGATGCGTCACTATTCAGGCGGCGCGCCTGCGAGTCGTTCTGCCTTTCAGAGCTTGCGCGGCGGTTTCACCAGTCACGACGGCACCCTCCATGAAGCCCTGCCAGTCAGCGAAATGCTCCCCGGCAAACAGAACTTTGCCATGCGGCTGCCGCAGGATCGGACGCAGCGTGAACCATTGACCCGGTCGGTAGAACGCGTAAGCGCCTTGCGTGAAGGCATCGCGTTGCCAGGCCATCGACTGAATATTTGCCGCCAGCTCGGGTGCTCTTCTATCCAGCGGCAAAAGGTCGCGGGTAATAATCTCGTTGCGCCTGCGGCTGTTTTGCGAGGCAAGCACGTCGGCCTTTTCACCGATCGCATAGCTGCAAAGGATGCCTTGTTTGCCCCGCTGATCTTTGGTGCTGTGAAAATAATAGTGAGACGTGACATCGCTGACGAGCGAGAAGTCTTCCGGGCCCCAGAAGCGTTCGTTGAATAAGACCTGATTCTTGACGATGCGAGCGTACTGAAGTTTATTAGCCGCCTCGATGTGAGCAGACGGAAGCGGAGGATCAAAAATAATCTTATTGAGCACACGCGCGGGCACTGTGCAGATGCAGGCGTCGGCGCTGAAGTCTCTGCCACCCGCAGTCACAGTTACCCGCCCACCTCGTTGAGCAATTTTCTGCACCACCATGCCGGAATGAATTGAGGCATTACCAATCCCCGAAGCCAGCGCGTTTACCAGACGCGAGTTGCCGCCGGCCATCTTGAAATCCATTTCGTTAGCCGGACTGGATTCAAAATACTCGGCGGCTGCAACGTAGGCCGACACCATGCGAATGGTTTCGCCAAAATCTGTACTGTCCTGCAAGTCGCGGAGTAAAAGATCCTCTTCGGAGAAGCCGATGTCTTTGAGCCAGGTCCACCAGTCGTATTGATCCAGTCGTGCCCGATCTCGGTCTGTGTAGCCTTCGTAAGCCTTCCTAAACTTTGCAAAAGCGGCTTTCGCTCTTGGCGAGAAATCCCAATGGCCCGGTCGTTTGACCACGCCATCCTGCATTAGCCAGGCCTCGAAGCGATGGTCTTGCAACGGTATCTTGAAATCATGACAGAGTGCCTTCATGCGCTCGTGACTGGCGCCCACCCACTCGCCGCCGAGTTCACAAACCAGTTCGGAATTTTCTTTAAAGTTGAAAGACAGGACGCGCCCTCCGATGCGTTGCCGCGCTTCCAGCACAGTAACGTTCCAGTCTTTGAGCGCGTAGGCGGCAGCTAATCCCGAAAGGCCCGCGCCGATGATTATGCAGGAATACGAGCGACTCTGGACGTATGGGCTTAAGACAAGCGGTGCCCCGATAGCGGCGGCTGCCGCGGTCTTTAGGAAGTCGCGACGAGAAGGGGGAAGAATTGGGTCACGCCGCCTCACCATACGTCCCCGGTTAAGAGGTCTTCATAAGTGTCACGACGGCGGATTAAGGCAGCGTCTCCCTTGCTGTCGACCATCACGGCCGCGGGCAGCGGGCGACCATTGTAATGAAACATCTGGGCCAGCGAGTAGGCGCCGCAGTTGAGCAATGCCAGCACTTCACCAGGCTGGACATTGGCCGGAAGTTTTCGATAGTCGGGCAAACGACCGCAGCGTTCGATGTCGAAATAAACATCGCCGGAGTCGCAAAGTGGTCCGGCAACTTTGTAACTACTGCCATGCGGTTCACCGGCGCGAGTCGCCGAGATCGTGTGGTAGTACCACTTGTAATTATTCATCGAGAGCATGATGTTGTAGCCGGCATCTGTTAGGAGCCACACATCACCTGTTTCGGGCCTTTGCTTCATGTTCAGAACAGTGGTCAGAACGAGGCCGGCATCGGCGATCACGCTCCGGCCGGGCTCGAGGAGGATCGTGGTCTTATCGAGTAGATGTTCCGCTTGCGCGCGGCGAGCCGACTCGCGCGCAACTCGCAGGGCCTCCGACAAAACTATCGACGGCTCTAGATCTGCGCCCAGCATATCGCGCTCGTGTTCGGGCAGTTGATCCGCTTGTGAGCGATCGCGCAGGTAATTAACAGGAATGCCGCCGCCGAGATTGATATGCTCCAGCGTGTGGCCTGTCTCCTGATGAATCGCGACGAGGTGTTCCCACATGCTGCGGAAAGCTTCGGCGAAAGGCTCGACATCGGGCGTTTGCGAGCCAACGTGAATATGAATCCCGCAGACATGGATTAGTTCGGGATTTTTTAAACTTCGCCGAAAAGCGTCAAGGACTTCCGACGAAGAGATGCCAAACTTTGAGGTTAGTAAGGCTGTTTGCAAACCGAGATGCGAGCGAGTCCCAATTTCAGGGACAAGGCGCAGGGCAATGCGAGCCGGTTTTGGCGAGCTACCTTTTGCCGCCGCCAATCGCCTCACCGCTTCTTCAACCAGACCGATTTCGTAGATTGAGTCGACATTGATCGAATAAATGCCTACGCTCACCGCGTCGTCCAGTTCGCCGGCGCTCTTGCTGGTGCCATTGAAAATAATCTGGTCGGGCCGAAAGCCGGCGCGCAACGCCTTGAAGAGCTCACCACCACTGTTGACTTCGATATCGATACCCGATTCCAACACCGTCTTGAGCACTGCCATGTTGGAATTTGCCTTCGACGCATAAAAAAAACGAATTGCATGATCAACCGACTGGGCTGCGGATTTAAGGCGGTTGATATTGGAACTAATACGAGGAGCGGAGAAAACGAAAAGAGGAGAATCATGCTTAGCGACAAGCTCCAGCGCATCTGCGCCATTGATCGCCAGGCGACCCTCGCGAACTTCGAGAAAATTTGGGATGGTCCAGGCCGGGGCGGTTAGCGTCGTCGACATCACTGAAGGTTTCTCCGAAGAGGGAGCTAATTATGAATTCGAGCGAAGATAGACCGGGACTGGAAAAGCGTCAAGCTCGTTAAAGAGAATTCGCGGCGGATTCACGCGGATGAACGCGGATTAGCCGAATGAAGGAAAATCAAAACATAAACAGTTGAAATAGTGAAACCTCCAATCCACATTCATGGTTTCTTTCTGATCCGAGTCTATCCGCGTAAATCCGCGGCTAAATCTTGAGTTTACGCAGCACTTCCCGAACCTGTTTGTAATGACGCTGCTCGTGATAACCGATAAAGGAGACTGTAGCCACGCCGTCGATCTCGCCAAGGAAGGGATGCTTGAAGATCAACTTTCGGAAGCGCTCGTTGCCGTGCGTTGCGCAAAGTGTTTTCAAGTTACTTCTGGTGCGGTCAAAATTTTCAACTGCAAGATCTCGCGCGGGCGCGTCCAGCGGATTCATGGCTTTCGGAGCTTTTACTCGAATTAGCCGCGAGGAAACGATAGAAGTTGGTAGCAAGCGGCGGAAGAATCCGACTCGCTGTGGCGTCCGAGCGATCGCTGCTTCAAGCTCTTTGATTACGCGGGCTTCGACGAGACAGAGGTGGTGCACTATTTCGGCAACACTCCATTCGCCATCTGCGGGCCGTTGCTTATAAACGTTCGGCTCAAGCGACGAGATCGTATTGATTAGTTTTTGATGGACTGAATCCAGTCGCCGCAAAGCTCTCTTCATAACCGCAATCGATCAAGAACTGCCGGTTTTACCAATCGGCTGCTTTAGCTTACCTCTTCTAAGATCGGCAAGGCTTTGCACAAGAAGTGGTTTGCAGTCCGCGATAGCGGACGACTGCTAGTAGCCCAGCGATTCATCGCTGGGAGTCGCGGTATTTGGGTTTCCAGTCCGGGAAACGGACGGCTGAACGAAACATGCTATATGCAATCGGTTACGGCTCTTCGTTCAGCCGTCCGCTATACGGACGGGGCTCTCATCGGGGATGCTTTCCCAGCACTCCAAGTGCTGGGCTATTAGCAGTCGTCCGCTGTCGCGGACTAAAAACCTACTTTTGTGCAAGGCCGATCGGCAACCTTAAGGTTGAACTCTGACCTTCTTGAGTGTGAACCGAGAATTAGTTTGAGGGCTCACCAAAATTGTAAACGATAACTCCATTTACCTTCACTGGCTCGCCCATCAACAATGTCGGCGAAAACCTGGCTTGCCGGGCGGCGGTAACTGCCGAGGCTTGTAGCAGGGGATGACCCGACACAGCGTGGGCGGCAATTACAGCGCCACTTTCATCAATCGTGACTTGTACCGCCACTGCTCCAGAAGCTTTAGCTTGTTTTGCAATAGCCGGATACTCGGGTGTCGGTAGACTGATAGCTTTGGCATTCAACACGCCGCCCGAAATCGGGCCTCGGACCGGCTCGCCTGTAGCCGGAACACGACCAGGCTCATCTTGTTTTGTGTCAGCGTTGTCATTGGCCGCCGGCTTCGGTACCGATTCTGTTACCGGCGCGTTGGCTGCAGGCGGGTTATCCGAGGCGACCGTTCGAGGGGCTGCGTCGATCTTCTCGGGAAGGACGAACGAACTCAGAAACTCCTCCTGAATGGCATCTTCTTTCTTATTGTTTAAGTAGACTACCGAATAGAAACGCTTCCTGGTGGCAAAGACCTGAGCGGTTCCAGTCAAGTCTGCGATGGTTATGCGATATTCGCGTCCGGCGTTTCCCTGCAAGGTTTTGTCGCCAACGAGCGTAAGTTTTGCAATTGCGTCTTTGCGAACTTTTGGCGGAAACAGAGTCTTGAACGCGTCGACATAGGAGTTCATGCGCTGCATCTCGGTGTAGAGCGCCGGATTTGATTTTATGCCGCTGAACGAAACTATCGCGAACACGGGCCCAGCCGGACGACTGAAGATGTACGTCCGCGTGTTCAACTCCATCTTGTGATAAGGCTCTTTGCTGGATTCAAAAGTTGAACCTTTGGGCATGAGCACGGAAAACTCCTCGCCTTCAGGGCGGAGCGTTTCCCAGTCTGGGGTGGTCGCCGGCGCCGACTTTACAGGGAACTGAGCTGAGGCGACTGATAAAAAGGCGAGCCCAATCAAAACAGCGAGTGATCTTACTGCGAATTGAAATGAATACATGGCGCTACTCCTCTAAAGCTTGCCGCGGTTCATGAGGTTCATCGGGATGATCTGATAGATTTTCGCTTGATAGTCAGCTAATTTCAAGGCTCGGTGATGTTTGTAGTGGGTCAGTTGATGTGCGATAGGCTTTTAGCCTGTCGTTGAGTCACGACAAACTAAAGAGACGACTAATCAAGTCAACTCCCCGAACGCTCCGCTCCTCGCCTCGTCGAGGCGAAATGTTTATAGCACTGGCCTACCTTTATAGACTCGCTCCGTAGGAGCGCAATGTTTCTTTATCGCGCTCCTACGGAGCGCCGGAACCAAATCACCTCGCCGGGCTATAAACATTTGGCTCCTACGGAGCCGTGTAACTGAGGCGGCAGCGCACAAAGGCGTCAACCAGTGACTTAATCAGACCTTCCTTAAGTTTATTGGTCAACGACTGACCCACTGCTTAGAGGTTTGTTTGCCTTTGCGACCTGTAATTCACGCGGTAGCTTCAGCCGCTGACTAGTCGCATGAATCGTGGTCCCACTGAATCAGTATCTACGATCAAAGCTGCGCCACCATCTCTGCCGGGTTCCAATAGGCGTATAAGGTCTGGATTTTCCCGGCTTCATCTACTTCGAAAACATCGATCCCTCCAAAATGTACCTTGCGCCCTTGCTTGCTAATCCCACGTCCCGACCATTTGACTGCGGCCCCGTTGCCGGCGATGAAAACTTCGTCTTCCTTCATGGCAACCTCCTTAAAGGCGGCTGTAATCGTCTGGAAAAATTCTCCGAGTTTCTGATGACCCCTCGTCGGGGGCGCGCCCACCGGATCGTAAGTGATAGCATCTTCGGCAAAGGTATTCACCCATGCCTGCTGATCCATCGCTCGTATGGCTGCAAAGTAGGCCTTAACTGCTTGCGAAACAATCTCAGGCGACATTTAGTTTTTCTTCCCTTCCCGATCTCGCTGCACCAATAGCCGGCGCAATATTTTCCCCGCCGGGGATTTGGGAATCTTATCGATAAACTCGAGCTTGCGTATCTTCTTGTGCGGCGCTACCCGCTCGGCAACGAAATTCATGAGCTCTGCCGCAGTGGTTTCTCCTTTCAATACCACGAAAGCCTTCGGCACTTCTCCTGCCTCGTCATCCTGATAGGGGACGACCGCCGCATCTGCAACGCAATCATGCGTCAACAACAATGCTTCCAACTCAGCGGGCGGCACCTGCAAGCCTTTGTACTTGATCAACTCCTTCGCGCGATCGACGATGTAGAAGTGCTGGTCGTCATCTGCGTAGCCAATGTCTCCGGTATGTAACCAGCCTTCCGCGTCGATGGTTGCTGCGGTCGCTTCGGGACGATTTAAATAACCCTTCATTATCTGCGGACCGCGAACGCAAACCTCGCCTTCTTTATTGGGACCGAGCGATTGTCCAGATTCCAGATCGACAATCTTACATTCGGTATTTGGGGCGGGCACGCCCACGGAGCCCAACTTAACCAGCGCCCGATCAGCCGGCGAAGAATGCGTGACCGGACTCGTCTCCGTCATACCGTAACCCTGGCGAACATCGCAACCGAGCCGTTGCATACAGGCGCGCGTCTGCTGTTCACCGAGAGGCGCGGCGCCGCAGAAGATCGTCTTTAGTTTCGACAAATCGTAGTTATCAACTAACGGGTTTTTGCTAAGGGCGAGCACGATGGGCGGCACCAGATGCATCAGCGTTACGCCGTAGTTCTGAATTGTTTGCAGGAAAGGCTCCAGCTCAAAACGCGGTACCGTTACGATTGTTGCGCCCTGATAGAGTCCCATGTTTAAGACCACGACGAGCCCGTAGATGTGGAAGAGGGGCAATACGCAGATCAAAGTGTCGTTCTTAGTGAAGTATTGCAGGCCCTCCATCTGGCACATGTTTGCCACCAGGTTGTAGTGAGTGAGCATTACGCCCTTCGGAAGACCGGTTGTGCCGCTTGAATAAGGTAGCACCACCAGGTCTTCGCGCGGGTTAATCGCAACTTCCGGAAAATGCCCGTCACCCTGCAGCAGGGAAGAGAAAGGAGTAGCGCCATCAGCTTCATCAAAGTCGCCCGCTTTGAGACTTTCACAGGCGGCGTTTTCAAAAACGAACAACTCCTCGATATTCGCCTCGCGCGCGGCGCGCCTGACTTTTTCCAGACATTGGGGAACGGTAACCAAAAAGCGCGCCCCCGCATCTTTCAGTTGTTGCGCGATTTCCTGTTCGGTGTATAGCGGGTTTACCGGTGTATTGATGCCACCCAAACACGCGACCGCATGAAAGAGAATTGCATACTCCGGCACATTCGGACTGAGAATTCCAAAGACTTCACCTTTCTTAAACCCGCGCCGGGCGAGGCTCGCAGCAACGCGCGCAATGGAATCGGTTAGTTCCGAATAGGTTATGACGCGACCGGTGGGCCCATCGATCAGCGCCGGTTTATCGGCGCGCTCTTTCGCATTCTGAAAGACGAAAGGGGTTATGGGAAGTTCAGGTATGACGACTTCGGGAAATGGTCCGCGGAAGATCATGATTTTGTCGTGTGAAGCAAACTGTTGGTTTGCGGGTTCGTGCTTGATTAATGGGTGTCCGCGAAAACATCCGAGTTGAAATGCTTAAGCTAACGCGCCGCACAAAATCGCGAGATTTTTCTGGCTCGAGTCTGGTCTTGATTGTGTTTCGGGGCTAATGAAATTTCAGCTGACCGGCCAGTGGCTTACCCTATGAACGCGCCTACCTTATCAGGTGACCCCGGTTCTGGAAAAGGATTATATTAAGCCCTCTTCAACTTGCGTTCGATCGTCATCAGAAGCACATGCCCGAAAACGAGATTAGCCCACTCAACGTCGTCTGTCTCGCCACCTATTTCAAAGGTGGCGACTTTATTCGCGAGTGCAAGCGCCTTGGTTGCAAGGTCATCCTGATCACCAAGGAAAAGATGCTTCAGGAAGACTGGCCGCGCGACAGTCTTGAGGATCTGATTGCCGTGCCCAATGATGCCGGCCCGCCGCTAATGATCGACCTCGTTGCGTTTATCGCGCGCAAGGTGAAACCGGATCGCGTGATTGCGCTTGAGGAGTTTGATGTAATGACCGCGGCCCTGATTCGGGAACACTTTTGTCTTCCCGGCATGAGCAGCTCCACGGCAAAAACCTTTCGAGACAAGTACCGGATGGCTGAAGCCGCCAAAGCCGCTGGGGTCGTCCTTCCTGAGTTTGTGCCGTTGATAAGTCCCGACGAGGTGCGGGAATTTACAGAACGTGTGCCGCCGCCATGGATAATCAAGCCACGCTCGGACGTATCCGCTATCGGAATTCGTAAGGTTTACAATTCGGCGGAAGTTTGGCGCGTCATCGATGAAATGAATGAGCGCGAAAACTTGCGCGAGCGCGCGACTTACTATCTGTTAGCGCAGTTCATTTCCGGCGAGGTCTTCCACGTTGATTCCATCGTCCGGAACGGCCGCGTGGTATTCGCCGGCGCCAATCGCTATGGACGACCGCCGTTGGAAGTGGCCCACGGCGGCGGCGCCTACGTCTCGCGCACCGTCGCTCATCGATCTGAGAACGAGAAGCAGTTGTTGGCAATCAATCGCAAGCTGGTTAAGGCGCTGAACCTCGATCGGGGCGCGGCGCACGCGGAGTTTATTAAGAGTGATGCCGAAGGGAAATTCTATTTTTTGGAGATCGCGGCACGTGTAGGCGGCGCGTACATCGCCGACGTTCTGGAAGCCGCGACGGGTCTCAATCTCTGGCGAGAGTGGGCGAAGATCGAAGTTGCGGACGGTTGGACCAGGCGGCAGGAGCATACGGGGACTAGACGGCAGGAGCAGACGGCAGGAGCAGGAGAGAAGCCAGACCGTAAGAGAGGGGTCGTTGGTGACAAAATCAAGCCTCTGCGAAACGAATACGCCGGCATTGTTCTGTCTCTCTCGAAACAGGAACATCCCGACACCTCCAGTTATGATGATCCCGAGATCGTTTACCGTGTAAAGAAACTGCATCACGCCGGCTTAATTGTACGGTCCAACAAATTAGAGCGGGTCGAGGAATTACTAACGAAGTACGCCGCACGGTTCACTGACGATTTTGTTGCCGTTGTCCCACCGCTCGAGAAAGCGGAGTGAACTGCCGCCGCGGCTTTGTCGTCAGCTAGGAGCGGGGGCAATCCCTTCCTGACCTGAGAGATGCTGCATCTGCTCTGTATCTCCAGCCTTGAAAGTCTTTCAATCATCATCAGCATTTCAAGTCTAATCAGCTCAAGGTCGGGAAGGTGGGCTTGCCCCCGCTCTTACCTCGCACAAGTGCTTAAACTTTCGTCAGCGCCCAGATGTCGACGCTCAGCTCTTCGCAATAATGCAGCAGCGGATCGCCTTGCGGCGTGGGCAAACCGTGCGATTCAATCATAGATGAGTTGAGGCTGTTAAGTTCAGCCGTCTGCAGGAGCCAGGGATCGTGGTGAATCCGAGCGCGGTAGAGTTGGCCCTCGCTTTCGCTGTAGAGGCAGTAACGCTCAGTTAAGAAAAATTCAAGCGAGCCCGGTGCGGAGGTTGGTAGCTTTTCGCCGGCAGTCCAGGACGAGTGAAACTCGGCAGGCGGATCGTCGGTACGAACCAGGGAATAATCCACGAAGCGACCTTCATTCGCATTTTTCTCTGCCAACTCTATTTCAGCTTTGTAATACGGGAGGTGGTAAAACGCGCGTGCGGCCAGCACGGCCGCCGTGCTGTTACAGTCGAGCGAAAAGAACCAGACGCCGGGCTCGTTATTTAGAAAAACGTAAGTTCGTACGTTCAATTCGTGTGCCGAACTCAGGCCAGGTACGGGAGGAAGGAAGGGAGGGAACGCGCGAATGTCCCACATGGTGAACGGCGCGACTGCGATCCACGCCGAGTCGTCGAAGATATCGATTTCAAGCGCCGCAGGAATCAGCGGACGCAATAGCTTTTCGTCGATACGCCAGTGAATGAAGAGAAGCTTGCCCCAGGTCTGGTGCATGATGGGCTGCCCGTCGGGACGCAGCCGCAGCGCGAGCCGATCGGAGTTTGTGATTCCATCCATGTTCGTCACGACAATTCGTTACTAACTAATCGCCGCAAGCTCTTACTCCGCAAGGTTACGACGGCATAGTTGTTCATGGGCAATCTGCGAAGTTTCTGTTCGCCAATAAATTCCCCGGTTCACTTTAAATACTTGTCGAGCCAATTAAGCACCGTGTGATACCAGAGCTGCGAATTCTGGGGCTTAAGCACCCAGTGACCCTCATCGGGAAACACGAGAAGTTTCGAGTCAACGCCCATACGCTGCGCCGCTGTGAACAATTGCAGGCCTTCGCCAAATGGCACGCGGTAGTCGAGTTCACTGTGGATGATGAGAATCGGGGTCTTAAAATTTTTGACGAACCTGTTTGGCGACCAGCGTGCATATATCGCCGGATTGGTCCATGGTGTTCCCTTAAACTCCCAATCGGTAAACCAAAGCTCTTCTGTCGCGCCGTACATGCTCTCGAGATTGTAAACGCCGTCATGTGAGACCAGCACCTTGAATTGGAAACGGGGATCGTTATTGTGTCCTTCGATCCAATTGATCATGTAGCCGCCGTAGCTGGCCCCGGCCGCGCCAACGCGATTTCTGTCAATGAATGAATTGCGCCTCAGCACGTTGGCCGTGCCATTCATGATGTCGGTGTAGGCTTTGCCGCCCCAGTCGGCGCTTATCTCGTTAACAAACTGCTGGCCGTATCCAATGGAACCGCGCGGGTTCGGTAGAAAAGCGATGTAGCCGTTGTTGGCGAAAACTTGCGGGTTCCAGCGATAGCCCCAATTATCATAAAAAGCGCTCTGCGGTCCGCCGTGAATGATGACTACCAGCGGATACTTCTTGTTCGGATTGAAGTCTGCCGGCTTAACGATAAACCCATGAATCCTTTTACCCAGCGCTCCGGTCCACTCCACTTCTTCTGCTTTTCGCAAGCCGAATTGCGCCATGAGATTGTTATTCGCACTTGTCAGGGCTGTTAGGATGCCGCTATCAATGTCTGCACAATAAATCTCAGCCGGCATCGCCATGGAACTGTTCGCAAAGACGAGCGATTTTCCGTCAGGCGTTATTTGCAGACCGGCAGCCGAAACATTCGGCACAATTTTCTGCGGTTCGGCGCCGCCAAGGGACACGCGGTAGACCGGCAAGCGACCGCGCTCGCCCGCGATGAAATACGCATAGTTTCCATCCGGCGACAAGGCGACTTCTTCAACCTGAAGATCAAACCTGTTCGCGATCTCTGTGCTGGCGCCCGTCGAGCGGTTGTAAGACATCAGGCGCCAGCGGTCGGCCTCGAATCCAGCTGTCGCCTGCGAACGGTAGATGATGTATTTGCCATCGCGCGTGTAGATCGGTCCGACGTCGTAACCCCGATTTCGCGTGGTGATGTTCTTAGCCGCGCCACCTGTTAGAGATACCACGTAGATGTCGCTGTTAGTAGAAATGGCTTCGACCTTATCCGGATTGCGAACATAAGCCAGCTCTTTGCTGTCAGGCGAGAATGCGTAATCGACGCCGGTAGCCGCGGCGTAAGGCGGAGAGTCGAAATCGCCCTGGGTAAGCTCGCGCGCGGTGCCACCTTTGCTGGACACCACGAACACATGAGTTCGTTTGACGTCACGCCATTCATCCCAGTGGCGAAACAGCAGTCGAGTAGTTATATGAGCCTTTACTTTGCTCTTCTCCGCTGCTTCGTCTTTCTTCTTGTTGCAATCGTCATCACTGCAATCGGGATAGACCTCAGAAGTAAACGCGAGCCATTTTCCGTCTGGCGACCAGACTGGTGCTGCCGCGTTGGTAGAAATTTTCGTTACCTGTTCCTTCTTGTCGCCATCGTTCTCCATTACCCAGATTTGTCCGCCGGTGGCATAGGCAATCTTCTTGCCGTCAGGGGACCAGCGCGGCGACGTGGCTGAGCTGGCCCCGTTTGTAAGTTGTTTCATGCTGCCGCCCCCAACCGGTATTACATAGATTTGGGTAATTACTTTATTGGCGTCCCAGTTTACGTCGCCAATCGTGAACGCGATGCGCTGGCCGTCCGGCGAAACCCGCGGGTCGCCTACCCGGCGTACCTTCAATAATTCTTCAATGGTAAAACGATGGCTCTCTTGCGCGACCGCGATAAACGGCGGAACGCAGGCCAGAGTAAGCACAAAAAGAGATATCGCGATGACGCAGCGCTTCATATGGTCCTCTCCAGAGTGGCTAATAAATTGTTGGGGATAGCGCGGCTATTATTGCATTAAACGAATTTGCGCGCGACCAACGTATATTGTTCGTAGTGGGTCAGTTTCGTTGAAAGTGTCCGATAAACTTTAGGAAACTCTGATCAAGTGTGAATAGCCAGCAGCGGGGACCCCGCGGCTTGCCCCCGCTGCTTCGTTAACTGCAGGATTGAAAGGTATTAGAAGAGTAGGAACGGCCCACTTGATCGAGCTTCCCGATTGGCTTCCAGTTCTGGCTCGACAAGCTGAACCAGTTTGGCGACAACTTCGAAAAGGCCGACATGGTCAAGGCGTTCATCGTCTCAGGTGAATATCGCGACCGCTTTCCGCGTTAAGTGCTAGCGGCAGATTAATAGGCCGCGGATTTGCGCGGATAAACGCGGATCAGACCTAAACCAAGTTCTGATCTGCGCGCATCCGCGTCAATCCGCGGCTAAATGTTTTAATGCTCATCCCCACCCAATAGATTAGAATCCCATCGGTCTCAACTCCATTCATCGATGACTCGCCGAATTATCGTTGCCATTCTGAGATTCGCGATGCGCGTTTACTTTCGTCGCGTGGAAGTGGTTGGGCTTGAGCATGTGCCGCGAAAGACTCCGGTCATTTTCGTGCTCAATCATCCGAACGCGCTGGTAGATCCGGCGTTCCTGCTATCGCTGGCGCCGCGGCGCGTTTCATTTCTAGCAAAGTCGCCACTGTTTCGCATGCCTGTGCTCGGTTATCTGGTACGCGCGATGGACTCGCTCCCGGTCTACCGGCGCCAGGATGAAGGCGAAGACGTTTCCAGGAATCAGGAGATGTTTATTGCGGCGCGTAAGCTGCTGGCGCGCGGCGGCACTATCGGTATCTGTCCCGAAGGCGTTTCACACGACGAGCCGCGTCTGCGGCCGATCAAGACCGGAGCAGCGCGCATCGCACTTGGCGCCGTGTCCACCGGTGAAGTCGCTAACCTGAAGATTGTTCCCGCAGGTCTCTACTACACTTCCAAAACAAAATTCCGCAGCGCGGTGTTGCTTTACTTCGGTAATCCGATCGAGGTGGTACCAGTTGAAATGGAAACTGATGGCAACCCGCCCCGGGCTGCTGTCAGGGAGCTTTCCAACCGTATTGAGTCTGCGCTTCGAGAAGTGATGCTCGACGCCGAGCATGAAGAGGCGTTGCAGACTATCCGGCGTGCCGAAAGAATTTTTTCCTCTGAGGAAGATGGAGAAGGAAGCGACAGTCTTGCTGAAGAGCTGCAGCTACAGCAACGTTTCGTGAAAGCCTATCGGGTCTTGCGCGAACGCGCTCCGGAGCGTTTACGCAAACTGGAAGTGCGAATGAGTCGCTTTGAAGAAGAACTTTCTCAGGCTGGCGTGGACCCAGACGATCTTTCCCCACCTGATTCGGCCTTTGATGTGTTCGCCCATTTGATAAATCGCGTACTTCTTTTTCTCGTGCTCATCGTCCCGGCGACGCTGGGCGCTCTCGTGCATTACCCCGCCTACCGGCTCGGGGGTTATCTGGCTACAAGGTATTCGAAGGACGACGACGATGTCGTTTCGACCGTCAAGATCATGTCGGCCATGCTGCTGTTTCCGCTGACGTGGCTGGTTGGGGCGGCGGCAGGCTACAAACTTGAGGGGTGGACGTTGGCAGTGGTGGCGGTGGTCCTGATCCCGGCGGCAGGCTATCTGGCAATCAGATTTTTCGAAGGGTTTGACAAGTTTCTGGGTGGACTGCGCGCGCTTGCGTTCTTTCTCGTGAGGCGAAGATTCTTTGTGCGTTTACTTGCCGAGCGCAAGGCCATACGCAGCGAAATCCTCGCTCTTGGAGAGGAGACTGCGAACTTCAGCCAGTGATTTTCTGGTTACTAGTTAGGCGAGGGGACAGGGAATTCGATTAAACGCCAGACTGTCGTTAAGTTATTTCTTGCGCGCTTTGGATGCTGCGGCGCTCTTCGAACCTTTCGCGCTGCCTGCTCGTTTTCTTCCACCCGAAGATCTGACCGTCCGACCTTTCCGACCTTCGCTCTGGATTCTTCCAGCCTTCATCAGATTTTCATAACTTCCCCGCACGACGTTGCGCGCCACTTTCAGGGAGTTGGCGAGCTCGCGTTCACTCGGCAGATAGCTGCCCACCGCCATGGCACCTGATTCGATAAGACCGGTGAGTTGATCGGTAATCTGCTTGGTCATGGACTCCGGACGCTTGCGATTGACACGTATAGTTGTTTTCACCCTAACACCCTCCTCGGCTGGTTCATTTTTTGGGGGATGTAGAATTTTATGCAGCCATCATTGCTGTGTCAATAGACCATAAGGTCCTATGTCCGAGAGGAGATGCTCCAAAGTCCGGGGATCAAGGTTTCCCATTTATCATTTGTCATTTTTCATATATGAGGTCAGTACCACCTCGCGGTAGCGGGTGGGTCGCCCTCGGGATTTGCAGGTAAGCTCTTTGACCTCCGATGCGCGGTAAGTCTCCGACTTGCCGGCGACCTTTATAAAATTCTTTAAGGTCTCCGACCTTTGAGACTCCGGTCATAGACCGGAACCTGGGGGTACGGTTTTCGGTAAGTCGGAGACTTACCGCGCATCGGAGGTCAAACACTTCTCGCCGCTTCACCCCACCCTTTCTGAGCAAGTTCGGTGTGCGGACCGATCTCTCCCGAGGAACACCCACCCGCTACACGCGTGGTGGTACTGATGACCTCATGACACAGCAACGAGAATTATCACCAGTCTCACGGCTTTTTTGACCAGCAATGACAAAAGGGAAATGATAAACGGAAAATCTCAGGCCTTGGGACTCGGGCATTGGCAGGTAGTCAGAGCGCACCATGCTTGCGAAGGATTTCGAGCGTGCGGCCCAGGGGAAGAGCCTCGACGGTGTGGCCCCGGCCCTTTATTGTCGTCGCCCGAAATAGGGAATTATAGATGGCCTCCTCGGTGGCTTCGATAACGGCGAGAAAAAGCGGAGACATTGCATCGTTAGCTACGACATTGACACTGTGTGACGTGCTTTGGCCTATCGGGTCGATCACCACTGCGGGCGGGCTACCGGCCCGGGTAGCTCGGATTGAAGGTTGAATTCGCAGTTCACGCGAGGTCGAAAAGGCGATTGCGTAGTCACCACTGCCATTACTTCCGGCGGCCCCGGTTCTGGCGAGCCCCATCATCGCGCGCGCCGCCATTCGCCGGAGGTTGCGAGCCTCAACCGGCGCATCGGTGGCAATGACTATAATGATCGAGCCATCGGCGACATTGAGTTCACGGGTGTTGGGATCCATGCCGGCGCGCCCTTCGCGCGGACTGCACCTGTTAACGCCGGCGCTACTGAGCTCTTCTTTCAAATAGTATTGGCCCAACTCCTGTCCCACAGGCGCGCCGTTGATCGTGAGTATGCCGCCGAAATTCGTTTGCACGAGAACGCCCAGTGTATAGCCACCGAGGCTTGCCGGAAGCTTTCGCGATGCGGTGCCAATGCCTCCCTTGAATCCGAAGGCCACGGTTCCAGTTCCGGCGCCAACAGATCCTTCCTCGACGGCGCCACCCTTCGCACTCTTGATGGCGTTGAAAACGTCATCCCTCGTAATGTGCCGGCCGCGAATGTCGTTAAGGTAACCATCATTGGTTTCGGCCACAATGGGGTTCACCGATTGAACGTCCTCGTTGCCAGGTAAAGACAACATGTAGTCGAGCAATGAGTCGGCAACTCGAGGCACGCTGAGGGTCGAGGTGAGCAGAATCGGGGTTTCAATGTCGCCCAACTCGCTCACCTGAGTTGAACCCGCCAACTTGCCGAAGCCATTTCCCACAAATATGGCGGCCGGAACTTTCTCCCGAAAAAGGTTGCCATTGTGAGGCAATATGGCGGTAACGCCGGTGCGTATGTTCTCGCCACGAATGATGGTGGTGTGCCCCACCATTACGCCGCCAACATCCGTGATCGCGTTGAGCGGCCCCACCGGAATCACCCCAACTTTCAGTCCCAACTCACGCGCTCGGGGGCGCTGCTTGTCCTGCGGAATTGAGTATGCAAACGGACGAACGGCCGGCAGCGAAGTCGTTAACAACAAAAGAAAAACCACCAGCGGGCCGGTAGTGCGTCCAGGGTTGAGACTTCGGCGTATTGCAGTTTTCTTCGAGCGCTTTTTAGAGCTGTTCGATTGACATTCCATTGGTGAAATATAGGTCCGACTACTCTGCGAAGATTGCAATTAGCGCTGGGATCGTTAGCCATAACAAGCCCTTCAAGAGAAAGAAAACGAATCCCCAGAATCCCAGTTTTTTGATCCAAGTCTTTAAGCTCATTGGTTCCAGCAAGCGCAACTTGTCAGTAGCGTCTGCGGTAGCGGACGGGTAGCTCTTCCGACATAACCCACCCGCTACCGCAGGTGTTACTGACCAATGTTTGCGCTCCTTCCGCCTTCCGCCTTCATCCCTCATCCTTATTGTATTCGTCCCCAGGCGCTGGTTTTCCAGTTATCGATCGCATCTTCTCCCACAATCCACGGAGGAAGAGGCATCAACAACATTTCCGAAAGTGCGCAGACATAGGGCTCATACATGGCGCGTAGCTCCGATAGTTTCTGTTCGGCCTCCTCGCCGTCCAGGAGTTGCGTGCCATTGTTGGCGAGGATTTCGCGAATCCGTTCAAGATCGCCAGGATTAAGGCGGCAAGCATAAAACTCGGGACTTGTGGGCGCGACTCTAAATATCTGCGCTAGATCAACGACCGCGTGCCGGGCCATCGCAAACGTCAGTTTTGCTTGCCATGTCGGCGTGTCTCCCACGCCTACAAGCACGAGGGCGCAGGTGTCGAGAATGGTCGTCATGGAACCCAGCCACGATTGGTTGTCGTGCTGCGAACGGAAGTAGCAGAGCACTGGATATGATAGGTGACTTTCGAGCAGCTCAGCCGACCAATGTTCCCACTCGTGCAAAACCTCGTTCAGATCATGCAAGTGTCCCTTCTCGCCATGCCGGCGCAACATCTCGGCGGCGCTCGAGGGTGAACCGGCGCGAGCATCAAGAAGGGCTATGTCAACCTCGCGGCGCGAGAACGCCCCGTAGAGCACGGGCAGATATCCGATCACGATGGCCAGTAGACCAAACCCGTTGGCCGCTTCGATTACGGCGATTGCCCGGCCGAGCGGGAGCTGGGGCACAATGTCACCATAACCAAGCGTGAAAAACGTCTCCCCGCTGATGTACAGATAGGTTGCAAAGCGTCCTGTTTCATCTGGAAGGTTAAGCTTTGTTTCGAGTCCCCAATGCACTATGGCATAGCCAAGGATCAGACCCAGTGCCCACATTGCGAGCAGGAAGAGTAACGACAGCGGACCGAACGTCCCCAGATACTTGTCGCGTCTCTTGCGATTGCGCATTGCGCGCACCAAACTCGAACAGAGAGTCCACATCGTTCTGTAGAAGACGCTGGTCAAGCGAAGGCGCCTGGTTACCCGCCGCGGCAGAATGATCGTTTCAAAAGCATCCCAGAGAATTACCACGATCAGCGCCAGACCAGGGATGACGGCTAAGACTCTCATTTGGAATTCGCGTATCCTGAATAGGGCCGGAAAAGTTTAATAATTACTCGTGCCAGGCCAAGATGTTATCGTTGAATTGATGTTTTGCACAGATAGCATTGTTCGACAAACTTTAGGAACGTCTGATCAAATGGAAGTCCACTCCAAAGAGTTGAGTCCTTAATCAGAGCTTCCTTTAGTTTGTCGCGCGGGCTTGTCAGTACCACCTGCGGTAGCAGGTGGGTCATTAGCTTAATTTTGTCGGACGATAAATGACCACTCTAATCATTCACGGACACTTCTACCAACCGCCGCGCGAGAATCCGTGGACGGGAACAATTGATCCCGAACCAGACGCGCAGCCCTTTCACGATTGGAACGAGCGAATCCACGCGGAATGCTACCAGCCCAACACGTCCGCTCTTATCGTCGATCGGTCCGGTACGGTACAACGCGTAAACAACTATGCGCACATCAGTTTTGACTTTGGCCCAACCCTACTCTCGTGGCTGGAGCGCAACCACGAGGAAACTTACGCGCGTATCCTCGCCGCTGACGCGGAGAGCGTCCGACAAAACAATGGTCACGGTAACGCCATCGCGCAAGCCTATAATCATGCCATCCTGCCGCTCTCAAATGACCGCGATCGCCGCACGCAAGTGCGTTGGGGACTGGCCGATTTCCGTTACCGCTTTAGGCGCGAGCCGGAATCAATGTGGCTGCCGGAGACTGCCTGCAACGACGAAGTACTTGGTTTGCTGATTGACGAGGGTCTGCGTTTTGTCATCCTTGCACCACAACAAGCCGCACGCGTTCGCCTTAGGACAGACATTTCTGCCTCTCCCGGACAGACTGGAAAGTCTGTCCTACCAAGTAGGCCAGGTATTCCTGCCGGTCCGGGACAGACTGGAAAGTCTGTCCTACCAGCGAGCGAGTGGCAGGATGTGCTTCACGGAACAATCGATACCAGCATCGCCTATAACTATTTCCATCGCGATGGTTCAGGCCGCTGCATCGCGGTGTTTTTTTATGATCAGGAACTGGCGCGCGCCATCGCGTTCGAAAAGGCGTTAGCATCGAGTTCTTTGCTTGTCGAGCGTTTTGTGCAACGAACCACAGTTGGTGCCCTGGTCAATGTCGCAACCGACGGTGAGAGCTACGGGCATCATCATAAGTTTGGCGAACTTTGCCTGGCTTACTCGTTGGCACTTGACGCCCCCGCGCGGGGGTTTGCAATTACCAACTATGGAGATTATTTGGATCGCAATCCGGCGGACACGGAAGTCGAAATCACCAATGGCCCGCAAGGCGAAGGTAGTTCATGGAGCTGTAGCCACGGTGTCAGCCGCTGGATTCGCGATTGCGGCTGTCATACCGGAGGCGAGCCGGGTTGGAACCAGTCCTGGCGCGAACCTTTGAGAAACGCGCTCGACATTTTGCGCGACGAAGCTGCGCTCTGCTTTGAAGCGACACGCGGCCACTTGTTTGTTGATTCCTGGGCTGCACGTGACGATGCGATCAGTCTGATACTCGATGAACAAAGATCGCGCGAAGAGTTTCTACACAGGCATGCACCACGAGATCTGACCAGCGAGGATCAACAGAGGGCGTTGCTGTTTCTCGAACTGCAGCGGAACGCGCTGCTGATGTATACGAGTTGCGGTTGGTTCTTCAGCGACCTTGCCGGGATCGAACCAGTTCTGATTTTGAAGTACGCCGCCCGGACTATAGATCTCATGGCTCAACTTGGCCTGCCATCACCGCGCCAGGAATTCCTCGAGATTCTCTCCCAGGCGAAGAGCAATCGCGCCGAATTGGGCAACGGTGCAGACATCTACCGCCGACTGGTAGAACCTTCTAACCCTTCCTTCAGGGCTGACGGGGAAAAGCTTGTGAGCACACTTGCATGACCAAAAAGTCTCCTGGCAAAAGAACCGGTAGAGCGACGGCCAGCGAGCGGGGCAGTAGCCCGCGCGTCAGCAAGAGCGGCGAAACTGCAAAGGTCAAAAGCGCAGTTAGGGCATCTGGGAAAAAGAGTATTGAAAAGAGGAGGGCAACAGAGCGAAAACCGGAAGCTAAAAAACGAGCTGCCTCAAAAAGCAGAGCGGGAAAACCACCGGAGCCGGCAGAATCGCAGATGTCTGGTTCTTTTTCACCAACTCTGGGAGAACTGGATCTCCATCTGTTGGGCGAAGGCCGGCACGAACTCATTTATGAGAAGCTCGGTGCACATCCGATTACGCAAAAAGGCGTAGCAGGAGTTTCATTTGCAGTTTGGGCGCCGGCTGCTGAGCAGGTAAACGTTGTCGGCAACTTTAACGCCTGGGACGGGACGCAACATCGGATGAGGCCTCTTGGCGATTCCGGAGTTTGGGAAACATTTGTCCCAAAACTGCGTACAGGCGAACTCTACAAGTATGAGATCAAAGCGCCAGGCAGGCGCCCGTTTTTGAAGGCCGATCCTTACGCGTTCTATGCTGAGGTCCCTCCCGATACCTCTTCGATCGTTTACGAATCGAAACATCGCTTCCGCGATTCGCGTTGGCTAAAGAAGCGCGCCGGACGCGAACACTTTCGCCAACCGCTATCAATCTACGAAGTTCACCTTGGATCATGGCGTCGCCAGATCGAAGAAGGGAATCGTCCGTTTACTTACCGCGAAATGGCGGAGACGCTCGCCGAGTACGTATTGGAAACCGGTTTTACCCACGTCGAGTTTCTGCCGCTGAAAGAGCATCCCTACGGCCCCTCGTGGGGTTATCAGGTCAGCAACTACTACGCGCCTTCGGCACGCTACGGCACGCCGGATGACTTTCGTCATCTTGTCGATTTCCTGCACCAGCGCGGCATTGGCGTGATCATGGACTGGGTGCCCGCGCATTTTCCTAAAGACGCCTTTGCGCTCGCGCGTTTCGACGGCACGGCACTCTACGAACATCTCGATCCGCGCAAAGGCGAACACCCTGACTGGGGCACCTACATTTTTAACTACGGGCGCAACGAAGTGCGCAACTTCCTGCTGGCAAATGCGCTCTACTGGTTCAAAGAGTTTCATCTCGACGGGCTGCGCGTGGACGCCGTGGCCTCGATGCTTTATCTCGACTACAGCCGCAAGGAAGGCGAGTGGATACCGAATGAATTCGGCGGACGCGAAAATCTCGAAGCGATTTCGCTTCTAAAAGAATTGAATGAAGTGGTTCATCGCGAATGTCCCGGCGTGATGATGATCGCGGAGGAATCAACAGCCTGGCCCCAGGTTAGTCATCCGGTTTATGCCGGCGGCCTGGGTTTTGATTTCAAATGGAACATGGGCTGGATGCACGACACGCTCAAGTACTTCCAGACCGATCCGCTCTTTCGCGGGGGCAATCACAATGCGCTGACCTTCGGTTTGCTTTACGCCTGGAGCGAAAACTTTATCCTGCCGCTTTCACACGATGAAGTAGTGCACATGAAAGGTTCGCTGCTGAACAAAATGCCCGGAGACGTAGGACAGAAGGTTGCCAATCTCCGCGCGCTTTACGCATACATGTGGGCCCACCCGGGAAAAAAGTTATTGTTTATGGGTGGCGAGTTTGGGCAGTGGCGCGAGTGGAATGAAACGGAAAGCCTCGACTGGCATCTTCTTGGAGACCCGGCGCACCAGGGAATACAAACTCTAATTAGCGATCTCAACCGCATCTACCAGAAGAAGAATCCTTTGTGGGAAGCAGACGGCGAGCCGGCGGGCTTTCAGTGGATTGATGCGAACAACGCCTCGGAAAATATCGTCTCGTTTATTCGACGATCGCCATCAACAGGTCGCGAGTTGATTTGCGTTGGTAACTTTGCTCCCGTGCTGCGTGAAAACCATCGGCTGGGTGTGCCGCGGAAGGGAACCTATCGATTGATCGCAAATACTGATGCTGAGGTTTATGGTGGGAGCGGAGTGAAGATATCAAAATCGATCAAGGCTGTGGAGGAACCAATTCACGGCCAACCATATTCAGCCACGATGACCCTGCCGCCGCTGGCAACATTGTGGTTTGAAGCGCCGGCAAAGTGAAAGAAATGTTCCTAAAGTCCCGCGTTGTTGAGCGTTTACTTCAAATCCATATGCTTGATAGGAACCAAGCGATGACCGAGCATATCAACGCCGGCCAAGCTCTGCTCCAGGACGATGTAACCAATGAGCGGTTCGTAATCACCATCGGCGGGTTTCATCTCCACGAAAGCCACTTCGTTAAGGATGGGTCGGAATCCTTCAATCTGAATGCGCACCGGTCCGCACACCTCTGCCGTAACAGTTTCCTGGGTAGCTGTTTCAACTTCGATTTCGCTTGAAAATTCCAGATTACCGAGCCGTTCCTTCCAAGCAATCGGTAACACCATCAGAGACGCGTCCGTATCCACCAGGGCATCGCACCGCAACGCCTTGGAAAGATCGACCGCGTTCTCAATTGTCACCGTAGCAACTATTTTCCCCACGTTCATGTCCTGTCGACTCCTAAAGAGAACTATACACCCAGCCAAAAGCGCCAGCGAACCGCCAGAAGTAACGCGAAGGTGATGATAAAAGACTTTTTGCTGCGCCCTTCAGACGGCCCACTGAATTGACGCGCCAGCTTCATGCTGCGGCTAACACCCCGCACTATCCATCGTGTATCTTCGCCTCATGATCAACTGGGACGACATTCGCAAGCAGTTTCCGGTCACTGAAAATTCCATCTATCTGAATTCCGCGGCGGCGGGTCCGTTGGCGCGCGGGACCATGGCGGCAGCGACTGAGTACTACGAGAAGATGATGAATGATGCCGATACTCACTGGGATGAGTGGCTGGCCAAACGCGAGGACGTGAGACGCAAAGTTGCCGCGTTTATCAATGCCGAACCGGATGAGATTGCGCTCACAACCAACACCTCATCCGGAATGAACGTCATCGTCGATGCACTGGAAACGCACGGCGAAGTCGTCTCCTGCGATCTCGAGTTTCCGGTTTCCACATTGCCGTGGATGAACCGGCGCATTCCCGTGCACCTGGTAAAGTCGGTTGCCGGCGCAGTGGGAATTGATGACCTTCGTGCCGCTATGAATGTGCGAACGGGCGTAATCTGCCTGAGTCATGTTCAGTATTCCAGCGGCTTTCGGAGCGATCTCGACGCCTTAGGAAATACGAAACGCGGACATGCGCTGGTAATTAATGCCAGCCAGTCGGCGGGAGTTTTTGAGATCGATGTAAAGCGAATGAAGATTGACGCACTCTGCGCGACGGGACACAAATGGATGCTCTCGGGATACGGCAGCGGGTTTGTTTATATTTCGAGAAAGTTGCTGGAAAGATCCAAGCCCAGGGCGATCGGCTGGCTAAGCGTGGAAGATCCATACGGCGATCGAAATGACGAGATTCGTCTGCGTCATGATGCGGCGGCGCGTGCGGAACTTGGCTGTCCACATTTTGCGGGCATGTTTGCTTTGGGAGCGTCAGTGAATCTTCTCGACAGCCTGGCCATAAAGAACATCGAAGAGCGAGCTCTTTCGTTAAATCGCTTTCTGACCCAGAGGCTAAGCAACGCAGGCTGGAAAATTCTCTCTCCGATCGCGGATGAGCGCGCGCGTTCAGCCGAGACGCTGGTGGAAGCAGATGATCCGGAAACTGTGGTCGCGAAGCTTGCTGAGCAAAAGATCATCGTTACAAAAAAGCCGCAGGGGATTCGCGTGGCGACTCATTTCTTTAACAACGAAGCGGATATTGAGCGGCTGATAGAAGCGCTCTCAAGCATGAATTAACCCCAAATAATGCGAAGGGTTTGCGACAATCTGGAAGTGTAGACGGGTGTGTTCGTCATAACCGCGATTGTCATAATGCCGGGGCTGCGCAGCAAGTCCGGTAAGGTCTTTGACCTGTGATGCGCGGCAAGTCTCCGACTTGCCGGCAGGCTAGTAAAAATCTTTAAAGGGTCTATGACCCTTGAGATTCCGGTCATAGACCGGAAAAGTTGATAAATAGAGGTCTTCGGTAAGTCAAAGACTTACCGCGCACCGGAGCTCAAAGACCCTGCGCACTGCTCCAGCCGGTCCTCTTATCGGCTACGCTCGCGGTGCTGATATGATTTCCTGAAATTATTTGCTCGACTGCTTCTTGTGGGGCCCGAGTTTAGATTTTCCAGCGGCCAGTCGCTGAGAGTCGCTAAAGTAGTTTCTTGAGAGTTTGATAAAGGTTTGCGCGATAGGCGATTCGTAGCCGCCGGTCAATCTGGCGATGCCTAACTCCCAGTTTATATGTGCACCTTCGATCCACCATCTTATCAGCCGGCCTTTCTCCACCGCTTCGACCACCGATTGCAATGGCACTATCCCAACGCCCATGTCCTCTTCGACCATTCGCCGGATCGCGGCCTGTCGGCTCAGTTCCATTGAGACGTGAAGAGTCACGCCGGCCTGGGCAAAAAACTGATCGATTAGCCGGCGCGTATTGCCGCCGCGCTCGCCCAAAATCAGTTTTTCTCCGGCTAGCGTGTACGCGCTGATCGTGCGTTGCCTGGCCAGGCGGTGGCGTGGCGAAGCGATGGCAACGAGTTGATCCTGACTGAGCCGTTCGGTATTGATGCCGCGCGCTTCGACCGGCAAGGACACAAAAGCGACATCGAGTTCACCGGAAAGGATCTGCTGAACGAGGGACTCGCTCGTTCCGGAGGCAACCGTGATCTCCGAACCGTTATGTTGCTTGCGAAGCTCCCTCAGGAGTTTCGGCAAAACCTCCGTGGTGACTGCTGCCGAGGCGCTGCCGATTCGCAGGCGTCCCCGTTCGGCGCCGGCAAGCTCCGCAATCTCATCGATCGCAGCGTCGTGATCGCGCAGGATTTGTCGCGCACGCTGCAGTAACTGCTCTCCCGCTTCGGTTAGCATCACGCGGCGTGGCGCGCGGATAAACAGTTTCGCGCCCAGCTCATTTTCCAATTGTCGGATCTGCATACTGATCGCGGCCTGGGTTATATGAACGCGCAGGGCGCCTGCGGTAAATGTGCCCAGTTCGGCGATAGCGATAAAGGCTCTGAGTTGGCGAATTTCCATGGGGTTCCGGTACCATCCATTAAGTAAACGTTATCAACGAGGGTTATTGTAATAATAAAATCTTTTAGTTTCCATTATAAATGCGCCTTACCTAGAATGAGCCACAAATGGTCCATCGTAACTGACAAAGCGCGGTTTTCCCGGCCTATGGTCACCACTGACAGAAGACAACCAGATTTTCTAAGCACGCGCGGGCGAGCGTCAAGGCGCGCAGTAGTCGGTGTCGACGGAGGTGGAAGCAAGACGCACGCAGTAGTCCTGGATGCCAACCTTGCGATCCTCGGTGAAGGTATGGCCGGTCCGTCGAATCCGTTGCGGGTGGGAATCGCCAACGCTGCCGCGGCGATTCGTGAAGCAATCGATACGGCCTGCGAAGTTGCGCAGCTGCGGCGCAGCGATCTCGTGGCCGCGGAGATTGGACTGGCCGGAGCGCGCCTCACGGAGCTGACCGCACGCATGCGCGAAGCTCTGGTTAGCCTGGGCATCGGAGAGATTGTTGTCGTAGGCGATGCCGACATCGCGCTTTACGGCGCCACGGAAGGCGAACCCGGGTTAATAGTAATCGCGGGCACCGGCTCGATCTGCTGTGGCATAAATTCGCGCGGCAAGCGAATATGCGCAGGGGGTTGGGGACCGATTGCGGGAGACGAAGGCGGAGGCGCCTGGATTGCGCGCCAGGCTTTGCGCGCGATTGCCCATGCCGTGGACGGACGTGGGCCAGCGACCTCCCTCGCCACCACGGCCGGTACCTACTTTCACGTTTCCGATCCTAATGATCTCTCAACGGCGATTTACGCGCCGACCATAACGAACGAGCGTCTGGCGGGTTTTGCACGGTATGTGATCGAAATAGCGAAAGCGAAGGATCGGGTCGCGCGAGACATCCTCGCCGAAGGAGGCCGTGAGCTTGGCTTGGCGGCTGCGGCAGTGATCCGCAATCTAAAGTTGGAGCGCGAGACTTTTCAGGTTGCTTACGTCGGCGGTGTCTTCGACGCTGCTCAGGAGTTGGTATTGGCGTCGGTGCGTGACGAGGTGAAACGTGTTGCTCCCAACGCTTATCTTGCGCCGCCTCGTTTTTCTCCCGCAGTTGCGGCGGCACGAATGGCACGCGAACATCTGAACCATATGGCCCTCGCCGTTTGAGCGGCGGTTTTTAGTGAGTAAAGTGAACTCTGAAAATCCGGATCCGCTCCCCATCACCGAACAGGAAAATCTCAGTACGAGCACCCTCAGCTCGTTGCCGCCGCGCGAAATCACCCGTCTGATGAACGACGAAGATAAGTTGGTAGCCCCAGCGATTGATCTGGTTCTTTCGGAAGTGGCGTTGGCAATCGAGGAGATCGTTCGCCGCCTAAGCAACGGCGGCAGGCTTTTCTACATTGGCACCGGTACGTCCGGTCGACTTGGTGTTCTGGATGCCGCGGAGTGTCCGCCGACGTTTGGAGTATCGCCGGATTTGGTTCAGGCAGTTATCGCGGGCGGTTATGAAGCATGTTATCGTGCGGTCGAAGCTTCAGAGGACGATGCCGCGGCGGGAGAGGCTGATCTGCGAGCGCGCGGTTTCACAAAAGGCGACGTCCTGGTAGGGATCGCGGCGTCAGGCCGCACGCCTTACACGGTTGGTGCAGTGCGTTATGCGCGCGAGTTGGGAGCGTTCACGATTGCAATCACCTGCGCTCCGCATTCTCCAATTACGGAATTTGCCGAGCTCAGTATTGTTCCCGTCGTTGGTCCTGAGGTTGTTGCCGGATCCACCCGGCTTAAGGCAGGCACTGCTCAAAAGATGGTTCTCAACATGTTGTCAACCGCGACCATGGCGAAGCTGGGCTATGTGACCGGCAATCGGATGACGAATGTGCTGCCGCGTAATTCCAAACTTCGCGCGCGCGCCATTCGCATCATCATGGCTGAAACCGGCCTGGACGAAGAAACATCGCGCTCAGCGCTCGAGGGGGCCGCCGACGACCCGCGCGCAGCACTGGTCATGATCAAAACGGGGAGTTCGCGCGAAGAGGCCAAGGCCGCATTGGAAGCAGCAGGCGGCATCATTGATCAGGCAGTCAAAAATTTTTCCAGATAATTAGTTTTCTGAGTCCTGGCAACCTTCATCTTGTCTTTCATGCTTCATCCTGCACTAAACGGCGCGCGTGCGTGCATCTTTGATGCGGGCGGGACAATCGTGCATCCGGACTGGCCCCGACTTTCACGCCTTGCGGCCGATGTTTCGGGTTGCACCTTTCAGCCGGAGGAAATGGGCCGAGCTTTCGGGGAAATGCTGCGAGCGGTGGGACTCGAGATGCAAGCCGAAGACTTCGTGCTCCCGGACGAAATGCAACGCCCGCATTGGACTTTCAGACGCATGTACGCCGCGCTCGGCCTGGACGATTTGACTTGCACTACTATCGTGGAATGCCTGGCCGCTTCCCATGCCGAAAAACATATCTGGTGCGAACCCGATCCCGCAGCTCAGCGCGTGCTCGACGAATTAAAGCGGCAGCGTTTGATTCTTGCCGTTATCTCCAACACCGAGGATGGAAGGTTGATTGAATCGCTTGACGCTGCGGGTATCTCAGACCGCTTCGATCTGCTCATTGACTCGCACCTCGTCGGCCATCGCAAACCCGACCCGGCGATATTCAGGCTCACGCTGGAACGCCTCGGACTCGAGGCCCATGAGGCGGCCTACGTTGGAGATTCTTACGCCCATGATGCACTGGCGGCTCGTGCTGTGGGATTGCACGGAATTCTGCTCGATCCACTCAATCTGCATCCCGAAAGCGTCTGCCAGCGGATCAAAGCGCTGGATGAGTTATGTATAAATGCCGCACAACTTTGAAAGGGGTGATACAACTGGTTACTAATTCCCTGGCCGCCCTCGTGTTGCTGCTCGCAGGCGTTACTGCATTTGCCCAGACGGGTCAAACAACGAAGCAAGCGACTTTGGACCAACGCGTGCGCGCCGAGGTTGCGCAGTTTAAAGGCAAGGTCAGCATCTTTGCGAAGAATCTTGATACCGGAGTCGTGTACGAACTAGGTGGCGACGATCGCGTGCCGACGGCCAGCACAATCAAAATCGCCATCATGGTAGAGGCATTCGCACACGTCTCCGAAGGGAAAGCAAAATGGACTGATGAACTCGTCCTGACGAAAGAAAAGAAAGTAGGTGGTTCAGGAATTCTGGCGGAATTTGGAGATGGCTTGCGTCTCACTCTCCGCGACGGCGTGTCGTTGATGATGATCTTAAGCGATAACACAGCGACGAATCTTGTGATCGACGTGTTGACCACTGATGCAGTCAACGCGCGCATGGCGTCGCTGGGGCTCACGGAAACGCGTTTGATGCGACGTGTCTTCGGTGGCGGCGAGAGTTTAGAAGGCAAAAAAGAGGAGAACAAGCGTTTTGGCCTGGGCCGCACTACGCCGCATGAAATGGTGACTCTCCTGGAGAAACTGGAACGCGGTGAAGTTATTAGTCCCGCGGCCTCCAAAGAGATGCTCGAACTGATGAAACGCGAACAGGGAACTAACGGCGTCTGGCGCGAACAATGGCGGCTGCCCAAAGCGACGAAGTCCGGCGCCCTCGACGCGTTGCGCAGCAACCTCGGGATCATTTACCACCCGCGCGGTCGCATTGCGCTGGCAATCACCTGCAACGAAATGCCGGAGGTGAATTGGACGGTGGATAACCCGGCGCTGCTTTTGATGTCGCGGCTCTCAGAAATTCTGGTGGATGGATTGGGAAAGTGAAATGAAGCCAATCGATCTCGTCATTATCTTTGGCTACCTGATTGGTATCACGCTGTTTGGTGTTTGGTTCTCTAGTAAACAAGAGACAACGCGTGATTACTTCCTTGGGGATCGGGCTGTGCCCTGGTGGGCCATTGCCGCTTCTATCGTTGCCACTGAAACATCGACAATCACCTTTATCTCAGTCCCGGGGATCGCATTTGCGCGCAACGGGAATTTTCAGTTTATCCAGCTCGTCTTCGGCTACATGCTGGGGCGCATAGTTATCTCACTGCTCTTCATCCCCTCGTATTTTCGCGGGGAGCTGATGACCGTCTATCAACTGCTTGAGCGGCGCTTTGGCGATCGCATCAAAATGCTGGCGGCGTCACTTTTCGTGGTCATGCGCAACATCGCCGACGGTATCCGTCTGCTGCTGACGGCGTTTGTCCTGGCGGCCGTTTACACAGCTTTCCAACCTCAGGCGAATGCGGAAACGATCGTGATCGGTTCAGTCATATTGCTCGGAGTGGTAATGATCATCTTCACCTACTTCGGCGGCATGGAGGCGGTGATTTGGGTAGAAGTGGTGCAATTGGGAATCTATCTCGCGGGCGCGGCAATGGCCGGTGTTGTCCTCGTCATGGCTATTAAGGGTGGCTGGGGTCAGGCTATAAATCTGGGCGAGCAGTATCAGAAGTTCAACTTCATAGATTTCGGGATCAGACCGACTACCTATGCATTTTCTACGCCCTTCACGGATCAAACGTGGAATTTCACCTTGCCAATTGATTTCACGAAAACGTACACACTCTGGGCCGGACTGCTGGGGGGATGTTTCCTGACGATGAGCACCCATGGGACAGATCAGTATTTGGTGCAACGCTACCTCTGCACGAACAAGCCGCGACGCGCGGCAGCAGCGCTACTAACCAGCGGCGCAGTGGTATTAGCGCAATTTGTCGGCTTCTTATTTATCGGCGTGTTACTCTTCGCCTTTTACGCCCCCTACAATGATCCTGCTTATGGCACTCTGGCTAACGGACTGGCCACTATTCCGGTGGGCGGTGTATTTCAGACGGTTGGCGGCGACCGCGTTTTCCCCGACTTCATAACCAAATTTATGCCGTCAGGTCTATCGGGTCTGGTAGTGGCCGCGATTTTTGCGGCCGCGCTTTCGTCTTCACTAAATTCAATCGCGGCAACTGCCGTAAACGATCTTTACAAGCCGTTTAGACCAAGGCGCGACGACCAGCACTACCTCCGCGTGTCTCACTGGTTGACGCTGGCTTGGGGCATTATCCAAATCGCAGTGGCGTTGATAGCAATGCGCCAGAATCGTTCAGCGCTGGATCAGGCATTGTCAGTAGCTTCGCTGATTAACGGTCCGGTGTTGGGCGTGTTCCTGGTAGGAACATTTCTGAAACGCGTTAGCGAGCCGCCGGCGCTGATCGGAATGCTGGCAAGCATGTTTGTAATGCTCTACATCCGTTTTTGGACACCAATAGCCTGGACATGGTATGTGCTTATCGGCAGCGTGATTACTTTCGTTGTGGCCTGGCTCGTCGGGTTTGCGTTTGCGCCGGCGCCGAGCGAACGTCGAGACGAACTTTCACCTACCGCGTGATAGGGAACACAATAGGCTCATTCAATCTTGAACGTTGAAGATTTAGCGGTGATTTGTGATCCAAACCAGCGGGGGCAAGCCCACCTTCCCAACCATGAGCTTCTTATAGTTGAGAACTAAACCATGATCGATAGCCATTCAGCGAGAAATTCATAAGCTTGAAGGAACAGCTCTCAGGTCGGGAAGGTGGGCTTGTCCCCGCTGGCTGGGTCCGATACTCAAGAGTGTTCAGTCAGTCAGTACTATTAATGACCAAAAATTCATAGATTTACCTAACCAGATGAAATCAAAATCTTTTTCTTCAATTCGCCGGTTGATCTTAATTGCCCTTTTGACTGCGCTCGCGGTTACACCTCTGGTCCAGTTGGACTCATCGGTGGCGGCGCACGAGGCACCGACGACACCGGTCAAAGCATATTCTTCAAAGCCGACTAAAGCAGCCATCGCCTGGGCCGACAAAGAGCTGCGACGCATGCCGCTGGATGAAAAAGTCGGGCAATTGATTTGCGTCGCAGTCAATGCCACGTTCCTCAACCAGGACAGCGATGCCTTCAAAGCCTTGCGCCACCAGGTTGAAGACAACCACGTCGGCGGCATCGTTCTATTTCGCGGGCCCGTGTATGAATCGGTTGTGCTCGTCAACCGCATGCAGAGTTTGGCGCGTTATCCGTTACTCATCTCCTCGGATCTCGAAGCCGGTTCAGGGATGCGTTTCGACGATACGGTAAACCTGCCCTGGAACATGGCGGTGGGCGCCACTGACAACCCCGATTACGCGCGGCGACAGGGCGCCTTAACCGCCCATGAGGCGCGCGCTCTCGGTGTGCAACAAATCTATGCGCCGGTCGCTGACGTTAACAACAACGCAGCGAACCCGGTAATCAATGTTCGATCCTACGGCGAAGATCCAGTTGCGGTTGGCCGATTTGTGGCCGCGTTCGTCGAGGGCGTGCAGAGCAACGGCGTCATCGCCACAGCGAAACATTTTCCCGGGCACGGCGACACGGCCACTGATTCACATCGAGGCTTGCCCGAGATCGACGTCAGTCGCGAACGATTGAATGCGATCGAGCTGGTTCCTTTTCGCGCCGCCGTCCAGGCTGGAGTGGGCTCGGTTATGACCGGCCACATAGGCATGCCGCAAGTTGATCCGACAGCAGTTGTTCCTTTGCCGCGCGACGTTAAGATAAAGCCCATTGACACGGATGAAGCTGGGGAAGTGGTGGTCGAAAAAGGAACGATGCCAACGACGCTTTCTCCCGTATTGAACGGTATTCTGCGTCGCGATTTGGGGTTCGAGGGACTGATAGTCACCGACGCGATGAGTATGAGCGGCCTGACGCTGTACTTCACCCAGGAAGAAGCCTCCGTGCGCGCATTGGAAGCGGGCGCCGACCTCTTGCTTAAGCCCGCCGATCCCGACGCCGCTTTTCGCGGCGTGCGCGAGGCAGTGATGAAAGGCCGACTGAAGGAACAACGCATTGATGAATCGGCCCGTCGCGTTCTTGCGGCGAAATATGACCTTGGTTTGGTCAAGCAAAGGATATCGTCGCTTGATACGATCGACCGCCGTGTTGCCGGGCATGAAAGCATCGAGTTGGCTCGCGAGATAGCCGAGCACGCAATCACGTTAGTGCGAAACAACGATAAGCTCGTTCCCTTGAATTCATTAAAACCGGAAGCGCGCATTTTCAATCTGGTCATCACAAACGGTGACGATCGCTTATGGATCGCCAACACCTTTGTGGCTGCGCTCGCGCGATCGGGACACAAGGTAGAGACAGTCGCACTGGATGATCGTTCGAGCGATGCTGAAGTTCAGAAAGCTTTGGAGCGAGCGAACCGCGCTGACCTCGTCATAGCCTCTCTTTATGGCCGGGTAAGAACCGGCCAGGCGCGCAGCGTAGGCCTGCCTGACCCCGGCGCGAAGGCTCTGTCTGCATTGATAACGAGCCGGGTGCCGCTTATCGGCATCAGCTTTGGTAATCCTTATTTATTGCAAAGTTTTCCTGAGATGCGTACCTATATCGTTGCTTATGGCGACATGCCGAGTCTGCAACAAGCCGCCGCTGGTGCGCTGTTAGGGCAGATCGATGTCAGCGGTAAGCTGCCAATCTCTTTGCCCGGCCTTTATCCGCGTGGTACCGGTATACAACTCAAACGCTCCCAGTGAGGCAACTGCACGAGCGCCTCAGTGCGGTAGTGGTCAGTTTGAATTTTGAGGAACTTATTGCTGGGAGCGCGGGCGTCCCGCCTGCACCGCACCGTAGGCGCGCAATCGTTCGTAACTCGTTTTATCGAATCCATTTTCGCGCTTCGCGCTCATTGCGGGCGGGACGCCCGCGCTCCCAGTAATCAGTTGAGTGTCTATACCAAAATTCAACCTGCATCACTACCTTCGGTGAGTTGAGAGTGACAAAGAACCACGTGTTGCTTTATCTTTGGGTGAAGATTCATGAAGAAGACTGAAGAAAGACTGGATCGACTCGAGCGTATTGCCAAATTGCTGGTGCGTGCGGGACTGCGAGCTCGGCGCGAGCTGCGCCAGCAGGACGACAAGATCACCATCATGATGGACGCGCAGATAAAAAATGAAGAGCGATTCGCAAAACTGGTTCAGGCGCAAACAGAGCTGGCCGAGTCGCAAGCGCATATGGATCGCCACCTGGACGCTTTGATCGATATCGTCAGGGAAAGCCGCAACGGTAAGTCTCGCTGAAACAACCAAGTACATGCTGATACAGCCTAAGCACGATCAAGAAGTTTTTGAGTTCAAGCTTTAGCTTGCTTCTATTCGGAGCCGCAACCTAAAAGTTGAACTGGCTTTGCACAAAAGTAGGTTTTCAGTCCGCGATAGCGGACGATTGCTAATAGCCCAGCACTTGCAGTGCTGGGAAAGCATTCCGATGAGAGCCCAGTCCGTCTAGCGGACGGCTGAACGAAGAGCCGTAACCGATTGCATGTAGTATGTTTCGGTCAGCCGTCCGTTTCCCGGACTGGAAACCCAAATACCCGCGACTCCCAGCGATGAATCGCTGGGCTACTAGCAGTCGTCCGCTATCGCGGACTGCAAAACCAGTCTTTGTGCAAAGCCGCTTGAACTCTGAACCACTGCCTTTTCCCAAAGTCACCACCTTGTTCCTTTCTCGGTTCCAGCTGAATAAGTTTGCCAGATACTGTATCGCCCTTCTGCTGCTTGCGTGCGCGCTTCCCAGCGCAGCGCTGCCAACTAAACCTGCCCCCGGTTTAAAGGCAGCTAACCCTGCCACTGTCGATGTCTCGGCGCAAAGACTTCAAGCGATTGACGGCGAGGTTGAAAGTGAGATTGCGCAGCACCATTTACCCGGCGCCGTGGTTTTAGTTGCACGAAAGGGAAGTGTGGTTTGGCGCAAGGCGTATGGCGCGCGTGCCGTTGAGCCGGCGCGCGAAGCAATGACTACGGATACGATTTTCGACCTCGCGAGTCTTACAAAAATTGTGGCCACCGCTACCAGCATCATGATTTTGGTTGAGCGCGGAAAAATCAGATTGAGCGATCCGCTCTCTAATTACTTTCCTGAGATCAGAGGCGAGGGAAAGGAACGAATCACCCTTGAATTGCTGCTGACGCATCGCTCCGGTTATGCGCCGGACTTTGATTTGAAAGATCGGTGGACCGGGTATGGCGAGGCGATGAAGAGACTGGCGCGGGAGCCGCTGCGTAATCCTCCCGGCGCCAAATTCGTTTACAGCGATATCAATTACATCGCGCTCGGTGAAGTGGTTCATCGCGTCAGTGGTCTTACGCTTGATCAATTCGCGCGGCGGAATATCTTTGAGCCGCTGGGCATGCGCAACACCGGTTTTCGGCCGAGCGCGAAGTTGCGCCCCCGGATTGCTCCAACGGAAAGGCGACGCGGCCAATTAAGTTATCTTGGCGACAAGCCTAACGGTTCGGAAGTTGACGATGGAGACAGGTGGCTGCGCGGCGAAGTTCACGATCCTACGTCCTATCGCATGGGCGGAGTAGCGGGCCACGCCGGACTTTTTTCCACAGCCGATGATCTCGCTATCTACTGCCAGATGATTTTGAATGAAGGCCAATATCAGGGTGTTCGGATCCTGTCTCCGTTAACAGTCGAGGAGATGACTCGCCCACGTTTGGTTTCCGATGGCGGATGGACCCGGGGTTTGGGATGGGACATAAACACCAGTTTCTCCACTAATCGCGGCGATCTCTTTCCGCTCGGCTCCTTCGGCCATACCGGCTTCACCGGTACGTCCTTATGGATCGACCCGGCGAGCAAGATGTTCGTCGTCTTTCTGAGCAATCGCGTCCATCCGGATGGCAAGGGCGACGTGGCTTCGTTGCGCGGCCGCGTCGCCTCAATTGCCGCCGGAGCAATTACGGATCTGGCAATAGTCATGCGCGCGCGCATGGAGTTGACCCAATACTACGTAAGATTAACCAGCGATCTGGGCCGCTTCACCGCGTCGCGCGAGCAGGCTTCCGCAATGTCATCCGGCAGGCTCGACGTGGTCTCCACCGAGCGTGTCTCCGGCGCAATTGACGCGAAGGTCCTGACTGGAATTGATGTACTGGAGCGTGTTGGGTTCAAACAGTTGGCAGGAATGCGGGTTGGTTTGATAACTAATCAAACCGTTCGGAATAGCGCCGGTCGTTCGACGATCGACATTCTCCACAATGCCCCGAACGTAAAACTGGTGGCGTTGTTTTCTCCCGAGCACGGCATTCGCGGCGTCGCCGACGATAAAGTGTCGGACTCCAAAGACGAACAGACTGGGCTGCCAATCTATTCGTTGTATGGTGAAACACGCCGGCCCAAACCCGAGCAATTGAAAGATCTCGATGCTCTGGTTTTCGATATTCAGGACATTGGCGCCCGCTTTTACACCTATATCTCAACCCTCGGCTACGTGATGGAGGAGGCGGCGAAAGCACAGCGGCCGGTTTTTGTTCTCGATCGTCCAAATCCGATCGACGGACTCGAGATCGAAGGCCCCGTCGCCGACGCTGACAAACTTTCCTTCACCGCTTATCACACTATTCCGGTACGTCATGGCATGACAATTGGCGAACTCGCGAGGCTCTTCAACAAGGAACGCAGCATTGGCTGTGATCTGAGAGTTGTCGAGATGGTTGGCTGGCATCGCGCGATGTGGCTCGACGAAACCAATCTCCTGTGGGTGAATCCGTCGCCGAACATGCGCAGCCTTACCGAAGCGACGCTTTATCCCGGCATTGGTTTGCTTGAAACTACTAATCTGTCCGTGGGACGAGGCACTGATACGCCGTTCGAAGTGGTAGGTGCACCCTGGATTGACGGACAGCAACTCGCCTCCTACTTAAACCAACGAGCGATCCCCGGCGTCCGTTTTGTTCCCCTGCGCTTTACGCCGGCGAGTTCGGTTTTCAAGGGTGAGGAGTGTGGCGGCGTCAACGTTATCATTACCAATCGCGGCAGGTTTCGCTCCGTCTTAAACGGGTTGGAAATTGCCATTGCGCTGCGCACCCTTTACCCGTCCCAATGGAAGGTTGATAACTACCTGAGATTGCTTGCTAACACAGATACACTCGAGCGATTGAAGCGTGGGGATTTGCCTGCTGACATTACGCGCTCCTGGCTGATTGGCCTGGAGGATTTTCGTCGAATTCGGGCGAAGTATTTGCTCTATGATTAGCTGGTAAGCAAAAGTCTCTGGGTGCTAAAGTGACAACAAATTGCGATGATCGGCAAGAGTCCCAATGTTTCGAACATATATTAAGCGAAGTTCTTTTTTATGCGCGGTCGCACGCAACGTTGGGCTGTTATGCGCGTTGGCCGTCGTCGGAGCAGCGCAAGCGCCTTCGTCAATTCAGATGTTTATGCCCGATGGTGGAATGCCGGATCGATCATTGCGTTTTACCTTAACGCGCGATGATGGTCGCGTCGAAACTCTTTTCACAGACACAAAAGGCAAATTCCTCATCACCGGTGATTTGGTGCGGGACGCGGATTTTACCGTGCAGGTCGATACGGATGGCCGTACCTTCGGCACTACCGTGGTCAAGTTCCGTCTGTTCAGAAACATGCTTGTTTACGTACCCATATTTCTAAGTCCATTGAGCGAGAAGAAGGGACACCCTCCGGGCGTGCTGGACGTTACAGATGTCAATGTACCCGAAGGAGCACGCGTCGCTTATCAGAAGGCCATGCAGGAAGCAAACAACGGCAATGCGACGGAAGCAATAAGTGGTCTTCGGCGAGCGATTAGCTTGTATCCGCGTTATCCGCGGGCCCTCAACGATCTTGGCGTGCTTTATCTAAAGCTGAACCGGCTGGATGAGGCCGCTGCTACTTTCAGACAAGCCATTAAGGCTGATGAACACTTCCTTTATCCACGCCTCAATCTTGGCATCACTTTCAATCGGCAGGGGAAGCACAGCGAAGCGCTTCCACTGCTCGCGAAACTTTAT
>JBKOZZ010000084.1:0-8932 GCA_046726155.1 Acidobacteriota bacterium
GCGACCCGCGATTGGATTTGCGCCTCTCCCGAACGAACTCGGACAGAGAATAGCTACTGAAATTTGCCAGCCTTGCTGGGCCGGTTGGCTTCAGAAGCAAACCCAAATCATCAATCACTATGGTTTAGATCTCACCAATCCTGATGCGCAAAATTTCCTCTTCGATAACATCAAAGGGTTCCTATTCAACGAAGCCCTCCCAATAGCCGAACAGGCCGAGATTGACACTTCGAAAGAAGGCACCGTCAAGTGGTAGGGAGGAAGAATGACGGCTGACGGATGAACTCAGCCCCGACCTCTTATTTCATCCTCAGCCCGGTCATCCGTCCTCCTTTGTGTTGGCCTGACAGTTGCCTCGTTAAAACCCTGGTAATAAATCTCCCCATCTGACCCGCAGAAAGCTCAAGACCCCTATGAAAACAACCGCGTCCAGAGGGTGCCATTTGGCCCACTGGCGGGTTTTGATTCGGACGTATGCTTTCCGAACTAGGTCTGCTAAGGAGGTCTCCAGGAAAATGAGATTCAAACTAATAGGAATCATAGCGACAGCAGCGTTGGTGCTTTCTCTGTCAGGATGCAGTCAAACCGGTTATAACAATGCAAATAACCGCGCCAACGCCAACACAAACGCAAATGTGGCGGTGGCGAACGCAAATACAAACGCCAACGCGAACACCAGTAAGAAACGAGCGCTAACTCGGGAAGAGTATGAAAAGAACAAGCAAAGCTACACAGAGGAAGCCAAAAATTTGGGACGGAAGATCGGAACCGGGCTTGACGACGGCTGGCTCTGGACCAAGACGCGCTTCGATTTGGCTGCCGCCGACGATCTGAAAGACTCGACCATCAACGTCGATGTGGATAATGGAATGGTCACGCTTAGCGGAACGGTTGACAACGCCGCACAGAGGGCCAAGGCAGAGTCTGTTGCCAAGTCAGTTGATGGGATAAAAGGCGTGAAGAACTCGCTGAAGATCGCGGCTAGTACAAACAGCAATGCCGCGAATACGAATGCCAACCTGAAGAAGAGCGCGCAAAAAAAATACTGATGAATCTGTTCGAATTGAGCGGGCGATAGCTAACAACTTGGCTGTCGCCTCTCATCATTTCCATTTCAACGCTGGCGATTAAGGGTCATGGCGGAGCTGCGGCCCGCACAGCCGGGAAATCAACGGTTGAGTGTTTACTGTGTGCCTTTTCTAGGCTAAGCTTTTGCCTTCCGTCAGTAACACGAAGTCAGTCGGATTGTTTCTAGACCTCGCGCGGTCAATCCCCAGTATCCCCGGGATGAAAACAACTCAAAAAGTTCAGAGAATAATTTTGTTCTCAGGAGGAACCCGACCTTGCTTAATCGAAGCATACTCAATCGAAGCCTGCTTAACCATCTCTTCAGCTTTGCCATTTTCGCCGGCTTGCTTGTGTGCGCGGTCGCCAACGGCGCCGCCCAAACAAAGCTTCTTCGTTTCCCGGATATCAGCGGCGAGAGGGTCGTCTTCACTTACGGCGGCGACTTGTGGACTGCGCCCTCATCCGGGGGCTCAGCGATTCGTCTTACTTCGCATCCAGGAATCGAAGTGTTTGGCAAGTTTTCTCCCGATGGTAAGTGGATCGCTTTCACGGGCCAGTATGACGGTGACGAGCAGGTTTATGTTGTTTCGTCAGGCGGGGGCGTGCCGCGGCAGTTAACTTTCTACCCGGCCAAGGGACCACTGACGCCGCGCTGGGGTTGGGACAATCAGATCTATGGTTGGTCGGCAGACGGCAAGCGGATTATTTTTAAGTCACAGCGCGATTCGTGGGCTTTGCCAATAGCGCGCCTTTATTCCGTTTCAGTTGAAGGCGGCCCGGCTGAACCTTTGCCGATGCCCGAGGCCGGTTCGGGTGACTTCTCGCCTGACTCGAGCCAGATCGTGTACTCACCACAATCACGTGATTTTCGTCCCGAGAAACGTTATGGCGGCGGTCAGGCAAACGCGCTTTACATCTTCGATCTGAAAACTTATGCCACCAAAAGAATTACTGAGGGACCGCGCGCCACGCGTGATCCAATCTGGATTGGCAATACTATCTATTTCAACTCCGACCGCGACGGACACTTCAATCTTTACGCTTACGACATCACCAGCAGTAAGACCACTCAGGTTACCAATAACAAAACCTGGGACGTACGCTGGCCCAGCTCCGACAATGAAGGCCGCATTGTTTACGAACTCAACGGCGAGCTCCAGGTGCTTGATACGAGGAGTCGCAAGAGCGAGCCTATTTCGATCACCGTTCCCAATGAGGGATTGGCCAGCCGGCCCAGTCGCATTTCGGCGGCCAGTCAGATTGAGTCGGTGGGCTTGAGTCCCAAAGGCGAGCGTGCACTTTTTGCTGCGCGGGGCGATATCTTCACCGCGCCTATCGAAAAAGGTCCAACCCGCAATCTTACGCACTCTTCCGGAGCCCACGACAAATGGCCTTCCTGGTCGCCAGACGGGAGCCGCGTGGCCTACATCTCCGATGTTAGTGGAGAAGAAGAGTTGTACATCGCGCCGCAGGATGGCTTGAAGCCTGCCGAGCAGATCACGATGGGCGGTAGCGCCATGCGCTATCAACCGGAGTGGTCGCCTGACGGAAAGCGGATAGCCTTTTCAGATAAGGAGGGAAAGGTGTACGTCGTTACGCTTGCGGATCGCCGCATCATCGAGATTGCCGATTCGCCGCATGGCCAGATCCGCGATTACACCTGGTCCCCGCGCGGCAACTATCTGGCTTTCAGTTTCGACGACAATCCGAATCGCTTTTCGGCGGTCTATATCTGGAGCGCTATGGACGGCAAGCTGCGCAAGGTCACGGATGACATGTTTAATGCTTACAGTCCCGCCTGGGATCCACAGGGCAACTATATTTACTTCCTTGCGGATCGGGAGTTTCAGCCTCAGATTTCTCAGCTCGAATTTAACTATGCAACGAATCGCCCGGCCTATATCTACGCACTCGCGCTACGCAAAGATGTGAAGCATCCCTTCCCGCCCGAGAGCGACGAAGTAACGATCACCAAGCCCGAGGAGACACCTAAGCCGAAGGGAACCCCACCCAGTGAAGAACCGAAACCTCCCGCGAAAGATATTAATAAAGAACTAAAGGAACCGGCGAGGGAGCCGACGCCTGAAGGCGAGAAGCCCTCAGCGTCTCCTACGCCGGCTCAAGCAGGCGAGGCAAAACCTGACATCGCGCCAAAACCGCCGGCCACCATGACCATTGACTTTGACGGCATCGTCCGCCGGGCAGCCCGCGTTCCGGTGGGCGCTGATAACTATGGCGGCTTGTCGGCTAAGACAGGACATTTGCTCTACGCGGTGGGGTCCGCTTTCTATTATGGTCGCTCAGGAGATCGTCCGACCCTGCTCAAGATATTTGCTTTCAAGGATCGCAAGGAATCAACAATCGCTGAGGACATCCGTGGCTACACGCTGTCGGAAGACGGCTCGAAAGTGCTGGTGGTCCAGGGGCCGGCTTACAACCTGTATGATGCGACTCCGCAGGGAGACAAAACACGTAAGCCAGTTTCCACCGCCGGGTTATTTGTCGACAGGATTCCTGCCGAGGAGTGGAACCAAATCTTCAACGAAGTCTGGCGCCGTTATCGCGACTGGTTCTACGTTCCGAATATGCATGGCTACGATTGGGTGGCTTTACGCGAACAATACAAACCGCTGCTTCAGTATGTGGCCCATCGTTCAGATCTAAACTACGTCGTCAGCGAAATGATTTCCGAGTTGACTATCCAACACGCGTACATCGAAGGCGGCGACTTTCAGATTCCGCCGCGCCCGCGTAGTGGCCTGCCTGGCGCGCGCTTCGAGCTGGACAAGCAGTCGGGACGGTATCGGATTTCGAAGATCTTCCAGGGAGAAAACGAAGAAGACATTTACCGCTCACCGCTTACCGAGGTTGGCGTCAACGTAAATGTAGGTGACTATGTTTTAGCGATTGACGGTGAGGAGTTGAAAGCGACTGATGACATTTATCGCCTGCTTAGGAACAAAGCCGACAATCCGGTCAGTCTTACTATCAACTCGAGGCCTTCATTAGCGGGTGCGCGCATCGTTTCTTATCGTCCCATCACGGATGAAGCAAGTCTGATCTATCTTGACTGGGTGGATCATAATCGCCGCAAAGTGGACCAGTCCACTGGCGGGCGTGTCGGCTACATACACATTCCGGACATGGGCGCCAACGGTATCCGCGAGTTTATCAAGTGGTACTACCCGCAGATTCGCAAGGAAGGTTTGGTTGTCGATGTGCGCGCCAACGGAGGTGGCAACGTTTCGCGCATGCTTATCGAGCGGCTGCGACGAAAAGAGCTGGGTTTAAACTACTCACGCATCGACAATGAAGCCAATACCTATCCCGACTCGGTGTTCATTGGCCCGATGGTGGCCCTGCTCGATGGAAACTCCGCTTCCGACGGCGACATATTCCCTTACATGTTTCGCAAGGCAGGGCTGGGCCCGTTGATTGGAAAACGATCCTGGGGCGGCGTGGTTGGAATTCAGAGCCGCGGGCCACTAATCGATGGCGGAACGATCTTCGTTCCCGGTTCAGGCCTGACAGATGAAAACGGCAACTGGATCATTGAAGGATACGGTGTCGATCCGGACATTGATGTTGACAACGATCCGAAGTCGGAAATTGAAGGCCGCGATCCGCAACTTGACCGTGGCATCGCCGAGGTGATGGCGCGCTTAAAGACGCCGGTGAAGTTGCCACCAAAACCGCCCGGGCCGGTGAAGACGATCCGGTAATTTACTGTGCTGGTGATATCTCTGGTGCGTTTGAAAAGCGGGGCAAGCCCACCTTCCCGACCTCGAGCTGAGCAGAGTTGAATTCTGAGTCTTGGCTTGAAAAGCTTTCAGACGAAGTACCGAGCTAGTCAAAGCGGCTCTCAGGTCGGGAAGGTGGGCTTAGCACCTCAGCGGGGCTGTCCCGCCGGGACCCCGCCTTGCCCCCGCTGCTTGTTCCAGGCTTGCGGTGATCAGGTGTCCCAGGTCTTTTGCCGCCACAACCCCTTCCGATCCCCAATCATGGTTACCCCGGTAAATGCAAAAGCCCTCTGAAGCATGCTGCCCGGTAGACTTTTTGCCCACCTGTTCTAACTGAACATTGCTATCTCTAATCTTCAAAGGTGATGCGAACGCCGCGAATTGCCAGTGAACAACCAGATCCGGAAGAGGATTACTCAACGCGCTTTCTGAGTTTGGCGCTGTGCGTATTACGTCGTGGACCAGCAACTGCCCATTCTCGTTTGACAGGCCGCGCAAAAGGTCCTCCAGCTGCCGGCAGGTCTCGTTGTATTGATCCAGTGACACACTTCCTTTTGCCTCACGTCCAATCAAATTAATTCGAATCCAGCCATACTGATCGGTCGGCAATGAAAACGCCCGCGTGTTTTGCCAGTCGTACACGGGCAGCATGGTCGGGCGGGCCAGCTTGTGAGTTGCTGCGCTCGGCATCCACTTATAGTAGAGCCTCTTGAGTTGTTCCGGCGTGCGGCGCTTGGTGGCTGCCAGAAGTGATAGCGCGCTCTCGTTCCACGATTGAGAACTCAAGCTGGCAGGCCGGGAAAAACCACGTTCTGTGAGTAGTGGGCCAAGAAAGGCCGGGAAGCCCAGGGCCGGTCGCATTCCGTGCAAGGCAAAAACCAGGACTGTGGCCTCGCTGCCGGCAGCTTCAATCAGTCGACCGACTTGTTGATCGACCGCGCGATAGACGTCTTTGAGTAGAGGCTCCAGCGTCTGACCGCCATTTAACTCGCGCGCGCGATAGACCTCATGGTCAGGCTCAATGGTATGCCACATTTGATGACCGGCATGATGAATCTCGGGGAAGACCAGTAGAAACAATTTTGGTTTGGTTTCTCTTATCAGGTTTTGAGCGAGCATACGCCTTAGCCGGACGCCCTCAATGCACGCGGCAGTCATTTCCTTGAGATCGCTCTTACTATCCGGGGTGGTATTGACGAATCGATTTGTGGAGAGTGGATGGGCAGGCGATCGTTTAACGAGCGAAAGGATTTCGTGCGGGCCGCCTTGAAGCCCGGCGCCAGTCGAATCGTGTGCCCACCACTCGCAAACTTCAAAGCCTTTTGATACTCCTACTGGAAGCGCGAAAGGAACATCAAAAATTCCGACTGGCATGCCTCGCTCGGTTAGTGGTTTCCAAAACGGTCTCAGGTGGCGACCATGATAACGACTGAGACTCATCGTTTCCGGACGCCAGCTCCACTCACTGTAAACTCCATGGGAAGTTGGTTCTTCGCCGGTAATAAAGGTGGGCCAAACGGCGCCGCTACCAATATGTGCCGGAGATCGCACGCTTAACCATCTGCCGCCTTTGTGATTGTCCAGTAACGATCCCAGCGCTGGCATATCACCTTGCTCAATGAGCCGCCTCACGACGGTAGTTTCCGCGGCATCGATGCCGATCGCTAATATACGCGGGCCGTTACCGACACTCATCAAGCAGCTCCTGTGGGTTAATCCAGGCGTGCTCCGCAGCGGATCGGAGACATGCTTCAGCCATGGCCATTGTTTGCAGGTTGTCCCGGCCGCTTGAATCCGGCTCTTCGCCGTCAATCAGCGCGCCCTTGAGTTGGTCAAGAAGAATTCTTTCTTCCGTTACCTCTCGCGGTCCGCGCCTGACCGGTCGCGGCAGCTTTCCAGTTTCACAAAGCATGAGCCAGCGCTGGAATACGTGCAGCGTTCCGCGCTCACCGACAAAGCGAAGGTAGAATTCCTGGCCCCGCTCGAAGAATTCGTGACCACTTGATTCGTAAGTCGCCGAATAGAGAGCGCGAGTTTCGTCTTCGAAAGTGAGCATTGTCTGCATCGATCCGCCTTTTGGCAGTCGTCCCCACGGTAGTGTAAAGGCTTCTGCAAGCACGCCTATGACGCGCTTCTTGAGGATGTAACGGAGAGCATCAAGGTGATGAATGCCGGCTCCCCAGAGCGCGCTGTTGTTGAGGCTCGCCAGCGATGCCGCCATCGCTTGCGGAACACGGTAATACTGACATACGACCATCCCTACGGAGCCCAGTGCGCCTGCGTTGATAAGTCGGCGGGCCGTACGGAACGAACGCATGTAACGATAATTTTGTGCGACGATTAGCGGCGCTCTTTTTTCTTCGGCCACGGCTACCAGTTTTACGGCCTCGCGCAGGCTCAGCGTGAAAGGCTTCTCGACCATGACGGCCAAACCGCGCGCAAGTGCTAACTCGCAAGGCCCGACGTGCATCGCTGCCGATGTGGCAACTATCACAGCATCACAACTATGCTGGTCGAGCGCTTCACGCAATTCTGTGAAACATTGTCCGGGTGCTAAAGCCAGATTGCTCGACGCGCGGTTGCGGGCCATTTGGTCGATGTCGACACAGGCGACTAACTCGTATCCTCGAGCTGTTTGAACTTCGCGCAACCAATCCTGCCCGCGCGGCCCCATGCCAACGACGACTATCCTAATCGCCATTCGTAGGGTCTCCCGTCTTTTACCCGTATGCTTGCAAGAAGATCGCGGGCGCGGATCGATGAACGCAGGAAAACTCTAAGAGTAGGAGGGCTGACGTGACCCCAAATCGCTGAGACAAGGATCATCAGTGTCTTAAGATTCCACGGCAAAGATTTTTTCTCGAGCAGGGGCTGAAGCAACATCGGAGGATCACCCGCCCAAAGTCGCATCGCGCCGAGCATGTAGAATGCAGCCACCGCGTTGCCATTTTCAGAATGGTTCTCGCCAACTGCACGGGTACCATTAAAAAGCGTCGCGTTGTTTGAGTGGTAACGGTAGCTGTAGAGAACATCCGGTAGTGTCAGCACGCGGCCCCGGGCCGCCATCCTCGAGAAGAGATCCTGATCTTCTCCACCGGCGGCCTCTTCCTCATAACCACCGACCTGGTCAAACACGTCGCGACGAAACATCGCCGAGCCATGAGGGAAAGGAATATAGACCGAGCGCCGCACCAGCCTCCAGCGATCGCGAGGACGCACCTCGCGTCCGGTGGCGTCAATTCCATTGCAAAGCGTTCCCACAACGGCAATATCCGGACACCCTTCGATAATATTCCACTGTCGCCTGAGTCGATCAGGATGCGCAATGTCGTCGGCATCCATGCGCGCCACTATCGGGGCCCGCGCCTTTAAAACAACTGCATTCGAGCTGCCGGATAGTCCGAGCTGTTTCTTGCTCTCATAAAGATGTATGCGCTTATCCCGGCGCGCCCACTCCCGTAATAGTTCAACCGAGTCATCCGTCGAGGCATCGTCGAGAATTACAAACTCGAAATCGCTCAGGGTTTGTTCAAGAATGCTTCTTATGCTTTCGCCCAGAAAGGGGAGTGCGTTGTGCACCGGCATCACAACGCTGAGCAAGGGATTCGCGGTCATGTTCATTCAGACTCTTGTTAGGTTGACTAAAGGTAGGAGTTTAGCGGCTAAAACGCCCGATTGGCTAATTCGGAAAAGGGCACTACTCTTTCACCACGCGCCTTATGTCCGATAAACTTCAGTTTGTCGTTACCTTGGGTAAAGCGCAGCAACGCCAAATTAGAGTTTGACGTTACCTTGGGTAAAGTGCAGCAACGCCAAATTAGAGTTTGTTGGCCAACTCTTTTCGGCAGTCCCTTCCTGCTTCTCAATCCCTTCATGCCCCCATCGAGAGTCACGGGCAACTCAACGACAAACTGAAGTTCATCGGACAAACTAGGCGCCTTATGTCCGATAAACTTCAGTTTGTCGTTACCTTGGGTAAAGCACAGCAACGCCAAATTAGAGTTTGTCGGCCAATTCTTTTCGGCAGTAATTCCAGGGCCACTCGCGCCAGTGTTTTACCAAACCGGCTTTCACAGGGTTGTCTAGAACATATCTAATCGTAGCGTCGAACTTTCCGGGGCGAA
>JBKOZZ010000085.1:0-9276 GCA_046726155.1 Acidobacteriota bacterium
CACGCCGTTTTTCACCGGGTATCGGCCGCAGTTTTACTTTCGGACGACGGACGTGACGGGAGTGGCGCACCTGCCGGAGGGAGTGGAGATGGTGATGCCGGGAGACAATGTAGCGATGGAGATCGAGTTGATCGCGCCGATCGCGATGGAGAAGGGCTTGCGGTTCGCGATTCGCGAAGGCGGTCGCACGGTCGGCGCCGGCACCGTGTCGGAAGTAGTGGAATAGGACTAATTACCGATTTCCAATTGTCGATTGCCGATTGGAAGTTACCGGGCGTGCAAGAATAAACTGGAAATTGGCAATCGGAAACCGGAATTAAGAAAATGCCACGCGATAATATTGTTCTTCAGTGTAGTGCATGCAAGAGCCGCAACTACGTAACGACCAAGAATAAAAAGACCACGCCTGATCGGCTTGAGTTTAGCAAGTTCTGTCGCCGTTGCCGCAAACACACTGATCATAAAGAGACTAAGTGAAGAATGAAGGATGAGGGCGGAAGGATGAAAGCATCATTCTGGCCTTCAAGACCGATGACTTGTCGTGTTCATCCCTTCAGCCTTCCGCCTTCATGCTTTGACGGAGGGGTATAGTGTCAACGGTTAGCACGTCGGTCTCCAAAACCGAAAGTCCGGGTTCGAATCCTGGTACCCCTGCCAGCGAATTATTGAGAAAAGGGTAAGTATCAAAGTCGGCATTATCATGAGCGATATAGAAAACCCAGACGCTTCTCTTCCGCAACCGCGCGGCGGGCGTTTCGGCGAAGGCGTAGAGGGCAAAGGGGCGCGACGCGAGCGTGGGCTGAGCGGACCCAGGGTCGGTCCCGTGGGCCGCATGCTGCAGTTTTTGCGCGACGTGCGTGCGGAAATGAAGCGCGTATCGTGGCCGTCGGTTAAGGAAGTTAAGAACACCACAATAATTACGCTTATCGCCGTTGTCTTTTTCGCAGTTTACCTGTTTCTGGTGGATCGTGTATGGGCATTTTTAATACTACAACTCAATCATCTACTCAATTGGATGACGGGAGCCTGATCGGCAAGAAAGCACTTGTAATGCAACAGTGGTTCATACTTCATACCTATTCCGGGCACGAGAAAAAGGTTCGCGACAGCCTTAAGGCGCGCGTGCGCGACACTGATCTGCAAAACGAAATTACGGAAGTGCTGGTGCCAACAGAGACCGTCGTCGAAATGCGCGGAAACAAGCGGATCGAATCATCGCGCATGTTTTATCCCGGTTACGTGCTGGTGCAGATCGAATGCGATGAACGCGGCCATATTCCCGATAACGTGTTCCACATGATCAAGTCCACGCCGAAAGTGACCGGCTTTGTTGGTGGGCACAATCCCACGCCCCTGACTCCGCAGGAAGTGGATCAGATTGTTCATAACGTCACTGAAGCGGCTGAGAAACCAAAGCCGAAGTTTTCGTATTCGTCGGGCGAAACAGTCCGAATCAAGTCGGGGCCCTTTCAGAGTTTTACCGGCAAGGTTGAAGAAGTAAACGAAGATAAATCGACGCTGAAGGTAACGGTTACGATCTTCGGAAGATCTACTCCGGTGGAGTTGAATTTCCTCGACGTTGAGAAGGTGACATTCGCGGAAGAGGAATGACGACAATGCCGATTGCCAAATGCCGATTGGTGATTGGAGCTTAGTCGGATTGTTATTAAATTGGAAATCGGCAATCGGAAATGACCTATGGCAAAGAAAATAACAGGCTACATCAAACTGCAGGTTCCGGCGGGTAAAGCTAACCCGGCGCCGCCCATCGGTCCGGCACTCGGCCAGCACGGCGTCAATATCATGGAATTCTGCAAGGCGTTTAATGCGAAGACCGCTCAGATGGATCCGGATCTGAAGATTCCGGTCGTGATTACGGTCTTTGCGGATCGCTCGTTCACTTTCGAGACCAAGACTCCGCCGGCTGCTGACTTACTAAAAAAGGCTGCCGGGATTTCAAAGGGTTCGGGCAAACCCAACCGCGAAAAGGTTGGAACGATCTCGAAAGCTAAGATCGAAGAGATTGCTAAAACCAAGATACAGGATTTGAACACGACCAGCCTGGAATCTGCGATCAAAACGATTTCGGGAACAGCCAGGCAGATGGGCCTGACGATCGAAGGATGAAGGCAGAAGCATGAAGGATGAAATAATCTTTCGTCTTTAGGTTAGAGGGAGAGGCCCGGATGATTTGAAGATTTGCGATCTCAGATCTCACAATCAGATCTCAAAAGAGTCTCGCATGAACCTCGGAGACAGGAAATGAAGAAACACGGAAAGAAATACAACGCGGCGGCAGAGAAAGTTGAGGCCGGTCGCAAGTACAACCTTGAGGAAGCTGTAACCAAGGTTAAAGAAATTGCTTTCGCCAAGTTTGACGAGACGGTTGAGCTGACAGTCTGGCTCGGCGTTGATCCGCGAAAGGCCGATCAACTTGTGCGCGGTACGATTGTTCTTCCGCACGGTTTGGGCAAATCCAAGTCCGTCCTGGTGATCGCGCAAGGCGACAAAATCAAGGAAGCTGAAGAGGCCGGTGCTGACTTTGTCGGCGGCGAAGACATGGTCGAAAAAATCAAGGGTGGCTGGCTCGAATTCGATGCCGTCGTTGCCACTCCCGATATGATGCGACTCGTCGGCGGCCTGGGAAAGGTGCTCGGCCCGCGCGGCTTGATGCCAAACCCCAAAACGGGCACTGTGACCTTCGACGTGAAGACTGCAGTCAAAGAAACGAAGGCTGGCAAGGTCGAGTATCGCGTAGACAAAACGGGCGTGATTCACGTGCCGGTCGGCAAGATATCATTTAATGCCGATCAGTTGCGCGATAATGCAAAGGTACTCCTCGAAGCCGTCGTAAAAGCGAAACCGTCGACTGCGAAGGGTAAATACGTGAAGAAGGTTAATTTGGCGGCGACTATGAGTCCTGGCGTTTTGCTTGATGAAGCGGCTTACGTCAAGTAGGTGAGGAGCTATACGAATGAAAACCAAGGCGCAGAAACAAAAAGATTTGGAAGCTCTCACGGAGCAGTTCAAGAACGCCAAGGCGGCGATGTTGGTCGGATTTCAGGGCATGACTGTTCCCAAGGATCAGGAGCTCCGCAATCAGTTGCGTGAAGCCGGGGTGAGCTATGGGGTAGTCAAGAACACTCTTGCTCGCAAAGCCGCTGCAGGCACAGCCTTGGAACAGGCGGCGGATCAGTTTAAAGGTGTGACGGCAGTGGCGCTTAGCAATGAAGATCCGGTCAACCTCTCAAAGGCGATCGCGAAGTTCACGAAGGCGAATCCGGATATTTTCAAATTCAAGGTGGGCATAGTCGAGGGCAAGGTCGTTGCGCTTCGCGACATTGAGGCTATCGCCAGCTTGCCTTCGAAGGAAGAGCTGATATCGAAAGTACTCTTCTTAATTAACGCCCAGGCTCAGCGGCTTGCTACCGTGTTGTCGGCGGTGCCGCGTAACCTGGCGATTGTAATTAAGCAGATTGGTGAACAGAAAGGCGGCGAGGCCGCCTAGGATTCTGAGATCTCGGATTTTGAAACTTGAGATCTTGGAAGAGCAAGTGGGTTTGAGATCTCAGATCTCAGATTTTGAAAGTTTGAAAAGAAAGCACAGGGCCGGACGCGGAACGAGCTTGGCGATAGTCAGGTCGTCTTACGGCTCCGACGTTTCGCTGGATTGAGATGCAAGCAATCTGCTGAAGCGTCCCGTGGGTTCTCCTGCTGCAAATACAAAGCAATCAGTGCCCGTCTGTCAGCACTCGGTGGCTGGCCGCTGATTGTTGAACGCTTATACAGCACTCAGGACCCTAGTTTGAGGAGGATAGAAAGGCAATCATGGCAGCAACACGTGAAGATGTTATTGAGTTTTTGAAAAGCATGACGCTTCTGGAAGCATCACAGCTGGTGAAAGAGCTGGAAGAGACTTTCGGGGTTTCCGCGGCTGCGGCTGCAGTAGCGGCTCCGGCTGCTGGTGGCGGTGGTGGTGAAGCCGCAGCGCCGGCTGAGGAGAAGACCGAATTTGATGTGATCTTGCAGGCCGTTGGTGGCAACAAGATCAACGTCATTAAGGTCGTGCGCGAAGTGACGGCGCTTGGCTTGAAAGAAGCCAAGGATCTCGTCGAAGCGGCTCCGAAGCCCGTGAAGGAAGGCATCTCGAAGGAAGAAGCCGAGACCGTCCGGCAGAAGCTTGCTGATGCCGGCGCAACCGTCGAAGTTAAGTAGTCGGAAGTCCAACGTCCAGAACGCGGTTGTTCGGCAAACTTTAGTTTTGTCGTTGATCCAATTACCGGTTCTGATCGACATACTAAAGCTTGTCGCACATCGCCACCCAGAACTTGGAACCGGGTTTGCCGACTTGACACTCGTAGGCTTGGTCGTTAAGTTAAGAGAGTATTGAGGCGCTGGCGTTATTCGGAAAAACTCGACGAGAAATCAACCGCTTTTTTGTAATTAAGCGGTCAGGGCATTTTGCGCCCTGACCGCGCCTTGGCGTCTTTAACGGTATTTTCGATTTTTGATTGCGCTCGAATGCAGGGACTAGCTGCTCCAAATGGAGCCGCAAGTCAAAAATCGCCCATTCATTGAAGGAACCTCTCATGCAAGGAAATCTGCTTCAAACCGTAAACACAGGATTGGGAAAACGCACGAGCCAGGCGCCTGAGCGCGTGGACTTTTCCAAAATTTCCACTGCGGTGCGTATCCCGAACCTGATCGAGATTCAGCGAGAGTCGTACAACCGTTTTCTGCAGATGGATTTCCTGCCGGAGGAACGTGAGAACACCGGACTACAGGCTGTCTTTCAGTCGGTCTTTCCGATCTCCGATTTTCGTGGCACGGCCACGCTCGACTTTGTCGAGTATCAGATCGGTAACTGGCAGTGTAAGTGCGGCCGCCTCGAAGGTCTTAACTACCTAAGGGCCAACTGCAAACATTGTGGGTCGACAATCAAGGTCAATCCATTAGCGGCCGGCGAAACTCTCTGCCACAAATGTGGAACGTTTAACTCTGTTCGCCCGCAGCTTTGCGAGAACTGCGGTGAGCCTGTGGGGCTTAAGCACAAGCACGATCAGCAGGAGTGTCAGGAACGCGGCATGAGCTATAGCGTGCCGCTCAAGGTCAAAATTCGCCTGACGGTTTACGACAAGGATCCGGAAACCGAAGCGCTCTCTATTCGCGACATCAAGGAAGAAGAAGTTTTCTTTGGTGAAATCCCGCTGATGACTGATAACGGCACGTTCATCATCAATGGCACTGAGCGCGTGATCGTTTCCCAGCTGCACCGCTCTCCGGGTGTCTTCTTCAAACGCGGCGCAATCTATATTGCGAAGATCATTCCTTACCGCGGTTCATGGGTTGAGTTTGAATACGATCAGAAGAATCTGCTTTACGTGCGCGTCGGCAAGCGCAAGTTTTTGGCTTCCATCTTCCTGCGCGCGCTCGGCCTCTGGTTTGACAAGGAAATAGACGGCAAGCTCGTCAAGAGTGATGCCGCTCTTGAAGACCGGGTGAAGAACGCCTCGTTTGCGGACGAAGACATGTTGCGTGCTCTTTATGTAACTGACGAAATCCACGTTGAAGACGGGCGCCTGATGATCAAGGTGCCCGACCAGGGCCCAACCAGCCTGGTGGGGATGAAGGTGGATTTCGATATTAAGGGACGGGGTCCCGATCCAATCGTTCGCGTTGGTAAAAAGATCACGACGACGGCGCTCGAAGCTCTGCGCAAGGCAAACATCGGCGAAGTTGAGATGGAGACTTCGCAGTTTGAGGGCGCGTATGCCCTCTCCGACGTCGTCAACAAAGAGAGTGGCGAGGTAATCCTCGAAGCCAATAACGAAATCACGCCGGCCAAGCTGCAGGAGATTATCGAGGGCGGCATCGATAGTTTCTCCGTCTTCTTTCCCGAGCGCGACGATATCGGTTCGATTCTTTCGCAGACGTTGAAGAAGGATGTAATCACCAAGCCGGTAGATGCGCTTCTGGAGATTTACCGGAAGATGCGCCCCGGCGATCCGCCGACGGTTCAGACAGCTTACAAACTGCTCGAAGCGATGTTTTTTGATCCGCGCAAGTTTGACTTCTCGCGCGTGGGCCGACTGAAGTTCAACATCAAAATGGGTAAGCCGGAGCGAGATCGCATAAACGATCCGCTGCTCTCGGCCAAAGATTTTTACGAAGTGGTTTCTTACGTATTGAAGATGCGCAAGAACCCATCCGAGTATCAGGCGGATGACATCGACCACCTCGGCAACCGGCGCGTGCGCGCAGTCGGCGAACTCCTGGAGAACCAGTTCCGCATCGGCCTTGAGCGCATGGAACGCGCAATCAAGGAGAAAATGTCGATCCATCAGGAAATGCAGACGACCATGCCTCGCGATCTTATTAACGCCAAACCCGTGACCGCGGCGGTGCGCGAGTTTTTTGGTTCCAGCCAGCTCTCGCAGTTTATGGATCAGACGAATCCGCTGTCCGAAATCACGCACAAACGCCGTCTGTCGGCATTAGGACCAGGCGGACTTTCGCGTGAACGCGCGGGTTTTGAAGTTCGCGACGTTCACCCGACTCACTACGGCCGCATTTGTCCTATCGAGACCCCTGAAGGTCCGAACATCGGATTGATTTCGAGTCTCTCTTGTTTTGCGCGCATTAATGAGTTTGGCTTCATCGAGGCTCCTTACCGGAAGGTCACCGACGGAAAGGTTGTTGAATATGTTCGCATTCTCAACGGCGGCGATACGAAGCTCAAACATGGCGAGCATCTTCCTCTGGAAGACGTGGAGAAGGTCAACAAGAAGGTCAGTAGTGGCGGCCGCAAGGCCGAGTATGAGCCATGGCCGTTTTACCTGACTGCCTGGGAAGAGGACAAACACGTTGTTGGCCAGGCTAACATCGAGTTGGATGAGTCGGGATACATCGTCAACGAACGCAATGCAGCGCGCAAAGCCGGCGAGTTTATTCTGGCATTGCGCAAAGATATCGAATACGTCGACGTCTCGCCAAAGCAGCTCGTTTCAGTTGCTGCTTCGCTTATTCCGTTTCTCGAGAACGACGACGCGAACCGCGCGCTGATGGGTTCAAACATGCAACGCCAGTCAGTGCCCTTGCTGCGCGCCGAAGCTCCTTACATTGGGACCGGCATGGAGCAAACTACTGCGCGTGATTCCGGCGCGGTTGTGGTTGCAAAACGCGATGGAGTAGTCGACTACGTTGATTCCGAACGCGCGATCATCAAAGCCGATCATAACGTTGACGGAACTATTTCGCGCGAAGTGACGGCGGATATCTACACGCTGATCAAATTCAAGCGCTCTAATCAGAACACTTGTATTAACCAGCGTCCGATCGTTCACGTCGGCGAGCGCGTCTCCAAGGGGCAGGTTATTGCCGACGGTCCCTGCACGGATCGCGGTGAACTGGCGCTCGGTCGCAACGTGCTGGTGGCCTTCATGCCCTGGCGCGGTTACAACTTTGAGGATGCCATTCTGGTCTCCGAACGCCTTGTGAAAGAGGACTACTACACTTCGATTCACATCGAAGAACTCGAGATCGAAGCCCGCGATACTAAGCTGGGACCGGAAGAAATCACGCGCGACATTCCCAACGTCGGCGAGAACATGCTTCGCGACCTCGACGAAAGCGGCATTATTCGCATCGGCGCCCAGGTAAAACCTGGTTCGATCCTGGTTGGCAAAGTGACGCCGAAGGGCGAAACCCAACTTACCGCTGAAGAGAAACTCCTGCGCGCGATCTTTGGTGAGAAGGCCGGCGACGTAAAAGACGCTTCGCTTGTCTCACCGCCGGGAATCGATGGCACAGTCGTCGATGTCCAGGTGTTTACACGCAAGGGCCAGGAGAAGGATCAGCGTTCGCTCGCGATTGAGCAGGATGAAGAAGACCGGCTGCGGCGCGACCTCGAGGACGAAACTCGTATCCTGCGCGAGCAGCGCGATCAGCGTATTCGCGAACTGCTGGAAGGGCGCAAGCTTTCCGCCGATCTGACTGTGAATCGCGAAGTCGTGATTCCCAAGGGTATGCCCATTACTCGCGAAATGCTGGAGGGCATTGAAGCGAAGGTCCTGAGAAAAGTGCAGATGGCGTCTTCGCGTGTGGACGTTGGCGCGGAGATTAAGGAATACGAAGATCGCACCGAGCGACAGATCAAAATCCTCTCGGACATTTATGAGGAGAAGATCGCCAAGCTGCGCCAGGGTGATGAGCTCGCTCCGGGCGTGATCAAGATGGTGAAAGTTTTCATCGCCATGAAGCGCAAGCTTTCAGTCGGCGATAAGATGGCCGGCCGTCACGGAAACAAGGGTGTTATTGCCCGGATTTTACCGGAAGAGGACATGCCTTATTTGCCGGACGGTACTCCGGTTGAAATCGTGCTCAACCCGCTCGGTGTGCCTTCGCGTATGAACGTCGGTCAAATTCTGGAGACACACCTGGGCTGGGCCGCACGCGTTTTGGGTGTTCATTTCGCAACGCCGGTGTTCGACGGGGCTACTGAAGCTGAGATCAAGGAGAAACTGAATCTCGCCGGCGCCAAAGCTACCGAACTGGGTCTTCCGGAAATCATCAATGAGTCAGGCAAGGCAATACTCTATGACGGACTTTCCGGCGATCCCTTTGAGCAGAAAGTGACTGTTGGTTACATCTACATGCTCAAGCTTTCGCACCTGGTCGACGACAAGATTCACGCGCGTTCGATTGGACCCTACAGCTTGATTACGCAGCAGCCCCTCGGCGGCAAGGCGCAATTCGGCGGACAGCGGTTTGGAGAGATGGAGGTTTGGGCGCTTGAAGCTTATGGCGCCGCTCACATTCTTCAGGAGCTGTTGACGGCGAAATCTGACGACGTTGCCGGGCGTTCCAAGATTTACGAGGCCATTGTCAAGGGTGAGGCTGATTTCGATCCGGGCCTGCCTGAATCGTTCAACGTGCTGGTGCGTGAGCTTCAGTCTCTGTGCCTCGACGTTGAGTTGATCAATAAGAAGGTCGCCGGCAATGGCGATGAGATCGGAGACGGCGTTGGTGAAGCGCTGGTTACCAGCGCTGTTGAAGGATAAGTATTTTCGATTGCCAATTGCCAATTGCCGATTGGTAATGGCCGTCGAACTTGATTCCTTTGATTGGTCTTAGTGAACAACAGTCGCGAAAGACCAATTGGAAATTGGCAATCGGCAATTGGCAATGGAGAGAAACGACGTGTTTCGATTTCAACAAGAAAAGACGCAATTAGCTCCTGACTTTGAAGCGATTCGAATCTCGCTGGCTTCGCCGGAC
>JBKOZZ010000086.1:0-40689 GCA_046726155.1 Acidobacteriota bacterium
CGGTAGCGGGTTCTCGATGGAAAAGTTAGATGACCAACAAAATGATTAGTGCGCGGACGGATCTATCCTGAGGAAGACCCACCCGCTACCGCGAGGTGGTACTGACCTCATGACACCGCAGTGAGAATTATCACCTCGGCGCTACCGCGCACGGTTCTCCAAAGAATCCCCACGCTAGACTGGCGCTAGTCGCGTTGCGCCGTGGCTGCCTCGCCTGTCTCCGCATCCGTGACCGCGACCGCTTCGATCTCGATGAGCAGGTCATCAAGGGCGAGTGTCGACACGCCAAGCCACGTACTCGCCGGCATCCGCCCGGTCGTGAACATGCTGCGCAAGGCAAGACCGATGACCGCCGCGTGATCTGGCTGGTAGTCTTTGATGTAGACACCCAACCGCACGACGTCAGCGGGCGTCGCTCCGGCTGCTACGAGCGCGTTGCCGAGATTCTGCAACGCCACTTGAGCCTGTCGACCCAGATCGCCCTGGCCGACGACATTGTGGTCCGCATCGACAGCGACCTGACCCGATACATAGATCGTACGCGTCGAGCCTGTCCGGACCACGACGACTTGTGAGAACGAGTCGCTCCAGTTCGGCAGGTCTGCAGGGTTCAAATATTCCTTTGTCATTGGTATCGCGATCCATACCGTCAGATCCGTAAGCAACCAAACGCTGGGCATGAGCCGCGCGCTCCTGCGCGCTGGCTCCATGCCGTTGTTCGGCGACCGCCTATAGCCAGCGACGCACAGAAGTCTTATAGGGCAAGTAGTCCGATGGGAAACGGGTTTCCAAGTATTGCTCCTCTCGCGGGATGACCACGAACGACATCAGCGCCACCGCTGGAATGAGGGTGACGAGTAGCCAGAGACTGTTGACCCAGAATGTATTATGCTGCAGATCTGCGGTACGAGTACGGATTTGGTGAGATTATCCGGCGCCGTGCTCAAATCTTCTGGGCGCCGCTGATTCAAATCTTTAGGCGTGAGCGATCAACGAGAAAGCCGTTGAGATTTCCGAGGGCGCCAAGCCCGAGCGATTCGCTGGTGAAAAACTCGCGGGCAACGCGCTGCAGATCATCCGCCCCGGCAGCCTCTATCTTTTCAATAGTCTCGGCAGTCGAAATCCGGCGGCCATGAATTATTTCCTGGCGAGCCAGTGCGCTCACACGCGAACTGGAAGACTCAAGCCCTAGTAGTATTGATGATATCGCCTGGTCCTTTGCCAGCTTTAGCTCCTCCTCGGAAATGGCCTCAGCCACTACGCGTCGCATTTCCGCCAACGAGAGATCCAGCACTTCGTTCAGATGTTCCGGAGACGTGCCTGCATAAATGGTGAAGACACCAACGTCGGAAAACGTACTGCCGCCGGCTCCGACCGAGTAAGCAAGACCCCGCTCTTCCCGAATTATTTGCCATAGCCGGCTGGAGGTGCCACCACCTACTACCGATGCCAGCAAGCTGGCGGCATAACGATCGCTGCTTTTAGCGTCGGGCCAGGGAGCGGCGATGACGAGATGTGCCTGTTCGAGCTCCTTCTTCTGCTCGATAAGAATTGGCGCCGCCGGCGTAGGTGATTGTTCAGCCGCATCGGATCGGCCCGACTCCGTCCCAGCCACGGAGTGAAACAAATTTTCAACGAGCTCTACCAAACGGTCGTGCTCAACATTTCCTGCCGCCGCGACTACCAGGTTCGGTGCTGAAAACTCGCGCGCGTGAAAAGCCGAAATTGTAGGCTGATCAAACGAAGAAATAGTTTCTTCGGTACCTTCAATCGGTCTGCCAAGAGGATGGCCGGGGAAATAAGCAGCGTTGAAGAGTTCTCCCAGCAATTCGTCGGGAGTGTCCTCAACCATTTTCATCTCTTCGAGGATGACCTTCTGCTCGCGTTCCAGGTCATTTTGATCAAAGCGCGGATGGGCCAGGAGATCGGCAAGCAGATCAAATGCCTCGGGCAGGCTCTTGTCCGCAACCTTTAGCGCGAAACCTGTCATCTCATGGGTAGTGAAAGCATCGAGATTTCCCCCAAGCCGGTCAGACTCGACCGCAATATCACGAGCCGTTCGACGCTGGGTTCCTTTGAAAACTGCATGTTCAATGAAATGGCAGATGCCGTTGAGTTCGGGCGCTTCGTGGCGGGAACCACGCCGCACCCAAATTCCGGCGGTTATTGACCGTAGACCGGGCATATGCTCAGTCAAAACCGTGATGCCGTTGGGTAGTCTGGTTGAACGAACTTCGTCAATCATGAGTTACAACAATCAAAACCAGCAGAAATTAAAGACAGCTCCGCATCCTAGCACGCCGGAAACCGGCGGCAAAGCGGAGCCAAAGTCCAGGGTGGATCAGCCGTCCTATTGCTTGACAGGGCTGTAATTATTGGCGGAAAATGCGACTATTCAATGGTTCCGGTAAGTCTCCTCGCCTGAACCAGTTCGCCTTCTGCGCGTTTACGGCGAGGCTGCCTTGTGGCTCTCGCGAAGGTGAGGATCTTTAAGGGAGACTTCTTCCTATTTTGCGCAAACCACAATCAAAGTCGATTGCTTCAAACGTTTCCTGCAGGAGACGTAAGGAGGTGTCGTGAGATGAGAGTAGCTGGCAGAGTATTTAGGAAAACGGATTTAGGAAGAAGACTACTAGGCCTTTTGCTGGTTGCATTTTCGGCCGGGCTTTGCGTCGAGGTGCCAACTGCAAGCGCCAGCAGAGGCAACCTGGCGACGATTACCGGGGCCGTGCTAGACAATAAAGGTAATCCAGTATCAGGGGCGCTCATTTCTTTGCTTCGGGAGGGTGCGACTAAAGTCATCAAGCAGACGCGCAGCGATGCGACAGGTCGCTTCAGCACGCGGGTCTCACCCGGTCGGTATGGCATCAGAGCTATTGCCGCAGGTTTTAACGAAGTCGTCTTTTCCTCTATTGAAGTTCGCGCTTCCCAGGAACTTGTTTATCGCTTCAACCTGGAACCCGTTGGCTCTGGCAAGACTTTGCCGGAGCGCCGCAAGGATCGCGACGACGTGAAATGGACTTTGCGCTCGGCGCAGACCCGCCGTTCCATCTTCCAGGCACAAGAGGGCGAGGACGCCGACATCCAGGCAGCACTGGGTAGCGAAACAGCAGAGGCAGAGCCAACCAGCGACGGCGCTCCCCAGGACAGCAGCGAACCTGCAAACAAAGGTTCTCATAGCCGGGTTCAGGGAGTTGTCGAGACGTATTTTTCCGGAAACTCATACGGTCCCAGCTATCCGGGCCTTAATTTTGCCGTAGCAACTTCTCCCGGCGATGGAATTGAATTGGTCTTTGCAGGTCAAACAGCTGCCAGCCCAAGTGCTCCCGAAAGATTCGAAGCCAGCACTCACCTGCGTGCCTTTCCAGGGCATAGGATGGGAATGAGCATTGGCGCTGTCCGGTTCGGGACTCCTATATGGACCTCAGCGAAAGCTAACGTCGATAGTCAAACCCGGCTTGGCCAGCTTTCAGTCCGGGCGATTGACGAGTGGATTGTTCGGGACGGGATAGTGGTCGTTCTTGGTCTCGACTATTCGCGTTTCATCGGGGCCGGTGGCGCCCGCTCAATCACCCCGCGCATTGGTGTCCAATACGATGCGAACGCGCGTACGCGATTGAAAGTCGCTTATGCGCCCGGTGGCGAAGAAGACAACGTTCAGAGCATGGCGATATTTGAAGACACTCAAGTTGCTTTCAGAGAAGCCGGCAAACGGCCGATCGCCTTCGTTGACGGTCGCGCGGTGATGGATCGTAGCCACAGACTCGAGTTTGGCGTCGAAAGAGTTATCAACAATAAATCCAACCTCGAAGGCACTGCTTTCTTCGATACCACCTCGGGACGTGGCGTCGGCTTGCTCAGCACCCCGATGAGCGCCTTTTCCGGTGCGACCGGCGAAACATTTATTAATGTTGCCAATCAGCAGGGTGCCTCGAAGGGCATACGTCTGGTCTATACGCGCCGGTTGAGTCGAATGTGGACCGCCTCAGCCGGATACTCCTTTGGTCGGGGACAACGGCTCGCATCGCGCAACATTTCCCAGCCGACGGAAATATTTGAGAGTGGCTTTTTCCAAACGGCAGCGCTACAACTGGGCGCCGGCTTTAATACGGGCACCAACATCCGCACCGTGTTGCGCTTCTCGCCAAATGCCACCGTGTTTGCCATCGATCCCTTTGCCGGACGCCTCGCTGTTTATGATCCGTCGTTAAGCGTCCAGATTACACAAGAACTGCCGAGTTTCGGGTTGCCTATACGCGCTGAAGCTGTGCTCGATGCGCGTAATCTGCTGGACCTGCAGTCAAGCACTGATAACGGAGAGATACTCACCCAACTCTGCACCGGCCGCCGTTCTGTTCGCGGTGGGATCTCCCTCAGGTTCTAAGAAGGAGAGAAAAAATCAGGACCGGAACAAGTTGCCCACTTCGTGAGGTCTCGCGCTCTTTTTCTTTCGGTTCTATATCTTCCCGGCCTCCAAAATCTCGGAAAAGTCCAAAAACTTGGACAATGTGATCAGCCGGGATATTCGTTCGAAACGCATGTCGCGGCATCATGAGGGAAGATATAAGGCCCTTGGTGTAAAGGATTCCGAATAAGACTGCGCCTCCAACCGAGCTCAAACAAGGATTTAAGGCTGAACCGATAGTCGGGCTTTGCGGCTATTCGCTTGGGAACATACCTTGCGTTTTTATCACTGGATCGAGAACGTTGGCGCCTTGTAGGTAAAACAACTTACGTGAAGAGATCAGTCTTTACAACTGGGACTTGGCTGGTGCTGGCTGCCGCCGCTCTGCTGGTAGTGGCGGGCATACTTAACTTTGCCCAGCGTTTAAGTCACCAAACGCCCCCTTGGGATGGCATCCGGTGGAGCGACACCAGGCACGGTATTATCGCTGAAGTCGTCGAACCGGGTTCTTCCGGCGCACGTGGTCAGATTCTGCCTGGCGACCGTCTGATCGCAATCAGTTTAGACAACAAGAATTATGATGAGATCGGCCACTCAAAAGACGTTCAGATCTATCTGGATCAGGCCCACGTGGGCGGAGACCTGCATTACTTAATCGAGCGACCGTCCTATCCAGTAGAGAGCCGCTACTATTATGCCGATCTCGATGGACTGGATGCGATTCACAAATGGACGCCCCGAGTTGTTTACATCAATCTAATCGGCCTGGTCTTTCTGTTCGTGGGCTTCTTTGTTCTCTTCAAACAGGGCGGACGAGCGCCTTTTGCTCTACACTTTGCCACTCTCTGCCTGGCCGCTTTTGTTTTTTGTTTCTACACGCCCATCGGTACTTATCGCGATCTGGATTTAGCAATCGCGTTTTTGAGAAATGCCGCGTTCATTCTCTTCGCGCCGCTGTTCTTACATTTTTGTCTGACTTACCCGCAGCGGCAGCAACTTTTTGCGGCGAAACGATGGCGCGCAGCTTTACTCTACGCGCCGGCGCTGCTGCTGCTTTCGCTGGCAAGTTTTGTTTTCCTGCGCGGGGTGCTGACTCCTATCGTCCCTGCTCTCAGGAATGTTCCCAGTCTCTCCGAGTCTTTTGTCGGCCTCTTCTATAGACTGAGTTTTTTCCACTTCATAGCGGGATTGATCGCCAGCGTTTTCTTCCTGGTTAGAACCTGGATCAGAGCCGGAAGCGCTGTTGTTCGACAACAGATGAAGTGGGTAATTTGGGGCTCAGTTTTGGCAGTTGCGCCTTTCACGCTCCTCTACGCCATCGGGTTTCTCTTAGGTGCTCAAGCCGACCCCGGACTGACGGATGCGGCGGTCCTACCCCTGATTCTTATACCGCTCGCGTTTGGCTATTCAGTGGTTCGCTATCGTCTGATGGACGTGGAGCTTGTCGTTCGCCGAGTTTTTGTTTACGTGCTCACGACGCTGGCAATTGCTCTCATGGTTGGTCTCGTGGTGTACCTCGCCGGCCTCTACGCGCTTGGCGGCGATCAGGGTTTCACTTCGGGCGAGATCACTTTGCGGGTGGTGATAGCAATAGTAGCTATGGCAGCCATCGTCATGATTGCGGCGCCCGTGAAAAGCTTTTTGCAGGAACACATCGATCGGCTGTTTTACGGCGAGCGTTACGACATGCGCAACAGCTTGCTTGATTTTGGCCGCACGCTTTCCGCAACCACGGCGCTGGACCCTTTGCTTGACTCGCTGGTTAGCCGTCTCCAGCAGGTGATGAACGTTGGTCGCATCGCGATTTTCATCGAGGACAAAAACGCATCCGCCGGTTATCGCGTTGCTCGTGCTACGGGACTTTCCGCGGAGATGATTGTGCCGCCTGATTTTCGCGAGATGATTCGGGTTCGCTCCGCTGAAACCGGAGTAGTGCGCACTGACGATCTGGATCTGATCCCTGAGACAACTGGTTTCGTACGGCGCGCACTTCACTATTATGTTCCTTGCGTAGTGCGTGGCCGGATGGTAGCAGTCATCGGCCTCGGGCGATCGGCCGACGGCGCGTTGCTTTCTTCGGAAGACGTACAGATTCTGCTGACGGTTTCTGGTTATGTAGCAGTCGCAATCGAAAACAGTTTGTTGTATCAGGAGCAGCAGGAGCGGGCGGCAGAGTTGAAGCTCTTGAAGGAGTTTAACGAGTCGATCATTGAGTCGATTAACGTTGGACTGCTGGCTGTGGACCTGGAAGGCCGCGTCACGCGTCTGAATTCCGCGCTTGAAGAGATTCTTGATCTTAGACGCACTCAGGCGGTCGGTAAACGAGTTGAGGATCTTTTCTCGGAAGACTTTACTGACACGTTGCGCCAGGTATTGGGAAATGATCGTTGGCGCCTCAAGGAAATCCGCAACATCTACAAGATCCACACTGCAACTTTCGCCGGCCACCGGCTCGTTCTCAATATCGCCATAGCGCCCTTGCAGGATTCGCAGGAGCAAACCGGCGCTCTCGTTGTGCTCGAAGATGTAACTTCCCGCGTGCGCCTCGAAGAGCAATTGCAGCAACGTGAGAAACTTTCTTCAATCGGCCTGCTCGCTGCCGGCGTGGCCCATGAAGTGAACACGCCTTTAACCGGTGTTTCTTCCTACACGCAGATGTTGCTCAGCATGCTTGCTGAAAACGATCCCAAGCATGCGCTTCTGCTTAAAGTTCGCCGTCAGGCCGAACGTGCCACCAACATCGTTAACAATCTGCTGAACTTTTCGCGCACTGGAGACGCCACCGAGTTTACGGAACTGGATATCAGCCGCGTTCTTGACGACACCCTGCAGCTACTCGAGCCGCAATTGCGCGGCAACCAGATCGAAATTTTGCGCGGTTACGACCATGATTCACCGCAAGTCTTTGGGAATAGCGTCAAACTACAGCAGGTGTTTACAAACCTGTTGCTGAATGCTCGCGATGCGATTCCTGCCGGGGGTTCGATTAGAATCTCCACGCTTCCTGCGGAGGATCATTCGCTCACGATTGAGGTATCGGACAGTGGAATTGGAATCGCTCCGGAAAATGTGGCCAAGATTTACGATCCGTTCTACACAACTAAAGGAGTCGGGCGCGGAACCGGACTAGGTCTTGCTGTTTCATATGGCATTGTCCAGGAGCATTCCGGGCACATAAGCGTCGAAAGCACTCCCGGGCATGGAACAATATTTCGCATTACTTTGCCAACCGCGCATTCCCGCGCCCGGTTGCAGCCAGTGGCGGACTAACTCAGATCTCAAATCTCAAATCGCAAAAACGTCTCCGCAAGAGCACGCGGCATCTCGCCTTGCTCTTGCCTTTTTTTTTGTCTTGATCTCACCTAAACTGTTTGGCTTCGAAAAATAAAGGACCAGCAACATTGGCAGTGAAGACAGAAAGACGCGTGGCTAAGAAGGGCTCAGTCCTGATCGTTGACGACGAAGAGATAATGCGTGACGTTTTGGAAACGCTTCTCTCTTCGGAGGGTTATCGCGTTGACCTCGCCAAGACTGGTGAAGAGGGACTCGAGGCCTATGGTCGCCGCGCTTACGACGTTGTGTTGCTCGATGTTTCCATGCCGGGCATAGGCGGCTTGCGCGCACTGGAAGAGTTTCTAAAGATGGATTCCGACGCCGTCATCGTGATGATCACGGCGTATGCAACTTTTGATACCGCAATCGCAGCCTGGGAGCACGGGGCGTCCAACTGCATACGAAAGCCTTTTCAGAACGAGCAGATCTCCGCCACGGTAGCAGCCGGAATCAAACGGCGGCGCAAGGAAGAGGAAAGAAGGACCCTGAGGCGCGCGATGAGTCGCGCAGTCGACCGCGGCGCGATTGTCGGGCGTTCCGACGTAATGCAGGAGGTTTTTCGCCTGGTCGAACAAGTGGCGCCGGCCCGCTCTACTGTTTTAATCACGGGCGAAAGTGGCACCGGAAAAGAGTTGATCGCGAAAGCGATCCACGAGGCAAGCACGCGCGCCGGAAAGCCGTTCGTAACTGTTAACAGTTCAAACATTCCCTCGGAACTGCTGGAGTCGGAGCTCTTTGGTCATACGCGCGGCGCCTTCACAGGCGCCGTCGCGGCGAAGAAAGGACTGTTTGAAGTTGCTGACGGCGGTTCAATTTTTCTTGATGAGATCGGCGACATTCCACCGGAAACGCAGGTGCGTCTGCTCCGTGTAATCCAGGAGCGCGAGTTTACGCCGCTCGGCGACACCACACCGCGCCGGGTTGATGTACGCATCATCGCCGCAACTAACATCGAGTTGAAGGAAGCGGTCAAGCAGGGAACTTTCCGTGAAGACCTGTATTACCGGCTGGCGGTTGTGCCCATCGAGTTGCCGCCCCTGCGCGACCGGCGCGAAGACATTCTGCCGCTGTCCCAACATTTCATCGAGAAGTATAACGAAGAGAATGGCCGGAAAGTGTCTGAACAGATCGCCCCGGAAGTATTGGCGTTGCTTGAGGCTTACTCCTGGCCCGGTAACGTTCGTGAACTCGAAAATGCGATTGAACGCGCAGTAGTAATTGCGCCGAATGATGAGGTTTCGCGCGAGTGTCTGCGCCCGGAAATCAGCGATCCGCAATCAGTCGCTATTGTCTCCGAAGAAGGCGCCAGCGTCGGCGCAGTGCAGGATCTCGGACGCGGCATAAACTTCTACGATCAAGTCCGCCGCTTTGAAATCGATCTCATCCGCCGCGCGCTGGAGCAAACCGGCGGCCATCAATCGCGTGCTGCGCGCCTGCTGGGAATGAACGCAACCACGCTGAATTCAAAAATCAAAACGTACAGAATTAGTTTGCGTCCTTAAAGAAGAATTGCACGATGGCCTAGCGGTAGCGTGTTTGATTAGAAAAAAAGCGGGGGCAAGCGCACCTTCCCGACCTAGAGACGTTCCTAGTAGCCTGATAAATCTCACCGTGAACGGCTTTCGATCAAGGATTAAGGCTCAACTATTATCAGCTCAAGGTTAGGAAGGTGGGCTTGCCCCCGCTCTTCGGCGCTTCTTGAAGGTGCAGTGTGTTTTGTGTCTTGCTTCCTTTGTGATGAAATCTATTCAAGATGTCTGCCGGAGAATCAAAGCAAACGAAGTTTCAACGCCTGGTGGCTGAAGCAGCCGTGTGCACGCGCTGCCCAGCCATGTGTGAAAGGACTGCGGTCTTGAGTGAACTAAACGGCTCAGTGGACGCGCGAATTATGTTTATCGGCGAAGCTCCGGGGCGAAAGGGCGCGGACCAGACTCGCATACCTTTCTCGGGCGATCAATCAGGCAAGAACTTCGATCGCTTCCTCGCCTCGATCGGTTTAAGCCGCCAGCATATCTTCATAACCAGCGCAGCGCTTTGCAATCCACGCACGGAGTCGGGGGCCAATCGGAAACCAGGCAAGACTGAGTTGAAGAACTGTTCAGAATTTCTGCGTCGAACTATTGAGTTATTAGATCCCGCGGTTGTAGTCACGCTTGGTTCAGTCGCACTTGAGGCCCTGAAGGCGATTAAGCCACATGATCTGACTCTTAAGGATTCAGCCGCAAAGACACAATCCTGGGATGGTCGCCTGCTCGTGCCCATCTATCATCCCAGTCCGCAAGTATTGGCTTCCCACCGGCGCGAGGCGGAACAGTTGCAGGATTACAAGGTGGTCAAGGAAGCTATCAAATCAAAGAGTTCATGCATTCAATGACCGAAACTGTCGAGCAAATCACAATTCCGAAATCCCCGATCGACGAGACCCACACCCGGTTGGGAGCGACGATGACCGTGCAAGACGGCCGGTCTGTGCCTGCGTCCTACGGCGACGCGTTGTTTGAATATGCCGCGATGCGCGAGGGCGGCGCCGGCATCATTGACCTTTCCTCGCGCGGTCGCATCATGGTGGGCGGTTCGGAAGCGGTGCAGTTTCTTAATGGCCTGATTACGAACGACATGAAAACGCTGGCTGAGAATAACTGGATGCCGGCGGCGTTTCCGAATGTCCAGGGACGGCTGATTGCCAGCGCTCGCGTGCTTCGTTTGCAAGATGAAGGGACAGACCAAACCACCCCAGCAAGGCTGCCCAGCCGTGGAGCCCGGACGAATCTCTTTCCTGCCTTCGTGATCGACACAGAGGCAGTGACGCATGAACGCGTATTGAAAACTATCGAACGTTTCACACTGGCCGGCGACTTTCACGTGTCCGATATAACCAGCCAAACTGCGTTGTTGTCAGTTCAGGGAAGAAGCGCCGTTAACGTGGTCCGGTCGGTCCTGGGCCAGGAACTGGCAAGCATCGCGGCCAACCAGGCAATCCAGATCTCGGGGCAGCGGCATGAGTTGACAGGAGATGTGACAGCGATTCGGGCCACGCATACTGCCGAAGACGGATTCGATCTTATTGTGAAATCAGATCATGCCGGTAGTTTGTGGAGAGCTTTGCAGGATGCCGGGGCGCGGCCAGTTGGCTACGACGCGTTTGAGATTCTCAGAATTGAAGCAGGTTTGCCACGATACGGTGTGGACATGGATGAGACCAACGTAGTTACTGAAACGGCCCTGGACGACGCGGTTAGTTACACGAAGGGTTGTTACGTCGGCCAGGAGATTATTGCTCGCATCAAGTATCGCGGGCACGTAGCCAAGAAGTTGGCTGGTTTGATTTTTGATCAAGCGGTTAAGGTTGAAGCGAATACCACTATTAAGTCGACAGACGATAAAGATATTGGGCGCATCACCTCCAAGACATATTCGCCTCATCTGGGTCGCACTGTCGCGCTCGGTTATTTGAAGTACGACTATCTCGCTCCGGGAACGAGCGTGAAGGTTAACGCCGGCGACGAGGAAATCCCCGCGCAAGTTATGGAGCTTCCATTTGTAAAGAGCAGCCGGCGCAACGAATAAAATTATTGGCCGCAGATTGACGCGGATGAGTGCAGATCGGATCCAAGAACAAGAAGTAATTCAGAAAACACTTTTCAGATTCGCGTAATCGCCCTTATTCGGCTGACAAAGAGTCTTTTCCAAACCTAAATGTCCGAACAACCCATGTCCGACAACTCTACGGGGCGCGATCTCGATCAGGAACAAGCGCGTCTCGCTTACACGATCATCGAATCACTTCTGGCGCATACGCGCGTGGTGAGCGATCTGATCGCACTCATAGCCCAGACGCTCGATGAGGACACCACGAAAGCGCTAACGCAGACGCCAGTTTGGACGGCTTACCTCGATAGCCGGCGCGCAATGGAGCGCACCCGCGCCGACGTGGAAAAGTTTGCTGAGATTATGAAAGGCCTGAGCGAAGAAACGACGAGTAAATCGAACTAGCGTCTTGCCTGGATTTCAACAACTATCTGCACTCGTGAGTTAACGTTCAGAGGCCCGGCTTGCACTGGAGTGGGCTTACGTGCCTGCCTAGCGGCGCGTAATTCCAGCGAGTACGCATTGTCAGCTGCTGCGGACTCAGCCGGAGTGCCGGTCGTCCCTGCCTCTTGCTGTTCGACCACACGGACAACTTGCCCTCCCATCGCTTGAGCGATCGACTGAGCCTTAGTCATTGCCTGGCGTGACGCTTCCGCGAGAGCCTGTCCGCGCACCGGGCTGTTGTCGCGCAGGATGAAGGAAACGTTTTCAACGCTGTTCGCTCCCGCTCGCGATGCGGCATCGATGACGGCGCCGACTTTAGTCAAGTCTCCCATTGCCACCATCACGGAGTTCCGAGCTTCGTAACCGATGATCTTCGGAAGCTTGTTGTATCTATAGTCGTATTGCGGTTGAAGGCTGTAGTCGGAAGTTTTGATTTCCGGATCAGCGCCCGCTGACACCTTCAACGCCTGGATCACTGCGTCGCTCTTGCGCGCGTTATCCTGCTGCGCATTGAGTGCTTGCGGGCTCTGAGTGATGACTGACAACACAACCATCGCGACGTCGGGCTGAGCTTTCATGCTTGTCTCGCCCGCTACGGTGACGCGTGTCAACGCAGAAGGGTTGGATGAGCATGAGGCTGCAAAAACCAGCATAAAAATCGAACCGAACGCGATAGAGATCCTCTTGCGAGTTGCGAATCTGGATGTTCCCATCATTCGTGTGCTCCTTCCCGAGAATTTTGTGGAATGCACTGGGTTGAACGTTTAGACAATGGCAATCCTGCATTGTTCCCGCAAGAATTCTCGGAATAAAGGGACTCCAAAAAGAAAGAGGAGAGGGTCACGTGGTCCCGTCGGCGACCAGGTCAACAGTGCTACCGCACCAGCATGATCACCTGGCGCTCGCGTCCGCCATCAAACTCACAAAGGAAAATGCCCTGCCAGCGCCCCAGCAAGAGTTTCCCATTTTCGAAGGGAATAGTTACGGAGGAACCTACCAGAGTCGCTTTGATGTGCGCATCGGAATTTTCTTCGCCATGCCGGAAGCCCATGCCATGCTGCGGGATCAGAGTACGGAGGAGGTGCAGCATGTCGCGCGGCACGTCAGGATCTGCATTTTCGTTTACCGTCAACCCGGCAGTCGTGTGCTGCACATACAACACGACGACGCCATCCCGTTCGCCTGATGCAGCCAGCTCCTTCTGCACCTCGTCGGTGATCTCAACGAGCTCCTCGCGCTGACGCGAGCGCACCTTTAGTTTACGCAACATGTTTGTAGATACTTGCTCGGAGTTTTTCGTGTGGTCACTCGATTGTGATCTTCAGCGTGAACGGAGACGCTACGTGGCTATCAGTGAAAACAAAAATGCGGTAATCGCCAGTCTCCGGCAGTGTGCCTGACCATTCCGTTTCGCCATTGGCCATTGTCTGACCGCTTTTGTCTTTCGGACCCGAAAGATCGAAGCGAGTCTTGGCATCACCGTCTAATGCGATTGTCAACGACTGGCCGGTCTTAGCGCCGACGGTGTATAGAACAGCCTTGTTTCGCGATACTCGGCTGCGCAGCGTGGCGCTATTCTGTCCCCTTGGAAAACGCACCCGCTGCTCGGAAAAAGTCCGTTGTGCGCTGGCGTAAATCCCGCTGAGAGTTAAAAGTCCCGCCAGCGTAAGGCCAAGGATCATGTATTTGCGTGCAGTTCTCACGACAATGTTCGTGCCTTTCGATTATCTGACTGGTTGCCAGGCGGACTAAAGTTCTACTATTTCTTTTGGTTGACGTCTGATGGGCCATTGCGTCGAAGTACTTTCCAGCCTAAAGGAAGCGCAACAGCCGCTAGCAGGATTTTGATGATGTCGCCGGGAATAAACTTCAACACAGTGACCTGGAAGGCGACGAGCGGAGAGGTGTGCGTAAGCACAGAAAACCAGGCCAGACCGGCAAGCAGGATTACCAGTGAACCAACTGCCATGGCGACCACTGCCGTTGAAAAGCGTTTGTCCCAACCGTTTTCGGCAAAGGCGCCGGTAATGAAGGCTCCCGCCGGAAAGGCGACGAGATAGCCGCCCGTTGGCCCAAGCAGATGCGCAATACCGCTATGCCCCTGGGAGAAGAAAGGCAAACCGCTCACGCCTTCGATCAAATAAACAATCATCGCCATCGCGCCCAGACGCGATCCAAGCAGCGCTCCAGTGAGCAATACTGCAAAGGTTTGGGCCGTGATCGGCACCAAACCCCCCGGAATGACGATTTGGGCAGCCAGGGCAGTGAGCAGGCTAAAAGCCACTACCAGCGAAACAGATCGCGTCCAGTCCAACGGAGCCAGGGCGGCCCCCAGCAACGTGTCAGGTGCAGCGTAAGATTGGGCCGAAGAATTCATGGACGGAGTTTAGAATTTTGGGTGTGGAGTTTCAAGTTTCGAGTTCCGAGTCTTGAGTTTGATGTCCGATAAGCTTTAGCTTGTCGCTGAGTCACGACAAACTAAAGTTTATCGGACACTTTCAACGGAAGTGACCCACTACGCGAAACTCGGAACTCTAGACTCGAAACTCTTGATTAGCCTCGACAACATCCTCCACTTTAACGGTGGGTGCCGCCGCGAGCGTGCCGATGCGCATACCGTGGAAGGAACGCCAGACAAAGAAAACTGAGACAAGGAAAAAGCCCAGCGCCAGTATTCGAGTCAACGTCGTATCACCATTGTTTCGATGAGTCAGGCTGACTGCCAACTCCACTGCCAGCAAGCCAAACAGCGTCGTAAACTTGATGACCGGGTTCAAAGCCACTGACGATGTGTCCTTGAATGGATCGCCCACCGTATCGCCGACAACCGTGGCATCGTGCAGCGCGGTACCCTTCATCTTCAGATCAACTTCGACAACTTTCTTCGCGTTGTCCCAGGCGCCGCCGCCGTTGGCCATGAAGATCGCCTGGTAGAGACCGAACACGGCAATTGAGATCAGATAACCGATAAAGAAGAACGGCTCGACAAAGGCGAAGGCGAGTGTGGAAAAGAATACCGTCAGAAAGATATTGAACATACCCTTCTGCGCATACTGCGTGCAGATCTGCACTACCTTCTTGCTATCTTCTACCGACGCTTTTTCAACGCCTTCGAGCCTGATGTTGGCTTTGATGAACTCTACCGCGCGATAGGCACCCGTCGTAACCGCTTGAATCGAAGCGCCAGTGAACCAGTAAATCACCGCGCCCCCCGTAATCAGTCCCAACACAAATGGCGCGTGCAGCAATGACAAACTGTTAAGGGCGACTGAATCTCGAAGTTGGCTTGTCAGCACCATGATGATTGAAAAGATCATAGTGGTGGCGCCCACCACGGCGGTGCCGATGAGCACAGGCTTGGCTGTGGCTTTAAAAGTATTGCCGGCGCCGTCATTTTCTTCCAATAGATGTTTCGCGCGCGAGAAATTGACAGTCTTGTTGAAGTCTCTCTGAACTTCAGCTTCGATGTCTGGTACCTGCTCAATCAACGACAACTCGTAAACGGATTGCGCATTGTCCGTCACTGGGCCATAAGAGTCGACGGCGATAGTGACCGGCCCCATTCCGAGAAACCCGAAAGCCACCAGACCGAAGGCGAAAACCGGAGCGACCTGGACCAGGGACGTGGAAATCATTAACGCGTCCAGACCCATGGTGCTGAAGTAGTACCCTATCGCCATGAGGCCGACAATGCTGATGCCCAGCCAGTAAGCCGAATAGTTGCCGGCGACTAAACCCGAGAGAATGTTCAGCGAGGCGCCGCCCTCGCGAGAAGATGCCACTATTTCGCTGACGTGCTGCGAGTCAGTTGACGTAAAGACTTTGACGAGTTCAGGAATGATCGCTCCGGCGAGAGTGCCGCAGGAGATAATCGTCGCGAGTTTCCACCACTGAGTAGCGTCGCCACCCAGCGTTGGAATCGTTAAATAAGAAACGATGAAGGTGATCGCAACGGAAACGATTGATGTGATCCATACCAGAGATGTCAGCGGCGCCTCAAAATTCATCTCCTTCGCATGGCCATAACGCGCCTTGGCAATGGCGTCGTTGACGAAGTAAGAAACAGCGCTCGCGATAATCATCATAATGCGCATGACAAAGATCCAGACCAGCAACTGAACCTGTACCCGTGGGTCGGGCACGCCGAGCAAGATGAAAGTGATCAGCGCCACTCCGGTGACACCATACGTTTCAAAACCATCCGCACTCGGCCCGACAGAATCGCCCGCGTTATCGCCCGTGCAGTCAGCAATCACACCCGGGTTGCGCGCATCGTCTTCTTTGATCTTGAACACGATCTTCATCAGATCGGCGCCGATGTCGGCAATCTTCGTGAAGATGCCGCCGGCTATTCGCAGCGCTGCCGCGCCGAGCGATTCGCCAATTGCGAAGCCGATGAAGCAAGGTCCAGCGTAATCTCCGGGGATGAAAAGCAGGATGCACAGCATGATCAAAAGTTCCACGCTAATAAGCATCATGCCTATGCTCATGCCGGCTTTAAGTGGAATCGCATAAATCGGAAAGGGTCTGCCTTCAAGGCTGGCGAATGCAGTTCGTGAATTGGCAAACGTGTTTACGCGGATACCAAACCAAGCGACGCCGTAACTTCCTCCGATACCGATGAGACTAAATGCGAGAATGATGGCGACACGGAATGGCTCCATTCCCCTTAGCGCACCGAAATATAGAATGATGATGACACCAATAAAGATTTCCAGGATAAGGATGAACTTACCCTGCGTAATCAGATAAGTTTTGCAGGTCTCATAAATAGTCTCCGAGATCTCGCGCATGGCACGATGCACCGGCATCTTTTTGAGGTTCATGTAAATCGCCAGGCCGAATCCAAGCCCAAGCAGACAGACGACGAGGCCGCCCATCAATAATCTGTGGCCATCGATGCCGCCAAAAAAAGTTACGTCAGACAGGTCAGGCAACCTCAGATTTGCTTCGCCGCCTTCTGCCTGAGCGAACACCGGGGATGCGGAAAACAGCAGTCCGCTGACAGCGGCCGCAAATGTCAGCCCATGACGACGAATGCGACGACGAACACGCGCGCTTAGAAACAAGAATCCAGTATCCATGATTTCGTTAGTTTTCTTTTTGATAAGCAATGCTGCCAAGCAAACGGTTAGCAGGCTGATAATTGCGATCAGCGATATATCCACGATTGTGCGATTCCTTTCGGTCGTTTAAAAAAGCGGCGAGATTGATGCCCGCCAACCGGGCCCGTATCCACAATTCGACACCTGAACTGCTCGGGAGCGCATACGGTGTTGACGGATCGTCTCTTTAGAATCGCGTATTATTGCCGATTTTTAGGCAGACTGTCCAACGGGGCAAAAGGCTCTAGTCCGTACCTCTCTATGCGGTTGCCTGATCTCCTGGTTCGCCCAGGCGGTGGAAAACGCGGATCGCCTCACTAATTACCCGGGCGATTCAGCTTCGGCCAGCGTAACGATTGGTTCCGGACGGTTGCCCAGCCCAAACCAACGGCGAATTGAATCGGCAAGAATAATTACCGCGGCAACCATGATGGTCGCGGTGAGGGAAGTATTGATGTAGCCCTGCATAGCCGTCTCGGGTTTTTGCGAGAGTGGCCAGAAGATGTCGGTGATCGATTCCCAACCAGCCACCAGAGTAGTCGTCGCTACGAAAGTCAGCGGCATAATTGTTACCCAGCAATATTTAGTCTTGCCCGTGTTGATGAGGATGGTGGTGGCAACGCAGAGGGCCACGGCCGCCAGCAACTGGTTAGCAACGCCAAACATTGGCCAGATAGTTGAAATAGATCCTGACCAGATAAAGGCCGCCCAGCCGGCGACTACGAGGGCACTGGTAATAACTGAACCCGGCAGCCAGTTTGGCTCCTCGAGTTTGCGATAGAAGCGCCCGCCAAACTCGCCCACCAGGAAACGCGCCACCCGCGTTCCGGTGTCGATGGTAGTGAGAATAAACAGCGCTTCAAACATGATCGCGAAGTGATACCAATATTTCATCAGACCACGCAGGCCTGGAATACCATCGAAGATTTTGGCGATGCCAAGGGCCAGCGTCACCGCTCCACCAGTGCGACCGCGGAGGTTCTTCTCACCTGACTCCTGCTCTAATCTATCAATTTCTTGCGGCTGGAGATTGAAGCCTTGCGCGCTGTGCTCGTCAACCATGCGCACGTAAGCAGCTTTTTGCGTGTCGGTTTTCTGCGCCGTGTTGATGGCGAAGTAATCGCCTGGGAAAAGAGATGTCGCGGCAATTAGCGCTACCACGCCGACAATGCCTTCCATCAACATCGAGCCGTAGCCGATCAGGCGTGCGTCAGTCTCTTTGGCGATCATCTTGGGCGTAGTTCCAGAGGAGATCAGCGCATGAAAACCGGAAATCGCGCCGCAAGCGATGGTGATAAATACGAATGGATAAACCTTGCCGGGAATCACCGGCCCACCGCCGGCAGTGAAGGGAGTGAGTGCCGGCATATTCAGGTTTGGATGCACGAGGATCACGCCGATGATCAGAAAAGCGATCGTTCCAATCTTCAGATAAGACGAGAGATAATCGCGCGGACAGAGCAGCATCCAGACAGGCAGCACTGAAGCAACGAAGCCATAGAAGGCCATCAGGATGATCAGTGCGTTGCGCGAAAGAGTGAACGTATTTGCAAGTGAAGAATCAGCCACGCGGCCGCCGAGATAAACTGCCACCAGCAACCCTACGACCCCGATCGCGCTCGCCTCAATGATCTTGCCTTTCCGGAACCGATACATGTAAAGGCCCATGAACAGCGCCAGTGGAATTGTGAACCCAACTGTAAACGTTCCCCACGGCGATTCAGCGAGTGCATTCACAACTACCAGACCCAGACCCGCGAGCGCGATGACCACGATGAAAAGAATTGCAACTCCCGCGACCAAACCTGAAAGCGGACTAATCTCAGTGCGCGCCATTTCGGCAAGCGATTTTCCCTTGCGACGAATGCTGCCGGCCAGGATCATGAAGTCGTGCACAGCTCCGCCCAGGCAAACACCAATCACCAACCATAGAAGTCCCGGCAAAAAACCAAATTGCGCTGCCAGCACCGGGCCAATCAGTGGACCAGCGCCCGAGATGGCCGCGAAGTGATGCCCGAAAAGTACCCACTTGTTTGTGGGGTAATAGTTATGCCCGTCGTACATTGTCTGGGACGGCACCGGACGAGAATCATCAAGCGTCAGCACCTTAGCCGCGATGAAGGCGGAATAGTAGCGATAGGCGATTGCCATTACGCAGAGCGCGCCAATGATGATTGGAAGAGCATTCATAGTTAAACAGTGCCCAGATTCGTCGAATTAGTTGGCTGCAAGAATCTGCCCGACCCATTTTTTGGTAAAATCTCGCAAAATTTCCACATCGGCCGTGGATTTGTATTTGCGATAGGTATAAACATAAATTAAGCGCTGCTTGACTCTGACATAAGACAGACCACCGAGTATGGGAACAGTTACCTCACCGTCGACATTCTTAGTTGTGTAGTTCAGGAGCAACATAACGCTGTAGACGTTGGGCCGAGTGTCGAATTCTCCGAGATTAACAGGTTGACTCAAATCAATCTTAGTCTCTTGTTTGCTAAGCTCGCTTAGACTCTTCTCTTGTCGTTCCACGATTCCTTTCATTGTTGGATTGTTGATATCGAGAATCTGAGAACCGCTTTTGCGGAACGTGGAGACAAGATTCGCGAAGAGCTCGGCTGAATAATCCTCGTCGCGAACACTCTTGCGTACGGAAACCTTGGTATAAAAATTGAAGGGTCCAAACTCGCGGGCCCGTAATTTCTCGCAGTCAGCATGGGGCAGGTGGACGGCCAGCATGTCGTTTCCGGGATCTTCGGTAACGGTGAAATGGTTTTTGACGGGTTCAAATTGCGAAGCCGCTTCCTCAAAACCATTCGGCGCCGGAATCCTAACTACCTGATTGCCCAACTGGAAAGTGGTTACGTCAGCCTTGGGTGTCTGGGCAACGTCAGAAGCGGTAGCGACAAGAAAAATCGCAAAGGCGCCGAGAATGATTAGAAGAGGTTTCACGACTATTTGGTAGCTGGCTAATTCAAAGGCTGCATTCTTTCACGAGCACTGTGAATTACAGGCAGGACTTCAATTTGATCCTTCCAAGTCATCCCAAGTCAGATTCTCTGGCAGCTTTTCAATTAGTCGCTTGGCCTTTTCTTTAACATTTACTGAGCTCATGAATTTATCCTCGTCATCTCACTTCAATTCTAAGCGAAGGTGTAGCAAATGCGCTAAGCTCGCGTTACCGGTCGCCAGCGCCTTTCAAGATACTCCGCTACGCGCGTTAACGGAAAAGTCAGCAACAGATAGAAGACCGCCACGACCGGCCAGATAGTAAGCGGCGCCGCATAACGACTGGCCAGTTCCTGTCCCGTCCGCGCCAGCTCAGTTAGACCGATGACCGACACCAGAGAAGAATCCTTTAGCAGCGCTATGGCTTCGTTTGTTAACGGCGGCACGACCCGGCGGAAAGTTTGCGGCAGGATGATATGGCGCATCGCCTGTGCGTAGCTCATGCCGAGCGCGCGCGCTGCCTCCATTTGGCCGGCATCGATTGAGAGTATGCCGGCGCGGATAATCTCCGAGATATACGCGGCGCAATTCAAAGTCAGCGCGATGATGCCGCTGGTGAATGCCGGCAAATGTATGCCGAAGATAGGCAACACAAAATAGATGAACAGTATTTGCACCAGCAGCGGAGTGCCGCGCATCACTTCCACGTAGAGTGCGGCCGGGGCTGCCAGCAGGTGCGATGATTGGACGCGCGCAAGCGCGAGCAGCAGACCGATAGGTAATCCCAAGACGAGACTCAACAAAGCCAGACGCGCCGTCAGCCAAACGCCCTTCAGGAAAAACTGCCAGGTGCGCTTGACGATACTGGAATCAAAGATTTTCGGCTGTGCATTGCTAGCGGCCTGATCAGCGGTGCGCTCCGCCACCTGGCCAAACCACTTCTCATGAATGCGGTCGTATTCACCGCTGTCCTCGATCCGCCAGAGCACAGCGTTAACTGCACGCCGTAAATCTTCGCTCGACCTGGCAAACGCGATTCCAAACTTCTCGTCTGTGAACCTGCGACCCACGGTTTGAAGTTCCCGAAAGCTTTGCCTAATCATGTATCGCAGAACAGGAGCATCACCGACGACTGCATCAATCCGTCCATTTTTCAGATCGAGCATCGCCAGATCGATAGTGTTGTATACAGCCACGTTCACGCCCTGGCGTTTCTCGAGATCGAGTTGCGCCGTCGTGTTGATCTGCACCCCAACCTTCTTTCCCACCAGGTCTTCGGGCGCTGCTATCCCCGTGGTTCCCTGACGCACGGCGATTAACTGTCCTGAGTCGTAGTAAGGATCAGAAAAGAGCATAGAAGCGCTTCGTTCGGGTGTGATAGTCACTGAGGACAACACCGCATCGAAGGAGCCATTCTGAAGCGCTGGGAAAATGCCATCGAAACTGGAATTGATCCACTGCGACCGTACGCCTAACTCGCGAGCAATTGCATTGCCAAGATCAATTTCGAAGCCGGCGAATTGGCCGCCTTCAATGTATTCAAGCGGCGGATAGGTGGCGTCAGTGCCGATGCGCAATTCGCCGCTCTTGCGCACGCGTTCCAACGCCGACTGTGCCAAAGTTGGCACTTGAAAACAGAGCAGGAGAAGAAAAATCGCGGCGAGCTTTCGTGGACGCTTCGGGGTTATCTCGCGGGGAAGTTTTGTCATGTCCGTTTCTACTCTTCCTGGCCAAGGTTGCCGCGGGTTCCCGGCTGAACCTTGAGCTTTGGATCCTGCCCGTTCGGCGCCGGCTCGGCCGGCTCCTCATCATGAAAGCTTTGCATGAAGGCGCGCGTTTCCGGCTGCTGCGGGTTGCCGAAAACCTCCTGGGTGGTGCCGGCCTCAACGGCATGGCCACCTTCGAAATAGATCACCTGGTCAGAAATGCGTCGTGCAAAGTTCATATCGTGGGAGACTACGACCAGCGTTTTGCCGAGATCGTCGAGCGCGCGGAGCATGCGCGCCACTCCCTGGATGAGCTGTGGATCGAGGGCCGAGGTGGGCTCATCAAAAAGCATTACCTCAGGCTCCATCGCCAGGGCGCGTGCGATGGCCACGCGCTGCTGTTGTCCGCCGGAGAGTTGGGCCGGATAGAAATCAATCTTGTCATTGAGTCCAACCTTGTCGAGATAGTGGCGCGTTACCTCTTCCGCCGCCGCGCGTGCCATTCCCTTGACGATAGTAGGGGCCTGGATACAGTTTTCCAGTACTGTCAGGTGTGGAAACAGATTGAAGTTTTGAAAGACTATGCCGACACGCTCACGCAACCGCTTTGTTAGCTGCTTTTCTTCAGCCGCCGTCAGTTGCTTCTCTTCTGTGCCGAATACCTCGACGTCGCCAATGCGCAGGCGCCCTCGATCGAAGCGTTCAAGGCGATTCAGACAACGCAGCAAAGTTGATTTGCCGCATCCGGAAGGGCCCAAAATGGTGGTCAGTTGACCTTCCTGAATTTGAAATGTGGCTTTATTCAGTACGGTGTTTGGACCGTAGCGCTTGACGATCTCGGTTACTTCAATCATTTCCACTCCGAAGGATAAGCTACCGGCGACGGTATAGATTTGGGGCGGAGTTTGGCATGGAACACCGCGGAAAATCCAGAGGAAAACACGACCAGGGAAAGGGAAACAGGGAACGTGGAACGGGTAGACGAGAAAGCACACGGGAAGCTGAGAAGGATGCGGGATAGCCACTCCCCCAACGCCCGATTCGTCTTCCGCGTTCCGCCGGTCCTATTCCCTCGTAAGTTTTTTCTTGTTAGACTCCGCGACGAAAACACTGGAATTTCGGATTTCGAATTGCGGACATCGAATCCAGCTCTTTCCATTCGTCTGGTCCGCCAATCTACCTTAATTAAGGAATCCGAAATCCGAAAATTCACAATTCGAATTCGTTATGTATCCATTTCGAAACATCCTGTTTCCGACTGACTTCACGCCTCACGCCCGTGCGGCCCTCAAGTATGCCGCGGCATTTGCCCATAGCGGCGGCGGACGCGTAGTGCTGTTCAGCGTGCAGAGCGCGAAGGTACCCGCCAATCTACTAACCTTGCCGGAACGTATCTTCGAAGAGCAGGACAACAGATGGTTATTGCAAACAAGAAGTGAGGTTCGCAATCTGTTGGCCGACCCGCTGTTCAATGGCCTTGAAGTTGAACCGGTTATCGTCGAGGGTGAGCCGGCGCCGGAAATAGCAAAGGCTGTGCGCGACTATGATATCGATCTCGTAACGGTGGTGACGCACGGACGTAAAGGATTGTCGCGCGCGCTGTGGGGATCAACGGCGGAAGAGATCATCGCCGAGGCGCCGTGCCCGGTACTGACCATTCGTCCACCGCAGCATGATTTTGTAGAGCATCGCGGTGACCATAGCGAAGTTCGGCTGAATCGAGTTCTTTTGGCGACAAACTTTCGACCATCGTCCGCTGCTGCCACTCAGGTAGCGACACAACTGGCAAATCAAACGGGCGCCGAACTTCATGCGGTCTATGTGATCGGAGATTACCTGGAACAGATATCGGTGATGTTTCCCGAAGGGGGACTGAATGCGCTGTCCCGTTTGCGTAGCTACGTGCAGGAGCGCATGCGTCAACTTGCGCGCGGCGATGGCGCTCGGGCCGTGGCCCACATCGCCGAAGGCCGGCCCTACGAAGAAATCGTCCGCTTCGCCGCCGAGAAGGATGCAGACCTGATCGTGATCGGTACCAGTGTTCACGCCTCGCTCTTTGGTGGCACCCCGGTGCTCGGCTCTGAAATCGAACGCGTGGTGAGAAACGCGCCATGTCCGGTGCTTTGCGTGCCGGCGGCTCGAGTGGTCACACCGCTACCGGCGCTAGTTACTCAACCCGTCAGTTGAAAGCTTCTCACGAGGCTTCGGTTTTGCAGGTAATGCCGAGCGGCGTTCGGTGTATTGACACAAACTAAAAGCGAGGCTGGAATTCTCCGCCTCGCTTCTTTTTCCTCGACCTGCGCCGGACACTTATTGTGTGATCAACTGTAAACGACCGTCGGGAAGCCTGACTGCAAACACGCTGCGTTCATACATTGTTAAGGGTGCCGATTCTTTACGTTGATTGGCGGCGAGTTGTTCAGGCGTCAAACTGTTTGCGTAGCGGAAGGCCATTGGATCGCGAATCAGGTCGTAGCGCCGGCTAATTCTTCGCACATACTCCTGCGTCTCGTTGTAAGGTGGAATGCGATATCCATACTTCATCACCGCGCCTTCACCAGCGTTGTATCCAGCCAGAGCTAGTTTGACATCGCCATCGAACAAGTCCAGCAGGAAGCGCACGTAGCGCGTGCCACCTTCAATGTTCTGGCGGGGGTCCCAGATGCTGGAGACTCCGAAACGCTGAGCTGTTCCGGGCATCAATTGCATCAGACCGCGCGCACCTTTGTTTGACATGGCGCGAGGCTTAAACGTGGACTCCTGATGCATGATGGCGTAAACCAATAATGGATCGACTGAATTGCGCTTGCCGGAATCCAATATGTAACTGTCGACAGTGGGGTCGCCCGTAGTGAAACCACTTAGAGTGCCGGTCCAGTTCATGCTGGTAGCTTGAGTGAGCGGTTCTTTCGATGGGGAGTAGTTTAGATTTTTTGCAGTCAACAAACGTCCCTTGCGGAGTTTTTTTGGAGCAGCCGCTGGCGTGGTCACGATGTGTACACCGGTTGCCAGGTCGAAGTTGTCCACGCGATAAGGGGAGATAGCAGATCCATCCGATCCGGCGGATGTCGCCTGGGCAAAAGCTGAGGCGGCGAAGGTGACCAGGAAAGCAGCAGTCAGGGGGAATTTTTTCATGAGATTCTTTTCCGGGGCGGTAACGATTATTTGAACTGCGGGGCCGGACCTGTTTAACGCTGAACGAGCACCTGGCGTGAAGTTTTATGGGGTGCGGTCTCTTTGCCTCTCAAAAGACCGGACATGATAATAACATAGCCGTTAAACAATCGCCAACACATCGGTTTTCCCCTTTAAATGCAAGCGTTTCCCGTAATACATGCTAGGAAAGCCGAAGTCTGCGGCGCTGTTATGAGTTGCTTCCGCGGTTTCTAGACTTTGGTAACGCAAAGAGCACCACTCCTTCCCAATTACGAGTGAATCAACGTATGCAAGTTTGCCTTAACGATCGGCGTGTCCGTCGGTCAAGTCCGATTGCAAAATCACTTGCAATTACTGGTTTTCGTGGTTGCGCGACGAGTGATTGAACTATCGACGCAAGATTGTAATGATGCGCGCGCTTTGCCGACAATTCAGATGCCGCGCGCCGCTTTACACCTCTTCACGATAAAAGAAGGACCATATGAAGAAAATACTCTCGACCGTTCTGTCGCTGCTTTTTATCTGTTCGGTGGCGATTGCTCAAAACACCAACAGTTCAACCACAACTAACAATTCAACCAGCGCTGCGAAGCGCCCCAGGAAACCGATCTTTAGGGCCAGCAAGGATCAGATCAAGCAGGCTCAAAAGATTCTTAAGGATCGTGGCTTCTATGCAGGGGAGGAGACGGGAAAGCTCGACGCGGACACGCGCGCGGGTCTACAGAAGTATCAGGCAGCTGACGGCCTCAAAGTGACCGGCACCTTAAATAAAGTAACTCTCGAGAAAATGGGTGTCGTGTTAACCGATAAACAGAGGGCAATGTAAGAACGCCGCAGGTTGTGCGGGGGAGGCTTGTTGAAAAACAAGCCAGAAGAAAGCGCGAGCGCGTCTTCCCGTTAAACGTCGCTCGCGCTTTTTGTTGATCAGTAGTCTTAACTTGAGCTGGGGCAAGCCCACCTTCCCGACCTCGAGCTTCATCAGGTTGAGCGGACGATTGTTGAGTGAATGGTTTTCAACGCTGAGGTCACCGCCTCACGGGTAGTCTCACCGCTCCTTCGCTGAGGTCTAACTCAGAAGTCTTTCTACTATCGCGTAACTTGCCTCGAGAGCTTCATTGAGTTTTTCAGGCTGACTGCCGCCGCCTTCGGCCATGTCAGCTTTGCCACCGCCTTTGCCGCCGATGATCGGCGCCAGCTCCTTAATGACCTTTCCGGCTGGAACTCTATTGGTGAGATCGTCGGAGGTGCGAACAATAAGCGAAACCTTTCCGTCGCTGCTGCGGCCCAGCACCACCACGCCGGATTTGATCCGCGCCAACAGAGTGTCGGAAAGCTGCCGCATGCCGGCAGAGTCCAGCCCGCTTGCTTCACGCGCCAGTACCAGCACGCCCGCGACCTCGCGTGCATCGCCGCCATTTGCCGACGAACTGCCAATGCCTCCGCTCGCGATCTTCATGCGCAGCTCGTCAGCTTCACGTCGCGCTTTCTTCAGTTCATCCTGTAACTTGCCGACGACGGCAGGTAGGTCAGAACGCGATGTGCGCAAATCCGCCGTCACTCTGTCCACTATCGCTTCCGTCTCGCGAAAACGTTCGAAAGCGTCGACGCCGGTGACCGCGCGAATGCGTCGGACTCCGGAAGCGATTGATTCGTCGCTCGTGATCTTGAAGAGACCTATATCCCCAGTAGCGCGCACATGCGTTCCACCGCAAAGCTCTTTCGAAAAGATATCTTCACCGCCGGCGGCCCCTTTGATTGAAAGCACGCGCACTTTTTCCCCATACTTCTCACCAAACAAGGCCATTGCTCCTGAGCGCATTGCTTCTTCAACAGCCATCTCATCTGTTTGCACCGGCTCATTGCGCAGGATGTGGTAGTTGACGAGATTCTCAATCTCTTCAATTTCGTTTTGAGTCAACGGCTGGTAATGAGTGAAGTCGAACCGCAGGTAGTTTGGCGCCACTACCGAACCGGCCTGTTTGACGTGTGTTCCCAAAACTTCACGCAGCGCGGCGTGCATCAAGTGGGTAGCTGTGTGATTGCGTCGCGTCGCATCGCGCTTTTCAACATCAACTTCTGCCGTAACTGTGTCGCCGACTTTCAGGGTACCTTTTTCAACCTTGATCTTATGTACAATCAAACCCTGTGCAGGCGAATAGGTGTCGAGAACTGTTGCTATCAGTTCACTAGCTGCAGCACTCCAGTCAGTACCACCTGCGGTAGCGGGTGGGTTTGGATCGTTTACCCGCCCACTAGCGTAGGCGGTACTGACAAGACGCCCGACGTCGCCCACCTGCCCACCGCTCTCGGCATAGAACGGAGTTTGATTCAAAATGACTTCACCTTCATCGCCGTCGCTTAACTCCAGAACTTCAGTGCCTGCCTTTATTAAACCGACAACCGTCGCCTCATCCACCCGCGTGGTTTCATAGCCTTTGAATCGAGATCGTTCAATCCTGGTAGCGATACCTGAGTAAACCGGATTAGTTTTCGCTTTTCCCTCAGCTCTTTCCGTTGCGCCTGTCTGTTGAAGTGCCTGCAGCGCGGCATCAAATGATTCGTTGAATTGGGTTTCCTCCGCAGAAAAACCGCGTTCTTCCAGGCTCACGCGAATAAGATCGCGCGGAATGCCGAACGTGTCATACAGTCGAGCGAGATCGGTATAGGCCGGCATCTGATTCTTCTGAGTCTGAGCGAACACTTCGTCCAACTTCTGCAAGCCAACTGTCATGGTCGATCCAAAGCGTTCTTCTTCCAGCTTCACCATCTTCTGAATGAATTCGCGTTGCGCCTCAAGTTCCGGATAGGGTTCATGCATCTGATCGACGACGAAGTCGGCCACCTTGTAGAAAAACGGATCCTTGAAGCCGAGTGCATGCCTGCCCTGATAAATCGCGCGCCGCATGATCTTGCGCAAAACGTAGTTGCGTCCTTCATTGCCGGGCAGAATTCCGTCTGCGATGAGAAACGCTGTCGCGCGCGCGTGATCCGCGATAACGCGCATGGCAAAACCTTCCTGCGTTTCCGGTTCGTAATCGCGTTCTGCAAGCCGGGCAGTGAAATCCACGATCGGGCGAAGCAGATCGGCATCGTAATTTGAAAACTTGCCTTGCAGGATTACCGCGGTGCGTTCCAGTCCCAGCCCGGTATCAACCGAGGGCTTCGGCAATGGCTCGAGTTTGTATTTACCCGGCTCAACCTCGACCCGGTTGTATTGCATGAAGACCAGATTCCAGATCTCCATCGTCGTATCGCCGGGACCATTGACGAGATCGGCACGATTAAATTCTGGATCCTCCGGATGTTCGCCGAGGTAGTAGTTGATTTCCGAATTAGGTCCACAGGGACCCGTCTCTGCCATTTGCCAGAAATTATCTTTCCGGCCAAAACGCAGCACGCGTTCAGGCCTGGCGCCGACTTCCAACCACAACGCCGCTGCTTCGTCGTCAGCGGGCACCTCGCCATCGCCGCCAAATACCGTGAACCAGAGCCGCTCAGGGTCGAGGCCAAGCTTACCTTCATCACGACTGCCAGTCAGGTAGTCCCACGCATACTGAATTGCTTCACGTTTGAAATAGTCGCCAAACGAAAAATTGCCCATCATTTCGAAGAAGGTTTGGTGACGCGCGGTCTTCCCGACTTCGTCCAGATCATTGTGCTTGCCGCCGGCGCGCACGCATTTTTGGGCGGAACACGCACGCACATATTCCCGCTTCTCCAGGCCCAGGAACACATCCTTAAACTGGTTCATGCCGGCATTGGTGAAGAGCAATGTCGGATCATTGGCAGGCAACAAGGGCGACGAGCGCACGCGTGTGTGTCCACGCTGCTCGAAGTATTTCAGAAAACTTTCGCGAATCTCGTTTCCAGTCATAAGAGATAACCAATAACAAGTGGACAGTAGGCAGTCGAAGGCTTCTTTCAACGAACCACTGACAACGGATAACTGACTATCGCGAGTTTAGCATGCAGGTTCAGCCGACTGAAATTGCGGGCAAATCAGGCAAGAGGTCGTTTCGGGTCTACTGTCCGACAAACTTCAGGAAGCGCTGATTAAGTGCTCCACTCCAAGGAGTTGACTTCCACTTGATCAGAGGTCCCTTCAGTTTTGTCGAGAACGACAAGCCAAAGCTTATCGAACATCAAAATCACCCCATGCCGCGATTTGCCTATTCAATCTCGTCCAGGGCTATCTCTGACGAGGCGCGGACCTTTTCACTGACCAACTCAAATGGAAAACCCTGACGCAGCAGATGATCGAAGAGGCTTTTGGCTTCAACCCGAGTCTTGGGCCGGCCGCGAAGACGAATGCGTCTTTCAATCGCGCGGTCAATCAACTCTTCTTCCGAAGTCTCCGCAAAAACCTGATTGAGTGCTTCATCGACAACAGCGCGATCCACTTTCTTCATCTGCAGACTCTGTTGCAGTCGCCGCCGGCCGACCGGTTGTTGCCTCACTCTCGCCGACGCATAGCCCAGCGCGTACCGCTCGTCATCAAGATAGCCATACTCGCGCAGGCGGGTGATGACAGTTTCGACGACAGCTTTACTGCAAGACCCCTCGAGTAACCGTTCACGCAGCTCCGCAACCGACCGCGGCTTGGCCGCCAGCAGCTTTACCGCGCGTTGAAATGCCCGCGCTCGAATCTCGTCAGAAGTTAAGCGACTAGTGCGCGAATCCTCTGCAACTTTCGGTTTTGAGCGACGTTGACGCATTTCAGCGACAAAACATTTACCACAGTGCAGACACGAAGCACAGAACTACCGGTGCATTTTGAAAGCTGGGCGTTTCCGCCAGGTCAACGTTTTTGCTGGGACCGCGGACGTCCCGTCCGCCCCGGTCCATTACCAGGTTGTCTAATGTCAAGCTCTACTCACGCTAATGCGCTCGTTGCGGGCGGGACGCCCGCGGTCCCAGGGAACAGGTTGACTTTGAAAACCCGAATTGCCTTCGCGGCAAATCTTACACCGGTAGGCAGACTGCTTCGGTCCGCAGCGCCGAATCGCCAATTGCGAACCAGCCATCTAAAATGATTTTTATGGATGGCGTCTTAATCATCGATAAGCCTGCCGGGATTACTTCGCACGACGTGGTAGCGCAGGTGCGGCACATTCTTAAGGTGCCACGGATAGGCCACACGGGAACCCTGGATCCTTTTGCGACGGGCGTCCTTGCGATTCTCGTCGGTCGCGCCACGCGGCTGGCCCAGTTTCTCAGTGGTTTGGAAAAAGAATATGAGGCGGTGATCCGGCTGGGTTACGCCACGGATACGGGCGATGTCACCGGTAAACCTGTTCGCGACAGCGCGGAGGATAACCAGCCGGACGATAAACGAACCGGGTCATGGAGCAGGGAACAAATCGAACTTGCGCTCCAGAGTTTGCGCGGCGACATCGATCAAGTGCCCCCGATGTATTCAGCGAAGAAACAGAGTGGTCGGAAGCTCTACGAATTGGCGCGGCGCGGCGAAGAAGTGGAAAGAAAAGCCGTGAGGGTTTGCGTCTATAACTTTGAGGCGATCAATCTGGCCGGCAAGCCAACGGGCGAGTTGCTGAAAGATAACCGCGACGGCACTTTCGATTTCGAAGTGCGCGTTGAGTGTTCGGCGGGTACTTACATCAGAACGTTGGCGGAAGATTTTGGCAAGCGTTTAGGAATCGGAGCACATCTTGCCGAGTTACGTCGCACGCGGGTAGGAGATTTCGAGGTTAAGCGGGCTAAGACGTTAGAACAGTTGAAGCTGCATTTTGCCGAGGAGGCGCTTGGTAAGATCTTGATTCCCCCCGATGAAGCGCTCGCGCGATTTCCTTTCGTAGACTTAGGAGCAGACGACATACGCCGGGTGCGAAACGGTTTATCTGTTAAAGTTTCACAAGCAGTTTGGACCGATGGAGAGCGGGTCAGGATGCGCGATGAGCAGGCGAACCTAATTGCGGTTGCAGACTTCAATGCCACTGAAGGCTCATTACACCCGAGGGTAGTTATCGCTCCGGAGAACTGTTGAAGAAGCGTTATTGGATTGGGGGAATATTGGCATCGGCGCTAGGTACTTTCGTGGCGGCCAAGCTGCTGCTGCGCCCTGGCGATGTCGAGTGGGAAAAGAACCGCGAAGCGGTCTTTCATGCAGACTATTCGAGTTTCACCGAAGTTGATGGTGTGCGCGTTCACTACCAGGAAGTTGGGGATCCCAACGCGCCGCCAATGATTTTAATTCATGGTTTCGCTGCTTCCAACCTCGTTTGGAGCAAGGTGTTTTTGGAACTCGCGGGTGCAGGCTTCCGAGTGATCGCTCCGGATCTTCCGGGTTATGGCTACTCCGGCAAACCTCGCCACCTCGACTACACCATCGCTTCGCAGTCGAAGATGGTCCTTAGTTTCGTCAGGCGGCTGGGGATCGACCGCGCCATATTGGTTGGCAGTTCCTACGGCGCAGCGATTGCGGCAACGATTGCACTAGACGACCCCACTCTGGTTGAGAAATTAGTACTGGTCGGCGCAGTTACAAATAATAAGCCGACCAGGTATTTGTTGATGCGGCTGTTTAGTTCGCCAATTATCGGCGATATTCTTTCTCCTCTGGTGGTCGGCTCGCGGCGACTGTTGCGGCTGCGGATGAGGCGCGTTTATGACCGGCATTCGTGGGTGCTTGATGAGCGAAGGGTTGAGGCGCGTCATCTGCCTTTGGCGACGAGAGGCGCCCATCGAGCGATCATTCGCACCGTGCGCCGCTGGGACGCCGAACGTGTTTCGCGTGATGCGCATCTGATCACGCAACCCACGCTTTTGCTTTGGGGCGACACCGATCGGGAAGTGCCGCTGCGAGATGGTGAGCACCTGCACCAGGAAATTCCGAACTCGCGCCTGGTGGTCTTTCGCGAAAGTGGTCACCTGCCTCAGGAAGAATACCCGCAAACCTTTACAAAAGTGGTCTCGGAGTTTTGTGCTTGATGGGTTGAGTGGAAATGTTCTACAAAACCAGCTCGACTCCCAGGTGCTTCGCCGGGCCCTCGCCGCACCAGCCCATTACGACGTTATGGTTCCAACTAAAAACCGACCTGGCAATGGGCGCGATAAGGTCCGCATTCCAAAGAAGAGTTATGCCATGTTCAGAGCTTTGCCAACTGACGGATCGCGGCGAACCCTCCAGATTTTCGAGTCGAGATAGTAGTGAATGAAAGCGTAACCCCACAGAAAGGAAATACCGAGTTGGATAGCGAATGATTGCGCGCCGGCTACACCGTCGCCGTTTTTCAAACTAATGTAGCCGAGAATTTGTCTTGGTCCCTGGTAGATCACTCCGAAGAGAATTCCGAACGCGATGTAATAGAGAAGCCGGCGGCTGATCAACTCGGCCGCACCGTATTTTTCGTGGAGTTTTTTGTGGCTGGGGAAGGAGCCTTCCCTAACGGTTGGGCTGTTGCCCCGAACCGCTTGGTCAATAGAGGGTCCCTCCCTGACGGTTGGGCTACCGACGCGCACGCCCGCGCTTCCTGTGTATTTTCGATTGTGAAACCAGATCAGCCGGTGATATTGCAGGTTGTGATAGATGGTTAGAATCGCCACGATTGCGATTGGCTTATGCGGCATTGGCGTCAGCAATACGATCCAATGCATGGGAATCGCGGCGGCAAGTAGCAGATACTTCGGAACGTCAAGCGGCTCGCCGCTCATCGCGCGTTGTATCTGTCTTCCCAGCCAGGCGATGGCCAGGATAATCGTGCCACCCAGCAGAATCGTTGCCAGAGCATTAACCCCTGATTGCAACGTCGCCGGCACGCGGGCCATTGCTTCCGGATCGCGCGCGATAAAAGCGACAAATGGGTAATTGAAAGCGAACAGCAACAACAGGCGATCAAGCGCATTATCAACCGGCGCCAGATCGTTGTTTTTCTTTTTGTAGAGCACCATGAAACCATAGTGCTGCTTCACCAAATGGTAATAGGCCCAGAGAGCGGCGATGAAGAAAAAGGTGAGCCCAGCGCCCGCGAAAACCATTAACGGACCGATTGCGAAGAAGAGTAGCGAGCCCCAAAGCAAGCGGCTGCGGTTGCGCCGTTCGGTGCGATCGAAATAAGTTCGGGAGAATGTGCCAAATACGTGGGGCGCGTCGATCAAGATTGCCCAAAGCGCAACCATAGGCACCAGCGGAACAATGCCCTTCACGTATAGAATAAGCAGTAGGTAGCTCGAAGCAACTGAGCCGATCAGCCAGATAAGATCGTCGCGCGCACTTATGATCCATCGCAGAGAAACTGCGTGTGGCTGGGCCCTATCGATCACCTCGACAGATGTTGCCATATAGCTTTAGTGGTCGCCGTTTCTTTGTTGAAAACGCTCAGTCGCGAGACTAGGATTCTAACACCGACGGAAACACACGCAGAAGCAGGAAGGGTGCTATGCCTATGGCCAATGAAGACGCCCCCTCAAATGTTCTAAAACTCATGTTTCAGGCCCACCCGTGGCACGGAGTGGATCCCGGAGCGGAAGCGCCCGGGATCGTGAAGGCTTACATAGAAATAGTTCCCACGGATGCGGTTAAGTATGAATTGGACAAACGGTCCGGGCATCTGCACGTCGACCGGCCACAGCGATTCTCCTCAATGTGTCCCTCGCTTTACGGATTCATTCCGCAAACTTTTTGTGGTGAAGAGGTGGGGAAACTCTGCGCCGACCGCACCGGAGTCCGTGACATCAAGGGCGATTGCGACCCGATGGACATCTGCGTGCTTACCGAGAAAACGTTTGCCCAAGGCAATTTCTTTCTTCAGGCCAAACCTATCGGAGGGCTCAGAATGATCGATGGCGAACAGGCCGACGACAAGATCATTGCCGTGCTCGACGCTGATCTGGCATACGGTCACATCAAGGATATTGACGACTGTCCGAAGGCTCTCATCGATCGTCTGAAGCATTATTTTCTAAGTTATAAACAGTTTCCGGGCGATGCCCCGAGGCGCGTAGAGATTGTGGATGTCTATGATCGAGCAGAGGCGCTGGACGTGATCAAGCGCAGCATTAACGACTACCGAAAGCAGTTTGGCGATCCTGCAACTTGAAACAAAGCACGACCTACCATTGACCACGGACAACGCACACCGGCAACTGAGATCTGAAATTTGAGATTAAGTTTTTACTGGGACCGCGGGCGTCTCGCCCGCCTCCGTGGAATACCACTTTGCCAAAGTTGACAGCTTCAACCCTCACTTGATCAAACGCGTTGCTTGAGGCGGGCGAGACGCCCGCGGTCCCAGTAATGACCTTGCCAGTGAAGTACCGGATCGTCTTCACCGGGACGAAAGACCTGAGCAGATTGATGACGTTAAGTAATCGTCTCTTCGATACCGCAGCGTGGGCAGATCAAAGCGTGGCGTGAAGAATCGGCCCAACTGGCAAGAGCCAAGCCGGATGTTTTGGTTTCTTTCTTCTCCGACTCAGCAGGGCTGAAAAAGCCGGCACGATCCGTGGGGTGGTTGTGCTTCGCTTCGGTGTCGGCAGCGCTGCAATGTTTGCAGAGCCAACCATAACCGAGATCGAAAAAGTGGTTTGTTTGATTCATGGCGGCCAGAGGCCAAAGGCCAGAGGTCAGCAATCAGAGACCATAGATCGGAAAGGACAGTAATCTCCGTCTACGGTAAGTCCGAGACTTATCGCGCATCCCAGGTCAAAGACCTGACCCTGCTTGAACAGCTCGCGAGCTCTGACTTCTGACCACTGACTTCTGACCTGTCTCCTATCGCCGAAAAATTCCCCGGTTCGTGGGCGGAGCCGTCAGCCGTACCGGCACGCTTGTCCGTCTTCCGTTTCGAAAAACCTGGACTTGAATTGTATCGCCTACCTGATGCTTGTCGAGAATTCGGTAAAGGTCGTCGTTGTTCCCGACCTTTTCATTGTCGATGCCGACAATGATGTCTCCGATTTCAAAGTCTCCATTCTCGGTTTGAGTCACACCGCGCAGACCCGCGTTTGCAGCAGCTTCACCAGGCGCCACTTGCAGGATGATCACACCGTCAGCGATCGGCAAGTCAAGCTGATTCTTGAGGGCCTCAACATCGCGAGTGCCGATTCCCAGTTTGGGCCGGCGCACTTCACCCGAGCGCACCAACTGCGGCACGATCCGCTTGGCAATGTTGACCGGAACCGCGAAGCCGACACCCGCTGAAGCGCCTGATGGCGAAAGGATCTGCGAATTGATGCCGATCATGCGGCCATGCGAGTCGAGCAATGGGCCGCCGGAGTTTCCCGGATTAATGGACGCATCCGTTTGAATCGCGCCCTCGATGGGTCGTCCATTACGGGCGCGTATCGGACGTTGCAAGCCGCTGATTACGCCGGTAGTCAGCGTCCGATCCAAACCGAATGGGTTGCCAATCGCCAAAACCTTTTGGCCAACCTCAAGTCTGTCCGAGTCACCCAGGCTGATGATCGTCAACGGTTCCCTTGGCCGTTCAAGCAATCTGATCACGGCAAGATCGGTATCAGGGTCGCCGCCCACCAGTTTCGCTGCATAATTCTTTTGACCGCCAAAACTGACCGCGAGCTTTGTTGCTCCTTCGATGACATGGTAGTTAGTCAGTATGTCACCCTCCTGATCGATTACCGATCCGGAGCCAGAACCCTCCTGCGGCTCCACGAAGCCGAAGAAGTCGCGCGCGTAAGAGGTTGAATGGACGTTTACAACGCCGGGTGAAAGCGTCCGGTAGATCTCGATATTGTTTTGTTCGTCAGTCGCCGAGGCGGGATCTGTCAGCCCCTTGGGCGCAATTTCGCTGAACGCAGAACCGGAGGGCTGAAATCGATTAGACAGCCGATCGAGGATGGCAATCGTGCCCGCGGCAAAGAGTGCTGAAAGTAAGGCAATCGCAAGTATTTGACGCGCTGAAATTCTAAACATGGCTTTTTTCTCGCTTGCTGTATGGTTAGCTAAAACTCATTAAAATTCGGTCTTCATAGGATGCCGGCCTGCCCCCAGTAAGTTGCGCCAACGGCACGGGAACGGTAGCGACATCAGCGGCCCAGCCAAATTTAGGACTGATGACCCAATTCGGCGCGCAAGCCCAAAAATTCAGGAACCTGGGCAAACTCTTCCGTGTTGTGAAACGTTTTAAAAATAGCGGGGTTCCGCTTTTTTATGAGAAGGCAGCCAAAAAGGCTCTTGGCAAGCTAATGAAATAAGTGAGCACGGCAGCCGGCGCATGCCATCCCAGCGCCGAGAAACCAGTCAGTACGTGCACGAGCATCAAGGCAATATAGATTGCCAGCACCACTTTCATGCCGCGCCGGGCAATTGGAATCTCTGCAAAGCGATAGAGGATATAAGCCGAGAGGGCGCCGATGGTGAGTTTGACTGAGAGAAACGAATTCTCGCTGTGGTTGAGCAGATAGGCCATTACCCCGTTTCCTTCGGTGGCAACATTCAAGCGCAACCAGAGAATGGTGAGCTGCGCATCGAGCCAATTCATCGCGAATAACAAAAGGGCTTTTGAAAGTGCTCCCACGCGGCTCCTCAGGAAACGTTGTTAAACTTCGACCCCTCTTTACGCCAGAACCTCCGAAGCCGAATGGCCTGGAGGTCCTGTCGTATACGGGAGGAACGAGACTCGTACCGTTGTACTAACAAGAAACTCACAATGAGATTCTCGTTCCCGAAATCCCAACAGGCCTTCGCTAGTAAAAACTAGACTTCTTTGTCCCGAACTAATGCCGCGTATTATAAACCTAAGCAGGAAAAGTTAGAAGTAGCGCAAGAGTGTTGTTTTCCGTCTCGGTTAAGGTTCAGATCAAACCAATAAGACGCACAAACTACGAGTTTGCCCGACAAAGAATTAGATGACGACTTCGATAGCAGACGCGATATTACTGGGAGCGCACCGGCTCCGTGAGGCGGGCGTACCCGAGGCGCGTCGCGAAGCCGGATCGCTGGTGGCGCATATACTTGATCGCGATCGCTCTTTTATCCTGAGCCACGCCGAAGATCCGGTAAGCCCCGAACAGCTTAGGCAGTTTCAAGATTTTCTCGAGCGTCGCGCTCAAAGGGAGCCGCTGCAATACATCACCGGCCACCAGGAGTTTTTCGGTCTCGATTTTGAAGTCACCAGCGACGTGTTAATTCCCAGACCTGAGACCGAACTGCTTGTTGAGACTTCTTTGAAACTTTCTGCCGGAAACGAAACGTCGCCGTTTATTTGCGATGTGGGCACGGGCTCAGGTTGTATTGTTATCGCGCTACTCCATAACCTTCGGGAAATTCCCGGCACACGCGCTGTCGCTATTGACGTCTCGCCGGCGGCGGTAGCAGTTGCGAAACGAAATGCGGCGCGCCACTCATTGAGCGAGCGGATTGATTTTGTCATATCGGATTGTTTCGCTTCCCTGGATCCACAGAATCCGCGTCAATCGTCTTTCGATTTAATTGTTTCCAATCCACCCTATGTCGAGGAGTTCGCGCTGCTGGGTCTGCAAAGAGAAGTGCGGGATTTCGAGCCGTCCTTAGCTCTGGCGGCCGGCCCGGATGGGCTGGCAGTCATTCGCCGCTTGCTGCTGGAGGCCGGCGATTTTTTGAAAAGTGGGGGTCACCTTCTATTCGAGATTGGATTTACTCAAAGCACGGTCGTTAAGAAACTTATTGATCCAAAGAAATGGAAACTCCTGGAAATTTACGAAGACCTCCAGGGCATTCCTCGAACTATTGCATTACAGAAGGTCTCGTAGTAAAACTTTTCCGATCCCCAGGGCAAACTCCCACAATGCGCACGGCCCACTGCGTGTTGGACTGCAACAAGTCAAACCGAGACCAACCTTCAAAGGAGACAACGATATGAATAAGTTGTTAACGCGGGGTATGTTGATTGTGATGATGACATGTTTGGCGAGCATTCCGGCCTGGGCGCAGAAGGAAAAGGCCAAGGATTCCCTGGCATGTAGCGATGATTGGCATAGCAATAAGTTGGTGAGTCATTGCGAAATCAGAGAGCAAACTCTGGCCGCATCGGATAGCACGCTTACAGTTGATGGCCGCATGAATGGGGGTGTTTCCATCAAGGGGTGGGACCGAAATGAGATTCTGATGCGGGCCCGAATTCAGACCGCTGGCACATCCGAAGCTGAAGCAAACGACCTTGCCAAACAGATAAACATTGAAACTGCCGGATCCAGGATCTTCGCTTCCGGTCCAGAGAATCGCACGGACCATTGGTGGAGTGTCAGCTATGAGATCTTCGTTCCGCATCGCTCAAACCTCTCTTTGAAAACAAACAACGGCGGTATTTCGATCTCTGATGTGAACGGCCGGCTCGAGTTTAGCGCGCTGAATGGCGGCGTCAGTCTGAGACGTATCGGCGGAAGCGTGCGGGGTAGCACGACCAACGGGGGCCTGAATGTTGAGTTGAGTGGCGAACGCTGGGAGGGAGAAAAGTTGGATGTGAGCACAACCAACGGCGGCGTCTCGATGTCGATTCCAGAAAATTACTCAGCGCACTTGGAAACAGGTACCGTGAATGGACATCTGAGCATAGATTTTCCGGTAACAGTACAAGGAAACATTACGCGCGAGCTGGCAGTAAATCTCGGCTCGGGTGGAGCTACTATCAGAGCGATGACTACGAACGGCGGCGTGAGAATCCGGCGCGGCCAGGGTCTGGTGTTCTAGTTCAGCAGCCGAGCTTATTAGGGACGCAGCGATCCGCCCTGGATCGCCGCGTCCTTTTCCTTTCGCTGGGGTCGTAGTGTGCAAAGCTTTAACCTTTCCGTGTTTTAATCTAATCTGTTCTCATCGTGGACAAATTCCGCATTACCGGAGGTCGGGCACTTAGTGGCCGCGTTTCGATAAGTGGCGCCAAGAATTCCGCGTTGCCCTGCATGGCCGCCGCGTTGCTCAGTCCAGAAACAGTCACGCTGCACAACCTTCCATACGTCCGCGACATTATTACGCAGCGTCGCTTGCTCGAGGACCTCGGCGCCACTGTGCTAACACCGGAGCTGCGCACTCACAAGATATCTGCCAGCCACATAGAACTGTTTGAAGCGCCCTATGAACTGGTGCGAACCATGCGCGCTTCGGTGCTGGCTCTGGGGCCATTGCTGGCGCGATTCGGCAAAGCCAAAGTTTCCTTGCCAGGCGGATGCGCGATTGGCACACGTCCGATAGATATGCATCTGCTAGCCTTCGAGAAGTTGGGCGCCGAGGTCAGGCTTGAAGCGGGAAATGTTATCGCGCGCGCACCGAAAGACGGTCGTCTGGTCGGAGGCGAAATTCATTTCGACAAGGTCACGGTAACGGGAACAGAAAACGTGATGATGGCCGCAACGCTGGCGCGCGGCTTAACAGTAGTGCACAACGCGGCTCGTGAGCCTGAGATCAGCGATCTGGCGGAACTGCTCAACAAGATGGGCGCGCGAGTACGGGGAGCGGGAACCAGCACTATTGAGATTGAAGGTGTCGCAAACCTGGGAAGTGCCGAGCACACGATCATTCCCGATCGGATCGAAACGGGGACCTTTATTGCCGCGGCTGCGATCACCAATGGCGACCTGGAAATTAAGGACTGCCAGCCCCGGCATCTGTCTGCCGTGATTGATAAGTTTCGCGAAGTTGGGGTCACGATCGAGGAACTGAATCCAAGCACCCTCCGCGCGTGCTGTCCGGAAAAGTTGACTGCGAAAGGCGTCACCACTCAGCCTTACCCGAAGTTCCCTACAGACATGCAGGCTCAATACATGGCCCTGATGACGCAGGCAGAAGGTCGGGCAGTTATCGAGGAAACCGTTTTCGAAAACCGCTTCATGCACGCATCAGAGTTACAGCGAATGGGTGCGCGCATTTCCATTGACGGCCACAGCGCGTCAGTTACGGGAGCAACGCCGTTAACGGGCGCGCCGCTGATTGCGTCTGACCTGCGAGCTTCGGCTTCACTTGTTTTAGCAGGCTTGGTTGCTAAAGGAGAAACAATTGTCGATCGCGTTTATCACATTGATCGCGGGTACGAAAAAATAGAAGCAAAGCTGCGCGCCGTAGGCGCGGATATTGAGCGGATTAGAGAATCAGTAACCGCGCCCCTCTCGCAAGCATCTCAGCCGGGAATGCTCGCGGAAATGTAATGCAACTGTTAGTTTGTTCTTGTAACGCAAATGTTAATTTGCGATGGGTTCACCGCTTACCAGTCGGGCGCCAAAAAACAAATTGCGTTACAAAGAACAACACCGACGCAAAAAGGTAGACTACAAACACGATGTCAGAACAAAGTTGCTTGTTTTGCCGAATAGTGTCGCAGGATATTCCCGCCGACTTCGTCCACCAGGAGGACTCAGCGGTAGTTATTCGCGATCTTAACCCTCAGGCGCCGACTCACTTGCTGGTGATTCCGAAAGAACATATTGAATCGTTGGACGATGCCTCGCAGAAGGATGAGACGCTGTTGGGCCATCTGCTTCGCATTGCCGCGCGAGTCGCAAATGCTGAAGGACTGGCGGAAGGAGGCTACCGCACAGTGATAAATAACGGCGCGGGCGCCGGGCAGTCGGTGTTTCACCTTCACCTACACGTACTCGGCGGCCGCCCTATGAACTGGCCGCCAGGATAAGTGCCGGGAACCGGCGATCTAACCGCGGGGATCGCGGACTCGCAACAGGCAAGTGTGGGATTCGGCTATCGTTTCTGATTGTTGAGCAAGATGCAGGTTTTCTCAAACGGCCCGACCGCGCAGGCAGTTGTCCGATGAACTTTAGTTTGTCGTTGAGTTGCCCGTGACTCTCGATGGGAGCTTGAAGGGATTGAGATGCATGAAAGGACTGCCGAAAAGAATTGGCCGACAAACTCTAATTTGGCGTTGCTGCGCTTTACCCAAGGTAACGACAAACTGAAGTTTATCGGACAAAAGGCGCGTGATGAACACTAGCTTGTCCGATGAACTTTAGTTTGTCGTTGAGTTGCCCGTGACTCTCGATGGGAGCTTGAAGGGATTGAGATGCATGAAAGGACTGCCGATAAGAGTTGGCCAACAAACTCTAATTT
>JBKOZZ010000087.1:0-112976 GCA_046726155.1 Acidobacteriota bacterium
TTGGGATGATCCTATGGGGGATTGGGAATGGCGCACAGAGCTCTTTGGTGAAAGCGGTCCTTGCGGAAGTTGTTTCCGCGGCAAAACGAAGCACCGCTTTTGGTCTTTACGATACCTGCTTTGGCATTGCCTGGTTTCTCGGCAGCGCCACATTGGGTTTCTTATATGACAGATCCATTGTCGGGCTTACTGCCATTTCAGTTGTTTTGCAGCTCTGTGCGCTCCCAATATTTCTCTGGGCCAGGAGTGAGCGTCGCTAGGGTCGCGAAGCAGGCTCGAACAGCTCGCGCTCGTAGCTATTCCTAAGAAATACCACCGGCAATCCGGCGAATAACTGGAAACTTAAACTTCGGCGCTGCTCTACAAACCATTGTGTTACTGCAAGCCCTACCGCGAAAAAGAGCACCTGGTTGCAACTGCGATTTACACCCGACGCCGTTTAAGGATGTAAAGTTTCAGGAAGGTTGACGAAGAACGCGCCCACAAGCAGGAATGCTGGAGACACGGTAGATTGGATTTTCGACCATGACTTCCAGCACTGGCGTTCGTGAGCAACTCTGCCATAATCACGTTCTGTGCACACCAAACTACCGGGTTCGCATTCCTATCACCGTGTCTTGCGCGCCGTAGGCATCGGCACCTGGATTTTTCTCGGATTACCGATCCTCGACAGCTCAGCTCGACGTGGCTATACCTTGACCTCCTTGCAGTGGCGAACGTGGCTTGCATTTTTCTTACTTTTTGGTCCGGCGTTTTGGTACAGCTCCAGCCCGAAGAATCGTCCTCTTTCCAGCAGGGTTGGCGCTCTAGTGATCGAGACGGTTGCTGTGCTCGGGATGACGTTCCTGCTGTTTGACTACTTTGTAGGATTCCTGCTGGTGATCGTGTCCTGGCAAGTTGCTCTCTTGCTTCGCTTGAAAATCGCAATAGTCTGGATGCTCACAGCGTCCGCCTTGCTACTCTTTTTTCTCGACCCTCATTACTACATGGGCTGGCGCTGGGGGGCGACTGGTGCTTTGCTCGGCTTCCAGGCTTTCGCAATCGTCACCGCTGCCCTGGCAAGAGCAGAGTCGGAGTTGCGCGAAGACCAGGCGAGAATTAACGCGGAGTTGATCTCTACCCGCGAGTTGTTGCGCGAGAGCAGCAAGTTAAGCGAGCGCATGCGGATCTCCCGAGAGCTCCACGATAGTGTGGGCCACCATCTGACTGCGCTCTGCCTGCACCTGGAAGCGGCTTTGAATAGCCCTCGAGATCGGGCAAGCGAAGGAATTCAACACGCGCAGGTCGCCGCCAGGGACGCCCTTGAAGAAGTGCGTTCAGTGGTTTCTGCAATGCACGGAGGTGAAGACATTCATTTACATTCCGCGCTAAGTTTGCTAGCGGAAAGAATCCCCCGGGTACGATTGAATCTCTCTATACCGGAGGAGCTGCGTATAACCGATGCCGCACGAGCCAATTCGGTGTTGCGGTGCGTACAGGAAATAACGACAAACGTGCTTAAGCACTCGGACGCTACCAACTTGTGGATTGCCTTGCGTTTGGAACGCGGCGGTATTGAGATTGAAGCGCGTGACGATGGTCACGCTACTCGAAGAGTGGAACCCGGATTTGGCTTGAGCACAATGAGACAGCGTTTCGAGGAGCTGGGCGGAGTAGTCTGCTTCGAGAATGAGATTGAACAAGGCTTTCTGGTGCGCGCCTGGCTGCCAGCCACCGGAACAGGTGAGGTGAAATGATTCGTGTCTTGATCATCGAAGACCAAACCCTGGTGCGCGAAGGCCTCGAAAAACTACTGGATCTTGCGAACGATATAGCAGTGGTTGATCGAGCAGTAGATGGGGAAGAGGGTTTGGAGAAGCTGCGCCAGTCATCTCCCGACGTAGTCTTGCTCGATGTGCGCATGCCGAAGATGACAGGAATTGAATTCCTTCAATCTCTGCAGGAAGCGGGAGATACGACGCCGACGATTCTGCTGACGACCTTTGACGACGATGTGGCTCTGCTCAATGGCATCCGCTTGGGCGCCAGGGGCTACTTGCTGAAAGACGTTTCGCTCGCGAAACTAACTGAGGCCATCCGGTTGGTCGCCGGTGGAGGAACGATGATCAGTCCGGTCGTTACGGAACGTCTCCTGCGCGGATTGAAGAATGCGGCTCTGTCAGCCTCACCGGATTACGGCGAAGAACACTTGACGCTGCGTGAAACCGAAATTCTTCGATTAATGACGGGAGGATACAGTAATCGTGAGATCGCTTCCGCGTTGGAGATCTCTGAGGGAACCGTCAAGAATCATGTTTCCAACATTCTCGGGAAGCTGGGTGTCCGTGATCGTACGCGCGCGGTCCTGAAAGCGATTGAGAAGGGCTACGTCTAACCAATATCAGAAACCAGCAGCGAGGAAGAACAAGTGAACAGAATCCATCATTGGTACTGCCGCTCATCTGTCTGGAAGCGCAGAGTGGACACCGAACTGATGCCCTGGGCACTCAGCGACGTTACCCTGGCGGGACCGGCACTCGAAATTGGACCAGGCCCTGGCATCACCACGGATTTCCTGCGCACAAAGGTTGACTCACTAACAGCGCTCGAGCCTGATCCTGTTCTCGCAAAGCGGCTGCGTCAGCAATTTCACAACACGAATGTTAACGTCATCGAGGGAGACGCCACCGCAATGCCGTTTGAGCACGGCAGGTTTCGCACAGTCTTTTGTTTCACGATGTTGCACCACGTGCCATCCGTCCCCTTGCAGAACCAGGTCATTGCGGAAGCGCTTCGTGTGCTTGCTCCAGGCGGTGTATTTGTCGGTACGGACAGCCGAATGAGTTTGCGCATGAAGGTATTTCATTGGTTCGATACGATGGTTATTGTGGATCCATTGGTCTTCCCAGAACGGCTTCGCGAAGCAGGTTTTACAAATCCACATATTGAGCTTGGTGAGGGTGCTTTTCGTTTCCGCGCGGCGCGTGCTTAGCTAGTTCCTTCTGCCGGAGCGGCTCAAGCTGGGACTGGTCTTTGACCTCCGATGCGCGGTAAGTCTCAGACTTACCGTAGGCCGAAACGATTCTTTCCGGTCTATGACCGGATTTCAAAGGTCGGAGACCTTAAAAAATATTCAAGCAGGCAGCCGGTAAGTCTAAGACTTACCGCGCATCCAAGGTCAAAGCCCTCACAAGTCAGTTATTCTTAAGTTTCCTTCTCCAACCGTGTGAATCTGTGGCTTCCAGGATTTATCACGGCAGAGCTTGCTGACTGGCGGAGGTGCCAAAAGTCATGTTCTTAGGTCGTGACTTTGTGCACTTGGCGACCTGTGTGCCGGAGACTATCCTGCGTGACTTGAGACACCGAACAAGTCCATTGAAGAATCGCCCGCCACGCTGCCAGAAGGTACCGATGTCTAATAAAACCATTTCGCGACGGACAATCATCCAGGGAGGCGCCGCACTTGCCGGCACTCTGGCCATCGGAAGCTGGCCCGCTACATTGGCGCAAAAACCGGAAGAGCGACCAACGTTGGTTATCTTCTGGCTCAACGGTGGGCCAGCCGGCCTATTCAATAGCGCAAACTCGTTCCTGAGGAGTGGCGCCTTCGGAGTGACGGAGAGAAATGTTCGCGACTTGGGAAACGGTCTGTTCGTGGACGCTGGTTCGTTTGGGGCTCTGCCGCCGGCCGCACAAGCACACATGGCGTCGATCAACTTCCGGCATGGCATCCTCCGCCCGCACGATCATGCGCGCGCTGCCGTATTGGAATCGGGGTCGCGCAGTCAGCTCCTCCGTCTGGCCGCAGTAATGCCCGAAGCGCCCATTCGTTGCGCTGTCGTAAACGATCTTGGTTTTCCGGTGGGCGTCTCTGCAAGCGCTCCTGCTGAGGGCGGAGCATCGCTCGAACGCGTCGTTGATGTCGAGGGAGTAGCGCGGCGGCTTTTGGCTGCGAAGCTCGGGGAGGTGCGCGCCGCATATGGGATGCCTCTGAACCAGACGTCCATTCGAGACCAGCGTTCAACCTTCGCCGCCGTCGAACTCCTGGTCCATGCCGGCGCCAGTGTTATCTTCGCTCAGCCTGCGTATACAGGACGAACCGATCGCCAATTCGATACCCACCGCGACGACACCGGCGTGGCAGCACGTGCTGTTATGACGCCGATCACTCCATCTTTGACTACGTTTCTGGACCGCACACTCGCGCTGCGGGGACGGAATGTAGTGACGCTGCTGCTAGGTGAGTTCAGCCGCACCATTCCTGAATCAGATCACGAACCGGGTGGCACGGCCACCGTCATCGGCAAGTACGTCAAAACAGGCACCGCCGGGCCACAAAACGCAGACGGCTCTCCGCCGGCCAACGCGCCGCCACCCGAGGCGCTTTGGGCCTACGTCGCTGCTGCCCTGAACCTTGGCGCGACGCCGTTCGGACGCAACCCAAACCCCGAGTTGATTGCGTGAGCCGTGACGCGATCTAAGTCTGTTAACCACGGCGTATGAACTACATCGGCACCCTAATGATTTGCCATCTCAATTACCGCAAGACCCGCGGCGTGAAGCTCCAGATTTAGCGTGGCAATCTCTTGTGACCTGATCATCTGCCAGGTTTCCTGAAGAGAGCGCGAATCTTTCACCAGCTCGGGAACCGCAGCGGCGGCTTGGGTGGTCGGCGCGACATCGACGTCCTCCATGAGGTTGAAAACGGTCCTTAGTCTGCCGGTCGTAGTTGCCAAGCTTAATCGCGGGCCGCTAACTCCACCGCCGCCTCCTGGGCCGCCACCACTGGCACCCGCCAGTGCCTGAAGCTTTTCGCCCAGCGCATCGATGTGTTTTTTGACATCGCCCGCTGCTGCTCGCGTTTGCAACTGAGCGATTTGGCTTCGAATACGCCTAACACCCTCCGAAATAGAATTCAGCACCAGCCATTCGTCATACAGCTCTTTCGATAGTTTGAATTGCTCAGCCAGATCCGCATTCGAAGTCTTAACGCGCGGGTCCATCACTATCGTCAGCGGCTGCTGATAACTCCTTCCACCAACTGTCAACACCACCGTGTACTTCCCGGGCATCGCCCAGGGCGAAGTGGCCGCAGGCGCAGTGTTGCGGTAAACAGCGGCAATAGGATACTGCGGCTGCAGACCCGGTACCGGAGCGTAATGCAGGTCCCAGAAAAAGCGATGCATGCCCGGCTCGCTTGCGAACTTCTGCGGCGGTCTCACCCAGTAAGGCGGGATCGAAAGAGCCGGATCAGGAGTAGGCAAAGGATCAGCGCTCGAATAACGCCGCACTTGCTTGCCCGCTTCGTCTTTTATTTCAAGAGTCACCGGTCCTGATGCGCCCGGGCCAAGGTAGTAATCGATCATCGCACCGTCGGGAGGGTTTTCGCCCGCTGCTTCGTCCGGTGGCAAGGGTGTATCACTGTTCGTGTTCCAGCGAACGCGCAAAGCCGTTTGCGGCCGAAACAGTATCGCCGGCGCCTTCGTTATGGATGGCTGAAGTTGTCGCAGGGGCGTGATGTTGTCGAGAATCCAGAAGCCTCGTCCGTGAGTTGCGACGCACAAATCATCGCTCTTAATGATTAGGTCGCGAATTGAACTAGCGCCCATGTTGAGCCGTAGAGACTGCCAGTGATCGCCGTCGTCGAAAGAGACATAAACGGCCCGTTCGGTGCCGGCGAACAGCAGGCCTTTTCTTTCCGGATCCTCACGGACAACATTGGTGTTTTCATTATTCGGAATGCCCTCTGTCACTTCAGTCCAGGTTGCTCCAGCATCATGCGTTCTATAAATGTGCGGCCGCAGGTCGTCAAGTCTCAGAGTGTTGACAGCTGCATAGGCAGTGTTCTTATCGAAGTGGCTGGAGTCGAGGATCGAAATCTTCTGCCACGGCTTGAGTTGTTTTGGGGTCACGTCATTCCAATGCGCGCCACCATCGGTCGTGCGATGGACCAGGCCATCGTCGGTTCCGACCCAAATCAGATTAACGTCGAGCGGTGACGGTGCGACTGCGTAGATCACGCCGCGCTGGCTCGGCTGTGCGGTTGGTTGCGAACGATATTTGCCAACAGTCTCCGGCACTTCAAAGGTCTTGCGAGTTAGATCCGGACTTATCTGATCCCAGTTTCGCCCACCGTCCTTGGTCTTCCATAGATTGTTGCTCGAAAAATAAAGCACGTGCGGGTCAACCGGCGAGAAGATCACCGGCTGGGTGCGGACCACGCGAAAGTCAGCCGATCGGAAAGGCTTCGGCATGATGTTCTGAGCTTGGCCTGTGCGGCGATCGTAACGTGTGAGCTTCCCACCGTAGACGATATCAGGATCGAGTGGATCGGACGTCACATAGCCGTATTCTTCAGCACCGACAGGATGCCATTCACGAAAGGTAATCTCGCCATCGTTGCCGCGACTGGCGACGCAGGCCGAGCCACTTTCCTGCTGGCCACCGCACAGACGATACGGAAAGGCATTATCTGCGCTGACGTGATATAGCTGGGCCGTCGGTTGGTTGTACCAACTGCTCCATGACTTTCCGGCGTTGACGGTTATTACCGCGCCCTGATCGCTGCCGAGTAAGATCACTTCCGAGTTATTCGGATTGATCCAAACGTTTTGATAATCGTCGCCACCTGGAGCACCACGAAACGCCGACCATGTCTTACCGCCATCGGACGACTTCCAGCAAACCACGCTGCCAGAATAGACCACCTCCGGATTCTTCGGATCGACACGTAGTACCGCAAGGTCACCTCCGCCAATTCGACCGGCGGGGCGCGCGTCGGAAGTGGCCTTCACCCAATTATCTCCGCCGTTGTCTGAGCGATAGATAGCTGGACCGCTTGTCAGTGCAACGGAAGCAAATAGGCGATTGGTCGAGCTGGGGGCGATCGCCAGATTGGCCTGAATAATTCCATCCGGCAGCCCGCCACTCAACTGTCGCCAGGTCTTGCCATTGTCAGTCGATTTGAATACACCGCCGCCAGTGCCATTCCAAGCGGCGTTTTCCCAGGGACCCTGCCGCGCTTCCCAAAGCGCGGCATAAGCAACATCGGGGTTCCTCGGATCGATTAACACGTCTGCGCCGCCGACATTCTCGTCTTTATAGAGAACTTTCTCGAAGGTCTTGCCTCCGTCGGTCGAACGAAAGATGCCGCGCTCTTCGTTCGGGCCGTAAGGATGGCCGGCAACCGCGACGAGGACGCGATTCGGATCGCGCGGGTCGACCGCAATCTGCGGAATTTGCTGACCGTCGCGCAGGCCGAGATGGGTCCAGGTCCGTCCGGCATCGGTCGATTTATAGATGCCATCACCGACTGAAAGATCGGGGCGTTGTAAACCTTCGCCACTACCGACATAAATGATGTTTGAATCTGAAGGCGCTACCGCGATGCAACCAACCGAGCCCGTTGCCTGGTCGTCAAAGATTGGTGTCCAGGTGCGACCATAGTCATCGGTCTTCCAAACTCCGCCATTCACCTGGGCGATATAGAAGACATTCGGTTGTGAAGGCACGCCGGCGACGGCACGCGTTCGGCCGCCGCGAAATGGACCGATGCTGCGCCAATGGAGCGACTTGAACAGATCGTGGTTGATTTGTTGCGCAAACACAGAACCGCCGGCGGCGATCATCAAGGCGAGTAGGAACGTCGATAATGTCCGTGATCGCGTCAAAGCAAAGGAACATTTTTTCATCATCTGAAATCTTCTTGAGTGGAAAAGGTTTAGACCGTTCAGGCGCTGCATAGTATCGCTATCGTCGCAGCTAAGTCTAACGCTGCTGCGAATTATCAGGGCTGCCGCATAGGATCCCTGCCGCCGGGGTGCAGCCCGCTTTGCCCAGCGTTCTTGTAAATGTAAATACCCGAATCTCTAAGTATTTGCCACAAAACAATCGTTTCGCAACAAAACTTTCTCCAGAATCAGCAATTATTATAGGTTCCTCTGTCTCCTGGTGACGACTGCGTTTAATCCGCGTCAAGCGAGACTTGGAAAGTTTTAATTGCATCCCCCGAACTAATTTTGAAGGAGCAAGAAGGAGTAACTATGAGCACTACTGGGGCGACGAAGTTTCGATTACACAAACTAATTTGCGGCTTGGCCTTGTTGTTGGCCGTAACACCACTGGCTTTTGGGCAAGTCTCAAATACGCAAACCACCCAAACCACTTCGAACCGAACCATACAATCCATTCCGAATGGCGCGAAGATGAAGTTTAAGGGAGTGGTGATCGCGCGTGAGGGCGAGACCTTCAGGATACGCGACCGGAACCGCACCGACTATCAAGTACTCATTACCGATCGCACGAGCGTCAAGACTCATGGCGGCTTTCTTCGCAGCGGCAAGAAGTATCCAGTGACGGATATCTTGCGCGGTCTGATTGTGGAAGTCGAGGGACGTGGCGATTCGCAGGGCCAGCTCGTTGCCGACAAGATCAGGTTTGATGAGTCGGACATGAGAGCTGCGATCACGTCTGATACGCGAGTCACTCCCGTCGAGGAGAACCAGGCGCGAATGGCGGGACAGATGGACGAGCTATATGCGGTCGCTGCGGAGGCGAGAGGTGAAGCGGCAGCGGCGAACGAACGCATTACTGCTCTCGATGACTACGATGTGCAGCAAACGGTCGCGGTAACTTTCCGAGTGAATAGCGCAGTGCTCTCACCGGAAGCGAGGCAACACCTTGACGAGTTTGCAGCGAAAGTCGCGAACGCCAAAGCCTACACGATCGAGGTTGCAGGTCACACTGATTCTACCGGCAGCGAAGCAAAGAACTTCCGGCTGAGCCGCGAGCGTGCTGACGCGGTGGTCCAGTACCTCGCCGTGAATCATAAGATTCCGCTTCGCCGTTTTGTCACGCCTATGGGTTACGGCAAAACTGAAGCTGTCGCCGACAACACGACGGCAGCGGGACGCCAACAGAATCGGCGCGTGGAAGTTAAGATGCTGCTCAACCGCGGCATGAGCCGGCCGCAGTCTACGTCTGCAACGACCAAGCCATAGTCGGGTGGTGGGTCAGTTGATGTCCGATAAGCTTTATTAGCTTGTCGTTGAGTCACGACAAACTAAAGGAAGCTCTGATTAACAATAACCGGCTCATGGTTCAAATTGAAGGGCACGGCATGACTGTGCCCTTTTTTATAAAGATGTGCCGTAGTTTGTGCTTGCTCACGCCTACTGCTTTCAGCGGCCTCCCGCAATGGAAGGCACAATCATCACGGTATCGCCATCGCTGACCGGGGTGTCCAGAGCTTGAGCGTGTCGTATGTCTTCATCATTGACGTAGACATTAACAAAGCTGCGTAAAGCGTTCTGGTCGGTGAACAAATGTTTACGCAACTCCGCGTAACTGGTTGTGAGACTGTCGAGCGCCTCGCCCACGTTGTTGGCTTCAAATACCAACTGCGCGGCGCCATCGGCGAATTGTCTGAGTGGGGTTGGGATTACTATTGTGACGGCCATTATTCCTGCCCTTTCGATATCTCTTCCGGATTAAACTTTGTGCGATCACTCTCCATCTCCCAGGAGCGAAGATCCAGCGCGCTGCCTTCGCGAACAGAGACGATAATGTATGAATAAATTGGCCACGCGTGTTCGAGATCGTAACGCGACGGTACTGCCTCATCGTCAGGATGCGAGTGATAAAAGCCCACCACATCCAAACCCTTTTGCGCAGCCGCCCGTTCGCCGGCGACCAACTCTTCAGGCCGTATCAGGAAGCGATTGCGTTTCGCCTCCTCCTCGCGGGCATTCGAGATGGCATACGTCTCTACAACTTCTTTGTTTCCGTTTTGCAGGAAGCGTCCAATCAATAGGCCGCAACATTCATACGGATAGTCGCGCGCTCCGTGCGCCTGAATGGCGACCACATGCGGCTGGGTGAGTAGGATCAAACTTAGTCCTCCAACGTTAGCGGTAACTCTTTGGAGTGCGGCGCCAGGCCGCCGCACTCCAAAGAGTTGTCGCTACTCATCCTAGTGCCTCAATGCCTGATCAATGTCGGCAATGATATCTTCAATGTCCTCGATACCGACTGAGACTCGCACCAGGCCTTCGGTAATTCCTAACTCGAGCCGCCGTTTCGGAGCGACCTCGCGGTGTGAAGCTGTTGCTGGATGCAGTACACCCGTGAAGACATCGCCCAAACTCGTCGAACGAACGCAAAGCGAGAGCGCATCCATAAAGCGGAAGGCTGCCTCGCGCGTGTTCTCACGCAGTTCAATCGAGACAAGAGCGCCAAAATGAGGCTGGCGCAGGGTGCGCTTGATTGTCTCCTGATCCTGCGGCGTTCCCAGTCCCGGATAATAAACGCGGGATACGCGTTCATGGTTTGCGAGATGTTTCGCTAAACGGAGAGCGTTGTCACACTGTCGATCCATGCGCACTGACAGTGTCTTTAACCCGCGATGAATTTCATGCGCCTCCCAAACACCGAGGATCCCGCCAACAAGCTTCATCACGCCGATCAGCGTTGGAAGGTCCACCTCATCACGAGCGACGACCACCCCGCCCATCACATCAGCGTGTCCTCCGAGATACTTCGTAGCACTATGCACGGCGAAGTCCGCACCGTGCTTGAGGGGTTGGCAAAGATAAGGAGAAGTGAACGTATTGTCCACGATAAACCGCGCGCCCACTTCGCGTGAGATTTCCGCACAAGCGGCAACATCACAAACCTTCAAAAGTGGATTTGAAATCGTCTCAGCAATCAAGAGCCGAGGTTTGACTTCGAGAGCTTTCGCTCTCAAAGCCTCGACGTTAGAGAAGTCCGCCGTTGCGGTCTGAATGCCATACGATCCAAGGACCTTGTAGAGCAGATCAGTCGTGGCGCCGTATAGATCCTGCGACGCCAGAATCATTGCGCCAGGAGAGAGCTCGCAGGCGAAGATAGCGGCATGCAGGGCCGCCATGCCGGTGGAATAGGCGCAAGCAACGGCACCTTCCTCAAGCACCCGGATGGCTTCTGCCAGCGCCGCGACTGTAGGGTTCCCATAGCGTGAATAGATATATCCCTCTCGCTCACCTGCGAAAACCTGATCCACTTCGGCCATGGAATCATAAGTAAAGGTGGCGGTCGCATAGATCGGGTTGGAAACAGGCTTGCCGTGAGGCGGCGCGCCTCTTTCACCCGCGTGGACCAGTTGGGTGTTTATGCCGAACCCTTTTTTGCTAGCTGCCATTCGGTACTCCTATCTAGTTAGTTCATTCTAAACGCCAACAGGCTCAAGAGCACCGAAAGATTTTCCATATATCATTTCTCATTTTTCATTTTTCATCTCAGAAAAGGCTCACATGCGCTAAATGCAAGGAGAACCAACCAAAGGTTCTCCCTCTAGAATCGGCACCTGCGACTTAAGCCTGTCAGTTTGGATATTGCATTGGCTGCTATCTCGTCCCCATTTGACCGCTGGGGCAAAGTTGTGACTGTCTCGCAAATTTCAGAAATGAAAAATGAAAAATGAAAAATGATATATGGAAAATCTTCCCTTCTCTTCAGACTCAGCCACTTCCCCAGGCCTATGCGCGAGCTCGTTTGCCTCTATGCCCGCCCGGTTTCACGAAACAAACTGCGCGTTAGGTTCAATTCGCCTCCTCGCTCGGAGAATTCCCGTAACTCATCGCGAACAGCAGTTAACTTTCGGATGAGCGCATCGAGCGCGGCAGCGGTCTCGGCTGCGTTTGTTGCCAGAATGTCGCCCCACATTGACCACGAGCTGGAAGCAAGCCTCGTCATGTCGCGGTAACCCGCACCCGATAAACGAAGAAGAGCGTCAGTGTCCGGCTGGTCCTCAGTGACTGCTGCCAATGCGCTTGAAACGATTTGTTGGAGATGGCTGACAAGGGCCATCACGCGATCGTGTTCGACGGCAGTCATGAAGATCACGCGTGCGCCCATGAGATCGAGCATTTCCTCTAACACGATGTGCGCTTGTCTCTCGTCTTGATATCGGTCTGTAATCAGCACGTAAGGTGCACCGGCAAAAAGATCGCTGCGCGCGTGGGCCAATCCCTGAAGGTGACTTCCCGCCACAGGGTGTCCGCCTATAAATTGTCGACCTTCCGTTAAATGCAACCGAGCCGCGTGGCATATTTCGACCTTTGTACTTCCCGCATCAGTCACAACGGCGCCGGGTTTGACTTGCCGCACGCCCTCTCGCAGGAACTCGATAATCTCTCCGACGGGCATCGCCAGGTAGACCAAATCTGAAGAGGAAACACCTTCGTTCGAGAAAGCCAGATCCACTTCATCAATCACTCCGGTGCGGACGGCTTCATCAAGCACTGATGCGGAGACATCCCACCCGGCAATTTGAGCGCACGCGCTCGCGCGACGCAGGGCGAGGGCAAAGGAAGCGCCAATCAAGCCGCAGCCGATGATCGTTACCCGGTTCCAATGCGTAGTCATTCAGACATTGCTCCCCGCCTGATAACAGCCCAAAACACGCACTTCTGTAGCGCGCTCACTAAGTTCAGCCAGCGCCTTGACGACTTTTTCATCGTTGGTTGAGGCCTGCAAATCAAGGTAAAAGTGGTATTCCCACGGGCGGCCTTTGATGGGACGGCTTTCAATCTTCAACAAATCAATGCCGCGGTCGGCGAATGGTTGCAAGGCACGGTGCAATGCTCCTGACCGGTGCGGTAGTTTCATGACGAGGGAAAGCTTATTCGCTCCGGATTTTGTGCTTGTTGACGTGGTTAACAGAACAAAGCGCGTGTAGTTTTCGGCGTGATCCTCAAGATTCTCACGCAGCACTTTGCCGCCGTAAATGTTTGCTGCACGGATGCCGGCGATCGCTGCACGCGTTGGATCGCCCCGCCCGACTACTTTTGCAACGCTCCCAGCTGTGTCTTCCGTAGCGATCCTCTGAAGCTGTGGATGCGCGGCGAAGAAGCGTTCACACTGGGCCAACGCAACCGGATGAGATTCGACGCTCTTGATTTCCTCAAAAGACGAGCCCGCACAACCGATAAGATGGTGTCTGATCGGGATAATAACTTCGGCGGCAATGTGCAGCGAACTTTCGAGTAGAAGGTCGTAAGATCTGTGAACCGAGCCAGCCAGGCTATTTTCAACGGGGGCCAGCACATAATCGGCGGCTCCCTCGTCGATGGCAACAAAGAGTGACTCGAAGGTTGAACGCGGCACAAGCTGAATGTCTTCGCCAAGCAACTTCACGGCTGCCTCCTCGCTGAAGGCGCCGCGCTCTCCCTGAAAAGCTATTCGCGTTTTTGCAGTTGGCTGACTCATGAAGACGCTCCCCGGTTGCGGCTTTGCCCCCGCCCAGTGCGGTAAGGCTCCGCCTTACCCCGGCAGCTAATTTTCTTTGAGGCTACGCCTACGCAAGCCGGAATGGAGGCGCAGCCTCATATCTAATGTAGAGTCTCTGCGGTAAGGCAGAGCCTTACCGCACTGTGCGGCGGCAAAGCCGCGATGGCAAACCTATCCCAGAAATTGCTCGATGCGGCTGAAAACAACGTCGAGCGTAGCCGCGTCTGCCAGGTAGACCATGCGAAAATAACCTTGCTCGGGATCTGTGCCGAATCCGGAACCGTGCACGACCAGCACGCCGGTTTCTTCCAACAGGTCCAGTACAAACTGTTCATCGGTTCGCCCACCCAATTTTTCAGCTTTGATCATCAGGTAGAAGGCTGCCGCGGGTATTCCGCAGGATAGGCCTTGGTTATTCCGAATACGGTCGACGCATAAGTCACGCCGACTTTTAATCTGACATAAAAAATCCCTCTGGAATTCCCGGCTCCCTTCCAGCGCGGGTTCGACAGCGTATTGCGTCGGCGTGGGTGAACAGAGCCGTCCGCTTGCCAGGCGACCGATAGCTTCCGTCAGTTCACGCATCTGCTTTTCGTGAGTGTAGCGCATCCAACCGATTCGCCAACCCGGGACCAGATGAGTTTTCGAGAGGCTCTCCAGAGTGATTAGCGGCACCCTCAACTCCTGAGCCAGAACTGACGCGGATGTTGGCGGCTTTTCGAAACATAGTTCTCGATAAACTTCATCGGCGATCACCAGTAAGTTGTGCCGCGCTGCCAGTTCCAGAACTTGTTTGGTCGTTTCATCCGGAAGGATAGTCCCGGTCGGATTATTCGGATTGATCAAGACGATTGCACGCGTTCGGCTCGTGATTAGCGAGGTTATTTCCTCCAGGTCCGGTAGCCATTCGTTGGCGGGATGCAGTTTGTAATATTGTGCGGTTGCACCCAGCTTGTTCAGGATAGCGAGATAGATTGGGTAACCCGGAGACGGCAGCAAAACATCATCACCCTCATTAACCAGTGCCGTAAGCACGAGGTCGGCTGCTTCTGAGGCACCCGAAGTGATCAGCACTCCTTCCGGCGTGGTCGGCGCTCCCAGGGCAGTCGTATAAGCGGCGACGGCGCGTCTCGCGGCGGGCAAACCGGCTGAGTGTGCGTAGCCCGTGAAGCTGTCTTTAAGCGCACGGGCAACGGCTTCGACTACATGGGCAGGTGGACGGAACCCATAAGCCTGTGGGTCACCGATGTTCAGGTAAATCACGCTGCGACCGCTGCGCTCCTGCGCTTCGGCGGCACTGACAAGGTTCCGAATTGCATAATGAAAGTTTGCAGTTCTGATGGATGGAGAGATCATTTAGCCGGCCTATCCGCAGATTACGCCGTAGCTTTTAGCTTGAATATTGAGCAAAACTTGTAACCATATCCGGCAGTCCTGGAGGGACGTAATGTTTATAGACGTCGGAGTCTATTAGATCTCCCCGCTCCGAAAGAGCGGCACGTGCTAATCCCGACTAATTCATTAATCGAAACATTTCACTCCTCTGGAGCTTCGAATGTCGGTTTCGCTGCACGGTCTATAAACATCCGGCTCCTCCGGAGCTACTGGTTGCCGAGGGTGCGCCGTACGATTCTGGTCCTCCGGATAGTATTTGTTCAAACTATACCCTGCCGGCCCCTCAGGAAAGCGAAATTCTATTTATTAACCGATAAAAACAATTAAGTTGACGGAGTCGTGACCATTGTTTACCTTTCAGTCATCGTGTCGCAGAGATTAAATATCATGAAGATCGAGATTCCGAGCTGTCGCTGTATGTGTATGTGTATGGACATGCGCGCGACATGTCTCCGTATGTTGCAGCGTTTCCCCTGAAAAGGCTAAGAACCGTTGAGCTTTAGCTCTCGCGCTTTCTTAGCGCGAGAGTTTTTTTTTGACATGCGAGCGTCTCAAACTGGAGAGCTAGTCACCGAACCGGCCCTGACAGAAATGACAATCGAGATTTCCGAGCCTCAATCGCAGACCCTGCCCGATTACGTGGAGGAGGAACTGGCCAACTACGAGCAGCAGATTCGCAAATATCGGGCAGGTGAAGTGGATGAGACAAAAATGCAAAAGCTCCGGCTCCACTTTGGCACTTATGCTCAGCGCCAGGAGGGAGTGCAAATGCAGCGGATCAAGATTCCCGGCGGTGTCTTGAGCGCCCATCAACTTGTCCGGCTGGCGGATGCTGCGGACCGATTTGGCAGTGGGTTTCTACATTTCACAACCCGCGAAGATGCGCAAATTTATTACGTTAAGTTGGAAGAAACTCCAGACTTGTTGCGGTTCCTCGCTGAAGCCGGCATCACTTCTCGCGAAGCGTGCGGCAACACAGTACGCAACATCACAGCGTGCTATCGCGCGGGCACCTCTGCTACGGAGGCATTTAATGTGCTGCCTTATTCGCAGGCGCTGTTTCGCTTCCTCGTGCGCAACAAGTACAACCAAAACCTGGGTCGGAAATTCAAGATCACGTTTGAAGGTTGCGCAGGCGATCATTCCAACCTGCGAACTCACGATATTGGTTTATGGGCTGTCACCAAAACTCGGAATGGCAGATTGAGGCGCGGCTTCCGAGTTTACCTGGGCGGGGGCCTTGGCGCCGCGCCTCATCTTGCGCAACTCTACACGGACTTTCTTCCCGTTGAGGAGCTCTTCAATCTGGCTGCCGCTGTGCTGATACTTTTCGACCGCTATGGTGAGCGCAAAGCGCGCATGAAGGCCCGCATGAAGTTTCTGGTCGAGAAATTGGGCTGGGAAGCATTTCGTGCGGCCCTCGACAAGGAGCGGGAACGAGTTGGGCCAATACCGATTACAGACTACCTGGAGGAAACCGCGGAGTTTGTTCCCGAGACTGCGGGGGACTCGCGAGGCTTGAGGCTATTAGATCCACGAACTGCAGATCCACAGTTTCAGGCTTGGGCGCGCGATTCGGTAATTGAGCATAAGATTTCGGGTTTTCGCGGAGTCCACGTGCGCGTAAAGCTCGGCGATCTGACTGCCGAACGAGCGCGCGGCCTGGCCGAAGTTGCAGGCCAGTTCTCGTTCGGTCAGATGGGGATATCGATTGATCAGAATGTCTATCTTCCCTGGGTAAGGGAAGAAGCACTTTTGGACCTTTACGCTGCACTCAGTGATCTATCGCTGGCCGAACGAGGCGTAGGGACGATTACTGACGTTACGACATGTCCAGGGTCTGACACCTGCCGGCTGGGTATCGCGTCAGCCAAGGGACTCGGCAGCTCATTGGGCAGCGCGCTTGAAAGCGTCGAGTCAGCTCCTGCCCTTCGCATTAAAGTCTCCGGTTGCCCCAACGGCTGTGCTCAACACTCAATTGCAAATATCGGATTTTACGCCGCGGCTCTTTCACACGAAGACCGCAGCGTGCCCGCATACTTTGTGACTTTAGGCGGTGAGACGTCGCCTGAGAGTGCACAGTTTGGTTCGCTCCTTGGAAAATACCCTGCAAAAAATTGCTTAAAGGTAACAGAAACACTTCTTGGCCTCTATGAAAAGGAGAAACTCCCGGCGGAGGATTTCACCACCTTCGCTAACCGGATCGACAAGAAACGCGTTAAAGAAATACTCGATCCGCTGCGCGAGGTTCCTTCTTTTGAGTCGGACCCTTCATTTTACGAAGACTATGGACACGAGCATGAAAGCTTTGCCGTTCGGCGGGGGATAAAGGGCGAATGCGCCGGTTCAACCGTGGCCGAGACCTTGCCCACAATTGAGGTAGCACGGGAACGGTTGGCCCAGGCGGAAGCGTTGATCTACCACAAGGAATATGAAGATGCAGGTCTCGCGGCCTATGAAGCTGCTGCGGCTGCCGCTCGTGTTCCGCTCTACCTGAGGATGGTCGATCCCTTCACAGCCGCAGAGGCTCTTTGGGAATTCGAGAATCTGTTTGTTTTATCCGGTGAGACTGGAGGGATATGGCAGGGAATCTCGTCACGTTTTGAAGCGCTGAAGAACAATTTCCGGCAAGCTTCAGATTTTCCACAAACTTCAGTTTGTCGTGATCTTGCGGAAGAAGTCCCCTACGAGAAGCAGCGACAAACTGAAGTTTATCGGACATCTGAAGTCTATCGGACATCTGAAGTTAATCGGACATCTGAAGTTTGCGGGACATCTGAAGTCGCGGCACGAGAAATCCTCGAGGAGGCCCGGAGATTTGTTAGCTACTGCGCTGTACCGTTAGCCCAGGGATTGGGGGTGGTCGCATGAACGACGAGACGCAGCGTGCGGTCCTGGGCGTTTTAGTCGTCGGTCACGGCAGCCGTCGCGCGGAAGCCAACGAAGATGTGCGGGAGGCGGCCCGCGCCATCGGCAAACTTGGCGACTTGGTGCTGGTCGAACCCGCCTTCCTCGAGATCGAGCACCCGAACATTGCCGAAGGGTTCGCGCGCCTGGTCCAACAGGGAGCGCGCGAGATCGTGGTCCATCCATATTTTCTCTCGCCCGGGAGACACACACGCGGCGATATTCCTGTGGAGGTTTCGGAGGCTGCTAACCGCCATCCTGGCATCACCTATCGGATTACCGAGCCACTCTCCGCGCATCCGTCGGTGATCGAAGCATCCTTGGATCGCATATTTGAAAACATTGAAGACGAGACGCACCACAAGGAACCAGCGACCTTGCGTGCACACCAAACAAGCTACCAGGCTGAACGAGGAAGAGTTTATCTGGTTGGAGCTGGTCCCGGTGATCCGGGACTGTTGACAGTGAAGGCACTGGCTCTTCTCGAATCATGTGACGTGGTTGTTTACGACTCTCTCGTGAACCCCCACGTGCTCAGGCACGTTCACGCGTCCACCGAGCGAATTTATGTTGGCAAAGTCGGCGGCGGGCGCCACACACCACAGCAGCAGATCAATCATTTACTGATTCAGCAGGCGCGGGCGGGAAAGCGAGTAGTTAGGCTTAAGGGGGGCGATCCGTTTCTATTCGGACGCGGCGCGGAGGAGGCTGAAGCGCTCGTCGAAGCAGGCGTGCCGTTTGCAGTGGTCCCGGGAATTAGCTCAGCGCTGTCCGTTCCAGCCTACGCCGGCATTCCGTTGACCCATCGCGGTATGTCTTCCTCGGTAGCTGTGATCACAGGCGCTCGTGGCGGTGATGGGGCCTATGAGCCTGGAAGCTGTGCGCATCTTTCATCAGTAGACACGCTGGTCGTCTTGATGGGCGTGGCACATCTGCGCGAGATTGCTAATGACCTGGTAAATTCCGGTCGGGCGCGGGAAACGCCCGCGGCCGCCATTCGCTGGGGCACTTACGACGGCCAACAAACCGTTACAGGCACGCTTGGCACCATTGCTGTCGAGGCGGAACGGGCCGGCATGCGCGCTCCCGCAGTCATCATCATTGGCGAGGTTGTTCGGTTGCGTGAGCGACTTAACTGGTTTGAGCAGAATCTCGATGTTATCGACGAAGAAGAGTTGGCGGCTACGCTCGCGGTGGCTTGTTAAAAAAGGGTACGAACATGTCTTTGGCTGCGCTGTCGATTAGCGAGGAAACGACAGAAGAAGATTGGAAATTTATTTCCGATGGCTTTGAGGCGGCTTCACCGGAAGCTGTATTTCGGTGGGCCATCAAGGAGTTTTCCCCGGACATCGCCCTGGCTACTGGTTTCGGCGCCGAAGGTTGTGTGCTCGTATCAATGTTGTCGGCGATAAGTCCTCTCAAGACCGGGATGGACATGCGTATGTTTTATCTCGATACCGACCTGCTCTTCCCGGAGACCTACGCTTTGCGGGATCAACTCGAAGCACGCTACGGCGTTCACTTCGAGCGGCGGGCATCCAGCCTCTCGGTCAGCGATCAGGCTGCGGAGTACGGCGAGCGGTTGTGGGAGCGTGAGCCCGATCTTTGCTGCCGTTTGCGCAAAGTCGAACCACTAAGGGAAATGTTGAAGGGAATGCGCGCCTGGGTTACAGCCGTTCGCCGTGATCAGTCGCCCGCGCGAGCGCAAATCGGCCTTGTCGAGCGAGATCAGAAATTTGGTCTCATTAAGATCAATCCGCTCGCCAATTGGTCTGCGCGTGATGTCTGGAACTATATCGCGGAGCACGACGTGCCCTATAACCGACTTCACGACCAGGGTTATCCGTCGATCGGTTGCGTGCCATGTACGACGCCGGTGCAAATTGGTGAGACGCTACGCGCTGGGCGTTGGCGCGGCACGAGTAAGAGCGAATGTGGAATTCATGCAAGAGGTAAATGGTGAATAGTGAATGGTAAATCAATCCATTGAAGGATCATCCACTGAAGGATCACATGTATGAAACTGATTCGCCCCCACGGGGGCACACTGGTTAACAGGGAAGTAACAGGAGCTGAGCGTCAACGGCTTATTGAATCGGCCGTCAATATGCCCGCGCTTCGGCTGGGGGCGCGGGAGATTTCCGATTTGGAAATGATTGCCACCGGAGCGTATTCGCCGCTCGAAGGATTTTTGGATCGATCCGACTACAGCGCGGTCTGTACCAGTATGCGACTTGCAAACGGCGTAGCGTGGTCTATCCCCGTCACACTTCCGCTCGGAGATGAGCAGGCCGGCGCTATTCGCCAGTTTGAGGACGTGGCGTTGTATCAGGATGAACATCTTCTCGGCATTCTTCACCTCGCCGACAAGTATCAATATGAGAAAGCGCGAGAAGCAGAACTCATCTATGGCACGACGGACCAGGCTCATCCCGGCGTCAGCAGGCTCTACAATCAGGGCGACTGGTTGCTGGGAGGAAAGATTAGCCTGGTCAACCGTCCGATTAATCCTGCCTTCCAGCAATACCGGCTGGATCCGTTGGAGTCACGGGCTATATTCCTGGAGCGGGGCTGGCGGCGCGTGGTCGGATTTCAGACGCGCAATCCGGTTCATCGCGCTCACGAGTACATTCAAAAGTGTGCGTTGGAAATCGCTGACGGTCTCCTTTTGCATCCGCTGGTGGGTGAAACCAAAGCCGACGACGTGCCGGCGGATGTGCGCATGCAGTCGTATGAAGCGATTCTTGCCGGTTACTACCCTGCTGATCGCACGATTCTTTCGATCATGCCTGCGGCGATGCGCTACGCCGGTCCACGTGAAGCGGTCTTTCATGCGCTGATTCGCAAGAACTACGGCTGCTCGCATTTCATAGTCGGACGCGATCATGCCGGTGTGGGTAACTACTACGGAACTTATGACGCGCATCACATCTTCGATCAATTCGAACCCGAGGAGTTGGGTATAACCCCGCTGTTCTTTGACCACACGTTCTATTGCCGGACTTGTGCTGCGATGGCGTCGAGCAAGACCTGTCCGCATGAGACGTCCGCACACGTGATCTTGTCGGGCACGAAAGTTCGAGAGCTATTAAGCGCGGGAGAGCTGCCGCCCGTAGAGTTTTCACGCCCGGAGGTTGCGCAGGTGCTCATTGATGCCCAGCGCGCGGTGGCTTAACTCTTTGGAGTGCGCCGGTTGATCGGTGCTCATGCAGTTCAGAGCACAACCTTTGGCTTGCGTGACTCGGCAGCGGCAACCTAAAGGTTGAACTCTGAACTTCTTGAGAGAACTCCCGCGCACTCCAAAGAGTTGCTCGGCAGCGAATGAAGGATCTGTTGGTATGAAGAATAGGAAAGGTTTCACGCTATGGTTAACGGGATTGTCCGGCGCAGGCAAGACGACGTTGGCCGGCTTTCTGGCGACAGAGCTACGCGTGCGTGGCGTCAGAATCGAGGTTTTGGACGGGGACGAAGTGCGCACCAATCTATCGAAAGGGTTGGGCTTCTCTAAAGGAGACCGCGACACAAACATCCGTCGTATCGGTTACGTTTGCCGGCTGCTTTCACGCAACGGTGTCGGCATAATATCAGCGGCCATCTCACCTTATAGCGCCATACGCGACGAGGTACGGCGCGCGGTTGAGCAGGATGGAGCCGCATTCATCGAAGTCTTTGTGAAGTGCCCGATTTCGGTGCTTGCCGAGCGGGATGTGAAAGGACTCTACAAAAAGGCACTTGCCGGGGAGCTCGAACGGTTTACCGGAGTTTCTGATCCGTACGAAGAGCCACTTGCGCCCGATGTCGTGGTTGAGACGGATCGGGAATCTGTTGAGTTTAGCATTGGCAAGATTCTCCTCGAGCTCGAGCAACGCGGATTAATACCGGCAGCAGACTTAAGTAAGTCGAGTGCGCGTTCTGTTTTTTCACGGCGTAAGAGACTGCGAGCGAAACACCCGCCCGCTGTCAACGTCGCTGTGCGCGGCAGGAGCCTGACAATACTGAAGAGAGTGTTCCTCGAAAGACGACTCAGAAGCAGGTAAGGACTGAGCATAAAGATGAGCGTAGCTTTGGAGCCCACATTTGAAGCGGATTTCACATTCGCAAAAGACGAACCGTTTAGGCTTAGCGCCGGCGGCGGCTTGCAGCCTGTCACACTACGCTATGCGCTGTACGGTGAACTCAACGAAGCTCGCGACAATGCGCTGCTGGTTTGTCATGCGCTGTCGGGTTCAGCGCGAGTGGCGGACTGGTGGCCGCAGTTGTTCGGGCCAAAACAACCCTTCGATACTAGCCACTATTGTGTCATCGGCGTGAACGTTATCGGGTCGTGCTATGGATCGACGGGACCATGCAGCGCGCATCCCCAAAAGCCGGAACAACCTTACGGCAGTGACTTTCCCGTCGTGACGATCAGAGACATGGTCCGAACGCAGGCGCGGTTGCTCGATCATCTTGGTATAGAACGGCTGCACACTGTTATCGGTGGCTCCATTGGTGGGATGCAGGCATTGAGTTGGGCCGTAGATTTTCCGGAAAGGGTGGAGCGGTGTATAGCGATAGGAGCGGCGCCGCTTTCGGCCATGGGCCTCGCCCTCAATCACCTGCAACGACAGGCGATCCGCAACGATCCTGCGTGGCAAGATGGTCATTACGCACTGGACCGACAGCCAGTTGCGGGGTTGGCGCTGGCGCGAGCAATCGCGGTTTGTAGTTACAAATCGTCAGAACTTTTTTCGGAGCGTTTTGGAAGGCGACCAAACCGGAGCGGCGGGGATCCGCAGAGTTCCTTAACCGCACGTTACGATGTCGCGGGCTATCTGGATTATCAGGGCTCGATTTTTACTCGTCGGTTCGACGCAAACTCATACCTGACACTCTCGAAAGCCATGGATACCTTTGAGCTCGCTGAGGGCGACAAGTCCGCGGCATCACTTGGGGCAGCTTTGCGCGGGATTCGCGCGAGTCTATTGCTAGTGGGTATATCTTCCGACTGGCTCTTTCCGGCGAGTGAGATACGAGCGCTTGCTTGGGCAGCGCGGGCGGCTGGAGTTAGGGCAAACTATGTTGAGCTTGATTCGTCACACGGACACGATGGATTTCTCGCCGAGGCCGCCCAGTTGACACCGATCATAAACGCGCATCTTGAAAAAGAGCAGCCTACTCTTGCAGAGGCAAGCCGCCGATAGAGGAAGCGGCGAAGACGGGTTTGGGGCATCGGGCGGAATCGGCGCGGCTTGCGACTTGTCGCTGGTGAATATTTCGCTGGGCTGGTAAAGAGATGGTGGATCCAGCGCGATTTGACGATATGGATCGCTCGCATTTGAAAGGCGAAAGGATGTGAACAGGAGTGATGAATGGCCGAGGATAGTGGAGACAAAACTGCGCTGCCGGCGTCGCTATTGCGGGGTCGCGTAGCGATTGTGACCGGAGGTGCACGCGGCATCGGACGCGCCACCGTGCTCCGGCTGGCGGAAGCCGGAGCCGATGTCGTCATCAACTACGCGCGAAACGAAGGAGCGGCAGAAGAAGTCGCACGTCTGGCGCGTGAGTTTGGTGTGCGGGCCCTGCCGGTGCGCGCGGATGTTTCTGACATTGAGCAGGCTTCGGGTATGGTTGAGAGTACTGTTGAAAAATTCGGCAAAATTGATCTGCTGGTGGCGAATGCCGGCATCTGGGAAGGGGCGCCGGTTGAAGATCTGTTGGAAGAGGTATGGGACCGCGTCATCGACGCCAATCTCAAAGGGACATGGGCGGCCTGTCGCGCCGTTGTACCCTTCATGAAACGCCAGGGACGTGGTGGGATTGTGATTGTCAGTTCTACCGCCGGCCAGCGAGGCGAGGCGGGCTATTCGAATTATGCTGCCTCAAAGGGAGGTCAGATCAGTTTCACCAAGGCGCTGGCGGCTGAACTCGCACCCGGCATCCGGGTCAACAGCGTCGCTCCGGGTTGGGTTGATACGGACTTGAATAATGGCGTGTTTGGCAACAAGCAGTTCAAACAGAAGATCACCGAAGCCATCCCCCTGGGCCGGGTAGCGACAGCGGATGACGTGGCCCTCTCGATCGTCTTCCTCGCATCAGACTGGGCCCGGCACATCACCGGCGAAATTCTGAACGTCAACGGCGGCTCGGTTCTCTGCGGATAGTTGGCAAACCATCGCTACGCTTGTCCGTATTGCGCGCTACTGGTGTTAACCGGTATTTCTTAAACCGGCGGCAATGCCGTTGATTGTGGCGGCGAGCGCGTAGTTCAGATCTTCGCTTTCCTCGCCGGCTTGCTTGCGCCTTAGTAAAGCGAATTGAATCAGGCTTAACGGATCTACGTAAGGATTTCGCAATCGAATCGAGCGTGCGAGCACAGGATTTCCACTCAGCAGCTCTTTCTGTCCTGTCAACCGCAAGATCATTCGACGCGTACGCTCAAACTCGTCCACGATCATTCCAAATACGCGCTCGCGTAGGCCTTCGTCGCTGACCAAAGCCGCGTAGCGATGCGCGATTGTAAGATCGGCTTTCGCCATTCCGATTTCAACATTTCCAATCAAATCAGAAAAAAAGGCAAACCGCCCGGTCATCCTTTGCAGCAATCGCTCTCTTTCGGTATCTGTGCCGGCGAACTGCTCCAACGCATAGCCCACGCCAAACCATCCCGGCAGCACATGACGGCTTTGCATCCAGCCAAAGACCCAGGGAATCGCACGCAAATCCGCCAAGCCTCGCGTCTCGCTTCGCCGCGCCGGACGAGAGCCGATCCGCGCGTGTTCCAATTCCTGCACGGGCGTTGCCTCCTCGAAGTAAGTGAGCACGTCAGGGTTTTCGACGATGCGCTCGCGATAGAAAGCAAAAGCATTCTCCGACATCTCTTCCATCGCTGCCTCCCACCGTTCTTCTTCTTCATCGGGTTGCGCATTTCCTGGTCGTGCCAAGGCCTCCAGAGAGGCCGCAACCATTAGCTCCAGGTTCCGTTCGGCCAATACAGCGTCAGAATATTTCCAGTAGAGAACCTCGCCCTGCTCCGTGATTTTCAATGATCCACTAAATGCATTTCTCGGTTGGGCGACAATCGCACGATGCGTGGGGCCACCCCCACGCCCCACCGTTCCCCCGCGACCGTGAAAAAGTCTGAGCTTGACGCCGCATTCCGCGGCGGCTGCGTGCAAGGCGCGGTGTGCCTTATAAATCTCCCAGGCGCTGGTCAGCATCCCGCCGTCTTTGTTGGAGTCGGAGTAACCTAGCATCACCTCCTGCTGCCGGTCCCATGAATCAAGTAACGGCGCATAGTCAGCCGAAGTCCAGAGTTTTCGGCAGATCTGGGGACAGTTGCGCAGATCCTCGATAGATTCGAACAGCGGCACTGGCATTAGTCCGGGATCCCGGCCACCCCTGCCATCGAAGGAGGCTTCCACTCGCACGCCGCAAAGCTGCGCCAGCCAGATAACCGCGAGCACATCTTCCACTTTGCTTACGCCGCTGATCACGTAGCTGCGGATCGCTTGCGGCGGAAACTCGCGCTTTAGATCTGCGACAGTGCGCAGGCTTTCCAGAAGGCTGCGCGTTTCTTCTGACGGGGAAGCAGGCAAAGTGATGAGATCGATTCGACTTGCTCTGTCGCCGCCCGACAAGGCATGAATCGCGCGGGCATGCACACGCGCGTGCTGCCTGATGTCGAGTGAGTGCAGATGAAATCCGAAAGTGGTGACTTGTCTCATGAGCGGGTCGAGCAACAGTTCGGCGATGCGCTCGCCCCCTTTTGCTGCCAGGCTCTGGCGTAGCAGGTTCAAATCATCAGCGAAATCCTTCCCATCCGGGTATGCATTAGGGTGGCCGGGTTGATCGCGCGTGGTGCGGAGACGTTCGAGGACGTAATCCAGGTAGCGGCGATAGATCTCCTCCGCGGCTCGGGTCTTGTTTGCGGCTGCAACCCCGGGCATGCGCTGCTCATATTGCTCCAGTCCCTTTCTTAGGGCCGGCGTGACTTGTACCTGACGCTCCGACGGACTGAGCCGATCCATCAACTCGACCGTTACCGCAAGATAATGATCGAGTATTACCTGGCGCGCCAAATGCAGCGCATCGCGCGTGCTGGCGGCTGTGACGAACGGATTGCCGTCACGGTCTCCGCCAATCCATGAACCGAACTGCACCAAGTTGGGCAGCTCATGCGCGGTCAGGTCGCATTCATATACCTCTCGCAGGGCGTCCGCAAATTCCTCATAGAGTCCGGGCAGCATGTCGATCAAACAACCGGAGTAGTAATCCAGCCCCATCTTAATCTCATCCGGAACCGTTGGCGGGCGCCGGCGAACTTCGTCTGTCTGCCAGAGCTCGGTGATTTCGGCGGCAATAGCAGCTTCGCGCTTCATAGCCTCCGCATCGGTGAGTGGCAAACGATCCAGCAATTCCAAATTGGCCGCAATCCGCTGTCGCTTAAATAACACCGTGCGGCGTGCGACCTCGGTAGGGTGGGCAGTGAAAACAGGAATCACCTGGATTTGTCGCAGCCATTCGAGTGCGGTCTCCAGGTTAGTTCCCGACTCGCGGAGACGCCGCAATGTACCACGAATGGAGCCTGGTTGTGGTGGCCGTTGGGGCGAGAGTTGGGCGGTTCGGCGACGGCGCTTACGATGATTGGTTTCTGCGAGATTTGTCAGTTCAAAGTAAATGGCAAAGGCCTTGGTCATGCGATACGTTTCGACCAGGTTCAGGTCTCTGATTATTACCGCTACACGTTTCGGCAACTCGTGGTCGGACGCGATTCCCCGGTCTCGAGTTCCGTCATGCTTCATTTCACGGTATTCGATGGCTAGTTGTCGAATTTCTTCGACGGCATTGAATAGCTTCTCCCCGGCTTGCTCTTTCAATACCTCACCCAGCAATCGACCTAGCGAGCGCACGTCACGACGCAGTGGCGCTTCCTTCACATTGGGCTCGTCGCTTATCAGTTCCGCGAGCCGCGTAGCCTGATCTGGCGTGCCCCACAAAGGTTTTGTCTGAGACGAGCGTGTGCTGTAGTTCATTAGTGGAATCGCGAGTTTTGTTTTTCGATCTCAACGCCGCGGTGGATTCAACTCCTTGGAGTGCGCCGGCCTGGCGGCGCTTTGGTCCGAAGCCGCGTTGTTGAGGAACATTCGCATACCAAAGACCCGGACAAGCTAACACTGGCCAAAGCGGCGCCAGGCCGCCGCACTCCAAGGCGTTGACGCCTATTCAGGCAGAGAATCGAGAATCACCTGGAGACACTGCTGGGGAGTAGGGCTAAGTATTAAAGCGGTCGCAGTCGATTTTGTACTTCTTAACTTTATAGCCGATGATTCTTTCGGTGGTGTCAAGCAGCTTTGCCGCCCGCTTACGATTACCGCGGACCGTTTTCAATGCGTCGATGATGATGTCGCGCTCAAACGCCGCCACCGTCGATTCGAGCGACAGGCGCGTCACGGTCCCTGAACCTTCTGCCGTTTGCAGCGTCGGCGGCAGGTGGTGTCCGTGAATAACGTTAGTCTCACAAACCAGCACCGCCCGCTCGATGATGTTTTCCAGTTCACGGACATTGCCAGGCCAATGATAACTGGCCAACATGTCGATTGCCGGAGTCGAGATGCGCTTGATACTTTTGTGATGTTCACGCGCGAACTTTTCGAGAAAGTGATCGGCCAGCAGCAGAACGTCTGATTTGCGATCGCGCAAGGGCGGCATGAAGATGGCGAAGACGTTGAGGCGATAATATAAGTCTTCGCGAAAGACGCCTTCAGCAATTGCTCGCTCCATGTCTTTGTTGGTGGCGGCGACCAGGCGGACGTTGGCCTTTATCGTTTCAGTGCCGCCCAACCGTTCAAATTCTCTCTCTTGCAGAACGCGGAGGAGCTTGATCTGCGTAGACATGTTCAGGTCGCCAACTTCATCAAGAAAGAGCGTGCCGCCTTCAGCCAGTTCGAAGCGTCCCTTTTTTCGTCCCTGAGCGCCGGTAAACGCGCCCTTTTCGTAACCAAACAACTCGGATTCGATCAACGTTTCAGGCAGCGCTGCGCAACTGACCTTAATAAAGGGCTTGGCCGAGCGTAGCGAGTTGTAGTGAATTGCGTGCGCGATCAACTCCTTGCCCGTACCCGATTCGCCACGCAGGAGCACCGTGGTGTTCGTGCGTGCAACCTGCGTCACCTGTTCATAGACCTGACGCAGGGGACCGGAGTTGCCGATGATGTGACTGAAATCATAGCGTTCGCGCAATTCCTGCTTAAGGTGGATGTTCTCATCGAGCAGCCGCTGTTTGTCTGCTTCCAGCAGGTGCCCAACCTTAATCGCCTGCGCAATCATGGTCGCAATGATCGAGAGAAATTTCGTGGCCCGTTCGTAATCACGATCCGCCTTGTACTTTAGATCGACGCTCAGCACGCCCACCGCCTTTCGGTTGACGAGCACCGGAACACAAATAAAGCTGAGCTCCTGAGTCTTCAGAGTCTTCTTTCGTGCCCCGAGACGATCGAGAAACAAAGGCTCGCGACTGATTTGCGGAACTACCACAGGTTTGCCGGTCTGGGCGACCCGACCCGTAATTCCTTCACCAATTTGATATTTGACCCGGCGAGCTCCGTCTTCATCCAAACCGTGAGAGGCGACTATACGCAATTCATTCGTGTCTTCAGCAAGTAACATCACCGCGCCCCGAATCATGCCGTGGTGTCGGTCAAGCGTTGCCAGGATGCGAGACAAGGCCTCTTTGATTTCGAAGGTGCCGGCCAACATTTGTCCGGTCTCGAGAAATGTCGCCAGCTTTCTCGCTTCAGCTTGCTGAGGTGTCATGTCCTTTGCAATCGAAATGGGGGATAGCGCCGCCATCACGCCCCTTTCATAACTCGTATGGCCTGATTGAGAAATTGTTGTAATACCGTCCTTCCAAATAAACAAGCGTAACCGGCGGGTACTGATGCAGTTTCAAGCCGGAAGTGTTCAGAGTTCAGCCCCGGGGTCTTCGCTCGGGTAGCCGGCGTTGGGTGGTAGCTTTTAGGCTGCCGCTTCGGCACGCGAGCTAAAGCTGAACTCTAAACTGCATCAATGCCTACCGGCGCCCGAACTTGCAGACTCCGGCAACCGGCAACGCACTCGCACTACGCAATGCGTGATAACGATCAGATTCACCGAACAAGCACCGGCGCATGCTCAGCTACTGTAGCGTTGTATCGAAGATTGTAATTGCTACGCGAAGGAATTCAAACATAGGCACCCAAAAGAGGTCATCCTAGAAACAAGCAGCGGCCCAGGTCAAAATCATAATTTTTATGAGAAGATAAATCTAGCTGACCAAGGAGCAGGAAGCAGGAGCAGGAAGCAGGAGGCGGGAGCAAGGGCTTTGAGCAAATGACAAATGAAAAATGGCAAATGACATATGGAAAATTTCTTAGATTTTCCATTTGTCATTTCTCAAAATTTCTCAATTATCATTTGCCATTTTTGGGACTAACACCTGCCTCCTGCCTCCTGCTCCTTCCTCCTGGCTCTATACCCTTGGCGTGGTGGTGTAGTACTTCCAAAAAGGCAGCGGCGGCGTGCGAAAGGGTAACGTTACGACGGTGTGTGACCCAGAGCGTTCGGAAATAGCTTAAATCGGGAACGGGAACGGTCGCGAGCGTGCCGCGCTCCAACTCTTCTGCTACACACATTCGCGGGACAAACGCGAGCCCTATTTTGAGTTGAACGAAACGCTTGATGGTTTCCACTGTCGCCAACTCGAGCGTGATGTTCAGCGGTGTATGGTGTTGCTCAAAGACTTCCACAACTTTATGCCTCGAGGCTGTTTTGACGTTGTGCGCTACGAATGACTGTTTGCCGAGTTCCTCAATCTTCAATGAACTGCGGTTTGCGAGCGGGTCGTCAGGACTCATTATCAGCACGAGTTCGTCTTGCAATATGGGAAAGGATTCGAGCTCACGGTCTACGGGTTCGAATGCCAATAGCGCGAAATCTACATTCCGGTCCAGCACTTCGCGCGGCAAACGCTCAGAAACGTGACGGAAAATTTCGACCCTTACGTTTGGATGTTGTTCTCGATACTGGAGGATAAGATGCGGCAGGATATAAAGCGAAGTGCTTTCGTTGGCGCCAATGCGAACCCGCCCGCGTTGCAATGAACGTAATTCCGAGACGACGTTCTGCGCCTGGTCGCGCAGCGCGAGAATCCTCCGCGCGTAGTCATAGATAAGTTCGCCGGCGTCCGTAAGGGTTGGAGTTTTTTGCGAACGGTCGAAAAGCGGCGCGCCGATCTCTTCCTCAAGGCGCCTGATCGCGATGCTTACCGCAGGCTGGGTGCGATAGACGCGAACAGCCGCCTTTGAGAAGCTGCCCTGCTCAACCACCATTAGGAAGAATTCAAGTTGGGTTAGTTCCATTGCCGGCGACACCCTTCCGGTGGCGGATACTAACATACCCTTCATTCACCTGTAGCTGGAAACGACAAGTAAGAATTTGATTGGCGAGTATTTCTCAACGATGAATCCGCATGGACGAGATGTTTGTCGGGGAGACGGCAGCAGGTTGCAGGAAATGCTTATTTGCGATTCCGATTCGCCGGCGCCGTGCTCGTTGGGGCTAACCTGGCGAATGCGATCCTTGAACAAATCCACGAAATGACACCAAAGCGCTGGCTCTCTCTTTCGTGTTATTTCGCGGATCGGTTTATTGCTGGGCCTGCGGAACGCGGCTAGAGAGCCGCCTCGCCGCGTTCGCCCGTTCGAATGCGAATCACGTCATTCATGGGGACGACGAATATCTTGCCGTCGCCAAACTTGCCCGTGCGAGCCGTCTTAGTTATCGCATCCACAACAGAGTCTTCAATATCTTCTGGGATAATCACTTCGATTTTGATCTTCGGAATGAACTCAATCTGATATTCGGTGCCGCGATAGGTCTCGGTATGGCCCTTCTGACGGCCATAGCCCTGAACCTCGCTGATGGTCATCCCCGCGACGTTGACTTCCTGCAGCGCATTCCTGACGGCGTCCAGAAGGTGCGGACGGATGATTGCCTCAATCTTTTTCATCTATTCATCTCCTATTCAGTTGCTGAACCAATTTTGAAAGGCTCTCTTGGATCCTAAACGCTCTTTGAAGGCTTACCTGCTCAAAATCCGCGACAGAGATAGGTAAGCCGTTCAAACGACAGAGAGTCAGGCTTAGCAGGTCTTTCTCCGCTCTAAGCCACGCTTGTCTGAGCCTTGGCTGGAATTATTTCGTCCAATGCCGTTGATTCAGGGGTGGCGGTGTCCACGTGACTACCCAGCGCTACGTTGGGTCGCAAGGTGAAATCCGGATACGCGAGTACGCCCACCTCCGCCAGGTCGAGCCCTTCTATCTCCTCTTCGGCAGAGACCCGGTTTCCGAGAACAATGTCGGCCACTTTGAAGTACACGAAGAACGATCCAAAAATGAATACGAAGCAGGTTGCCGTACCAATCGACTGCGCGATGAGCTGACTGAAGCCCCCGCCGTAAAAAAGACCGATCACCGGGGTCGCAATACCGTTATAGCCAGCGCCGTAAGTCCCATCCGCGAATAGCCCGAGCGAAATAACACCCCAGGCTCCATTGACGCCATGCACACTAATCGCGCCCACAGGATCATCGACCTTCAACTTGTGCTCTATGAAATAGACACTCCCTACGAGTATTACACCAGCGATCAACCCGATCACAACTGCGCCAAAGCTTGTGACGAACGCGCACGGAGCTGTAATGGCAACCAGACCGGCGAGCATTCCATTCGCCATCAGTCCAAGGTCAGGCTTTCCAAACCACTTCTGCGCTACGAGCATCGCCGAGAACGCACCACCAGCGGAAGCGAGCATAGTGTTGACAGCAATAACCGAGATACGAAGGTCCGTGCCGGAGAGCGAGGAGCCGGCGTTGAAACCGAACCAGCCAAACGCAAGGATGAACACACCCAGAATAGCCATCGGCATGTGATGGCCCGGGATGGCGTTAACCTTTCCGTCTTTTCCGTACTTCCCGATTCTTGGCCCGAGCACAATTGCACCGGCGAGCGCGGCTACACCTCCTACCATGTGCACGACCGAAGAGCCGGCAAAGTCCACATGTCCGTGGCCCAGACCAAACTGACTGCCCAATTGGGATAGCCAGCCTCCGCCCCATACCCAGTTGCCAAATATCGGATAGGCAAACATCGACATGAAGAAGCAGTAAACAACGAACGATCCCCACTTCCACCGTTCGGCCAACGCGCCGGTAGGAATAGTCACAGCGGTGTCCATGAAGACCATCGCAAACATGAATAGGGAGAAGACCCCGACGTCATATGAGTCGCCCCGCAGAAATATGCCCTTATGGCCAAAGATGTTCAGCGCGTGCCCGGCTATGTTGATGGAAAAGGCCGACGTGAGTGGCGAGGTGCCTCCGAGAGCTGCGACAGCACCAACGCCACCCATCATCAGAGCGAACCCGCATACCCAGAAGCCGAGCATCCCGAGCGGATAGCACATGAAGTTCATCGCCATTGTGTGAGCGGCATTCTTGGCTCTGGTAAATCCCGTTTCCGCGAGCGCGAAACCCGCCTGCATGAACATGACGAGGAAGCACGCGACGAGCGTCCAGACGAAATTGATTGAGATATTCGCATGACCGATGGCATCGGCCATCTCTTGCGTCGTGGGCTCACCTGGCTTGGCAGCAGTGACAGCCCCGGCGTTGCCGGTCCCCGCTCCGGTTGGATCGCCTGCCAGTGCTACGAGTGGCACAGAGAGTAGTATTGCCACGGCAAACGCTGTTAGAACATATCGCCGTGCCCTGGTTCGGGAATGACCGCGTACAATCCAGGGGTTCCTGCGGGTGAATTGATCGAACAGGCGCCAACAGGCAGACAGCATCCTTCTTTTCGTGTCACTGGTTCTCTCATGCATCATGGTTTGGCTCCTCAAGCTTAGTTTTACGAGTGGCATTCTAAGAACTTCGAAATTTCCGTTGACTAGCGAGTGTCTCCATTTAATAAACGGTCAATTTCTCAGGGAAACACAGACACGGAGAATTTTCGCTTGCCCTCAACAATCGTCGTGCCAATCCGAAAGCCAGTCGTTTGCACTCCAATTGATCTAAGAGTTGTGAGAATTCGCGTTGGTTTTGGAGCTTTCTTTGAATCCTTGATCCACCAGACGATTTACAAGGCACGTCTAGCGGCGACAGTTTTGTCGTTTGCCCAAACGGATCCGACATAATTGTCGTTGAGTTCAATGAGTTCTGATTGAAGCTGCTGAAGCGGTAAGGTAAATATCCTTCGCTGCCGCAGAATACTTTGCTGATTTTACTGGGATCGCGGGCGTCCGACCCGCCCGCGAAATGCCTCAATGTTTGCCTTGTCAAATTCAATCGTGGGAGGCGTGAATCCGTTGCCGGTGTGGGCAGGACGCCCGCTATCCAAGCGAGGCAAGGACTTTTTCATCTGCTTTCGCCGAAACTTTTGGAGCCGCCTTAATTCTCGCTTGACGAGAGGATCTCCGCGAGAGAGGCCTGGACGGATTGCATCCTCGACTGCGAGAGCTTCATTCCGTCCCTGTCGGTGACGTAGAAAACGTCAAGCGCATCACTTTTCTCCGTGGCTATTTTGGCGCAGACGATATCGAGGCCAATCGTCGCAAGGGCGCTCGCGATCTTGTACGCCAGGCCGTGTTCATCCAGGGCGCGCACCTCGATCAGGGTGGAAGATTGGGAAGCCTCATTATCACAGGTAACCTGGGGTAGATTTCGCCGGCCGGCATGGCTAACGCCACTTCGCTTTCGTGGGGCATTCCTGGTCCGCCAACGTTCGACCATCGCCGCGATATTCGATTCTCCTGCAATCGCTTTACGCAGCGAGCGCTCGATGGGCAAGTAACGCTCAACGTCTATCGCATGATTCGTGGATGCCTGCCGCAGCATGAAAACATCGAGGGCAATACCATCCTCACGTGTGTTGAGCTCCGCGCTCAGAATCTCGATCCCGTGGGCGGCGAGCGCTCCGGCTATGTCGGCGCATAAACCGTGTCGATCTTTTGTGCAGATAGTTAACTCGGTAGATTCTCGCCCATGGTTTTTCCAACGTCGCACGAAGATTTCCGACCCGAGCTCTTTGATTAAGTGAAGGTGAATAGCTGCGGCAGCTGGTCGTGTGACCCGGACGTAGCGATCCGGCAGCAAGGCTACGTGACGCTCAACCTCACTTAATGCGAGCGAACCTTCCAGGGCCTTTACGACCTGTTCCTTGAATCGCGCCGTTTTTTCGTTTTCATCGGGCGGTGCGTCGCTGCCAGTTAAAACGGTCCTCGCCCGCCGGTATAGTTCCCACAACAGCGTGCTCTTCCATTCGCTCCAGACGCCTGGAGCGACAGCGTTCAGGTCTGCGTAAGTGAGAAGCAATAACATGCTCAGCGCGTCCAGTGTTCCCATTCGCGTGGCAAATTCCGTTACCACGTGTGGTTCATTCAGATCGCGTCGCTGGGCCAGTTGAGCCATCGCTACGTGTTGCTCGACCATTAATACGACTTTGGCAGAATCGAGCTCACCAAGCCCGAGACGTTTACAGACGCGCTCGGCTATCTTCGCACCGCGCGGGATGTGACCGCGCCCCCGCCCCTTACCGATGTCGTGCAAGAGGAGAGACAAGTAAAGCAGGCTCGGGTCGTCAATCTCATCGAAGACACTGCGCAAGTGCGCGCGCTGTTTGTCCTGGCTGGCATACAGATCATCGAGCGCTTCCAGAGCTTTGAGAGTGTGTTCATCTACCGTGTAGTGATGATAGAGATCGTGTTGAATGAGCAGGCTGATACGGCCAAACTCCGGCATGAAACGAGCTAGAAACCCGAGCTCATGCATTAGTCGCAAAGCGTAGCCGCCGCGCCCGCGTCTGCCGAGGAGTTTCATGAAAGCCCGCGAGGCTTCAGCGGAAATACGGAAGTTACGATCCACTGCCGGCAAACTCTGGCGCATGGCATCGCGCAAGGTCTGACTCAATTGCACATCCGCGGCTTGTGCCAGAGCGAATGCATCAAAGAGCAGCATTGGATTGCTGGTCAAAAGTTGGGCTTCGCCTTCCAGCTGTACCCGCCCATCGCCGATTGACAGCGGCTCGGCTGGAGTGCGGGAAAATCTCCGGCCCCACCGGCGACTGGTTTTCCGTTCAGCCTCGGAAGCGCGCGCGAGGACTGTTTCACTAAAAAGATTCAACTCGCGCGCGTGGTGATAGTAGTCGCGCATGAATTTTTCAGAGGCGAGCAAGTGATTCCCCGGCTTATAGCCAAACTCTCGAGCCAGCGTGGTTTGAAGGTCGAGCGCCAGCCGCTCGGTCTTCCGGCGCGTCGATAGATGCGCGGCATAGCGGACTCGCCAGAGGAAGCTGGCGGCGCGCGCCGCCGTTCTTCGTTCGGCCTCCGAAATGATGTCGTGGTCGCGTAGTTCATCCAGCGTTCGGCATCCGTATCGCGCGTAGCCAACCCAGAGCGCGGTATGAAGATCGCGGATGCCGCCGGGACTCTCCTTTACGTTCGGCTCCTGAAGGCACACCGCAGCGCCAAACTTTGCGTACCTGGCGGCCCGCTCACGCAGAATGGCGGCGATGCAGGCCTCTGCTCGCCTGCGACGCTCCTTCTCCAACGCCTGTAAAAGGGCGTTGTAAATGGCTGAATTACCAGCCAACAGACGGGTGCTAACCAGCGCGGTCTGCAAATGCGAATCGGCGCGAGCTGCTGCCACACAGTCATTCACACTGCGGAAACTCTGCCCCACCGTTAGTCCTGCGTCCCAAAGCAATCGGAGGATCTGTTCAACCAGGCGTCGAGTTTGAACGGGTCGATGGTTTGGATAAAGAAACAGAATATCAAGATCGGAGTACGGAGCCAGCTCCCCACGGCCATAGCCGCCCAGAGCGATCACTGCGCACCTGGTCTGAGTTTTATCTGAAGGCGCATTGATTTCGTCAGGGATTTCGGTGAGCAAAGTTGCGGCTTGATATGCACGTTTCACTACCAGGTCGAGAACCGAACTGCGCGCCGCAGCCGTTTGCATGCCTGGAGCACCGCAGCGGTGCGCAATCTTCAACCGGTGATCCTCAATCTTGAGAAATGTTTTTAACTCGCGTGAAATCGCAGGCGCGTCCCGAACAGGGCCGACTACAGAGAAACGTTCTGCGGCGTGCAACAGGGCCTTTTCGCCATCAGTTCGCCAGCGAGCAGCGGATCGTGTCTGGATTTGGTCTGTCACCATGTATTTGAAGTCCGATCGCCTTTCAGTTTATCGCTGTGTGTGGCGAACACCTTCAGCGTTATTCCGGCAGACCGCGGACCGAAGGAGCATTAACGCTTGAACTTAATCAAAGCTTCCTGAGCTTCGGCGGAGCAACCTCCATACCGGAGAGCAACCCAACGTGTGGTAATCCCGAACTGGCTAATAATTCCAATCCCGCGGTGTTATGAGATCGTGCTGCAGGTCGCCTCCAGTAGTAGCGACAATTTTGTTGTTGGTATCTTCAACACTAACGAAAATGTCGTACGAACAGTTTCTGCCCGGTTCCACAAGCCGTTCTGAAATTCACAGATTCTTCGACAACTTCAACGCATCGCTAATTCACCAGCGAATCATGCCATGTTGGCATAAGAGTTGTCATAGGAGTTCGCGAAATCCAGTGGTCCATCTAAACCTGGTCAGACGCCTCGTGAATTTTCACGTGCAGCATCGGCCGGCAACGTCAAGCAGGAATCAATCGGTAATAACAGGCAAGTCCGGTTAACTATTCACTATGACCATTAAGGGCGAGAAGTTTGCTCACTACTACCTGAGAAATAAATATGGCCCACCCGTCCTGGCTTTTGGAGGCGCAAAGACGGATAGGCCACTAACATCGTCCGTTGAGAGACGATATGGAGACAAATTACAACAATGTGCAAGCCTAAATCAATCGTCAGGACCGTCGCAGCTCTGGGCGCGACGGTATTGTTGGCGCTGCTGCCAAAATCTGCGGCGGTCGCTCAGTCGACTCTCTTTAATGTGCCTTCGACAGATGTTGTTGCGAAGAAGAAGGTGTACCTGGAATTTGATTTCCTCTCGCACTTCGAGAGCCATGCCGACGGCGGCTTCCAGATTTACGCGCCGCGCGCTGTGTTCGGCGTCGGCAAGGGCGTTGAGGTTGGCGTCAATATTACCGCCGTCGATGCCTTTGCGCCCGACCAGCCAGTTTATGTTTCACCAAACGTTAAGTGGCAGTTCTACAACAACGAAGAGAAAGGAGTCGCCATTTCGGCCGGCGGTCTGCTTTATACGCCGATCGCACACCGCACCGGCGCTGACACTTACGGTTTTATCTACTCGGTAGTGAGCAAGAAAGTTAAATCCGATTATGGTCCCCGGATCACGGGCGGGGGCTATACGCTGCCGGGCCTGGCAAATGGGGCGGGAACACGAGGTGGAGCGATTGTGGGATACGAACAACCGCTGGCGAAGAAAGTGACTTTCGTCACCGACTGGTTTAGCGGCAAGAACGCTTTCGGATATGTGACACCCGGGTTTTCATTCACCTTGCCGAAGAGCAGCCTGCTCAATGTTGGTTACAGCATCGGCAACCGTGGATCGGGGAACAACGCTCTCTTCGTTTACTACGGAATCACTTTCTAGGTCGCGTTTGATTGCTGGGACCGCGGGGAAGGGGATTCCTTTTAAGTGGGTTGCGTTTGATCGCTGGGACCGCGGGCGTCTCGCCCGCACGGAGCGCCGTCAGACGCGATTCCTTGCAATAGATCAACCGCCGCCACTGGCGAGCGCTTCGCGCTCGCTGCGGGCGGGACGCCCGCGGTCCCAGCGAAGCCCGCGGTCCCAGCGACGCCCGCGGTCCCAGTGAAGAGCTTGGCCCCCGATCCCAGTGAAGAGCTTGACCGGATCATGGTTTGAAATCTAATTACGAAGAGGAGCAGTTAAAAATGAGTGTTAAAGATGTATTGAAGTTTGCAAAGGATGAGCAGGTTGCATATGTCAACGTGCGTTTCACAGACCTCGTTGGCGCCTGGCATCATCTGACTTTTCCGATTGATGAACTTAACGAGAACTCCTTCGAAGACGGCTTTGGCTTCGACGGTTCATCGTTGCGCGGTTGGGCTTCGATTCACGAGTCCGACATGCTGTTGGTTCCCGATCCATCGCGCTATTGGCTTGATGCATTCATGGGTGAGAAGACCTTGTGTCTCATCGCCGATGTGATTGATCCCATCACCAAAGAGGGCTACTGGCTTGATCCACGTGGCGTTGGGCGACGCGCCGAGAGCTATCTTAAGTTCACCGGCATTGCCGACACAGTCTATTTCGGGCCGGAGGCGGAGTTCTTCGTCTTTAACGAGGTCCACTTTCATAACGATGGGCATACAGCCGGTTATTCGCTGGACAGCCCGGAGGCAATCTGGAATACCAACGGGCAAAACGGCAATGGCAACAAGGGATATCACATTAGAAATAAGGAAGGCTACGTACCGCTGCCGCCTCTCGATACGCTGCAGGATTTTCGCGGTGAAGTTGCCAGTGAACTCAAAAAGGTGGGGATTCAGGTCGAGTGTCATCACCACGAAGTGGCCACCGCCGGCCAGTGTGAAATTGATTTTCGTTACTCGACCCTGATCGGCACCGCTGACAACCTGCAACTCTTCAAATACACCGTGCGCAATGTCGCGCAAAAACAGGGCAAGGGGGCTACCTTCATGCCGAAACCGCTTTTCGGCGACAACGGTAGCGGGATGCACTGCCACCAATCGCTTTGGAAAGGCGACAAGCCGCTTTTTGCCGGCGATGGTTACGCGGGACTATCAGAGACCGCCCTCTTCTACATTGGCGGACTGCTCAAGCACGCCGCTGCTATCATCGCCTTTGCCGCTCCTACCACCAACAGTTACAAGCGGCTCGTGCCCGGCTTTGAAGCCCCGGTTAATCTCGCTTACTCGGCGCGCAATCGGTCAGCGGCAATTCGTATCCCCATGTTCTCGACGAGTCCAAAACTAAAACGATTGGAATTTCGACCACCTGACCCGTCATGCAACGCCTATCTCGCATTCTCCGCAATGCTGCTTGCGGGTCTCGACGGCATTCAGAACCGCCTCGACCCGGGAGAACCGCTTGATAAGGACATTTATGACCTTTCGCCGGAACAGTTGAAGAATGTCCCCAGCTTACCGGGCTCGCTGGACGAGGCCCTGGATGCTCTCGAAGCGGACAACGAGTTCCTGCTTAAAGGTGACGTCTTCACGCCACAGTTGATTGACCGCTGGATTGGTTACAAACGGGACAAGGAGATTCAACCGTTGAGAATGCGGCCACATCCGCTCGAGTTCAGTATGTACTTCGACATTTAGGTCAGGAGGCAGGCGCAGGAGGCAGGCGCAGGAGGCTCCGGAACAACACATTTTCCATTTTCCATTTCTCAGTTTTCATTTGCCATTTCGGGCTTTCGAGGGTCGCTAATGGAAAATGACAGATGATAGATGAGAAATGGAAAATCCTGCTGCTGTCCCCCTCCTGCACCTGCCTCCTGCGCCTGAAATTTATAGGCAGCTAAAAATTATCAATTATGCAAAAAGGTGACGTAAGGGTTAGATTGCTCGCGCCCGTTTCACCTCTGTTGCCAGCCGGTAAATGTGGTCGATTTGCACTGGACCGGTGGAGCAGTAGGCCATGGGCGCCCGGAAGACGTATATGACGGATTTACTAAGACAAACTATGTCGGCAGTAGTGTCGCTCGCCACAGCTCGCGCTCTAACAAATGCACCGCGTGCCGGGCGAGAGTATGCCACCGCGGCCGTACTTATTTCCATTTCACTAGTCGTAACAAAGGACAGCACGTAATGGCCTGTTGCCGACACTTGGAATTCTTGCACAGGCCATCAACGAACAGGTTGATGGCTTTCTTGCATTTTGAGCCAGGAGATTGAACAGAACGGCAGCAATAAGGCAGTGATGGCAAGGAAACTTATGCACCGGGATCGCGGGCCGTCTCGCCCGCCGCGAGCGCGAAGCGCGAGCGAGCGTGGGGGAGTTGACTCTGTTGTGAGCTCGTCGCGCCTGACGGCGCTCCGTGGGGCGAGACGCCCGCGGTCCCAGCGTCGGAGATTCTCCAGCAGCGATGATTTGGAGCCTGCCGAAGATCAAAATGGGCGATGAAGTGATATGACCCAGTTAAGCCTTCCAAAGAAGCAGGGGTTATATGATCCGCGCCACGAGCACGATGCTTGTGGTACGGGGTTCGTCGTTGATATCAAGGGCCGCAAATCACACGACATCGTTCAAAAGGCGATACAAGTGTTGCTCAACCTTGAGCACCGGGGCGCGTGTAGTAGTGAAAAGAACACCGGCGATGGAGCCGGCGTCCTCCTGCAGATTCCGCACCTGTTTCTTGCCGCCGAATGCGCGAAGCTGAAGATCGTACTGCCTTCGCCGGGTCAGTACGCGGTCGGGATGGTGTTCCTGCCAACAGAAGAGGAAAGCCGCAGAGAATGCGAAGAGTTATTTGAACAGATCGTCGAGGAAGAAGGCCAATCTGTGCTGGGTTGGCGCACCGTGCCTACCGACAATTCCTCGCTTGGACCTACGGCTCAGGCATCGGAGCCAATCATTCGACAGCTCTTTATCGCCCGAGGGAAAAGGGTTTCTGATGACCTGGCCTTCGAACGAAAACTCTGCGTGGTCCGCAAGCGAATCAGCAAGGCAGCCAAGCGCGGCATCCACGAGCGCGGCATGTTTTACGTTTCCAGTTTGTCCTGCCGAACGATTGTCTACAAGGGAATGTTGACGGCTGACCAGCTCCCGCGCTTTTACCCTGAATTGCGCAATCCTCTAGTCGAGTCGGCATTAGGCCTGATCCACTCACGTTTCAGCACCAACACTTTCCCGAGTTGGGCGCGGGCTCATCCCTATCGCTACATCGCTCACAACGGCGAAATCAACACCTTACGCGGCAACATCAACTGGATGCGCGCTCGCGAAAGCAAATTCGAATCGAAGTTTTTCGGGCCTGAGATCCAAAAGATTCTTCCCGTTATCGACACCGATGGCAGCGACTCGGCCATGTTTGACAACGCTCTGGAGATGCTGACGCTCACAGGCCGCTCTTTGCCACACGCAATCATGATGATGATCCCCGAGCCCTGGGGCGATCATGAGTCGCTTCGTGGATCAATGAGCGAAGCGAAGCGAGCGTTCTATGAGTACCACTCTTTCCTGATGGAGCCCTGGGACGGACCGGCATCGATCACGTTCACCGACGGAGTTTGCATCGGCGCCGTGCTGGATCGGAATGGGTTGCGGCCGTCGCGTTACTACGTGACCAAGGATGGTCTGGTGGTGATGGCGTCCGAAGTAGGCGTGCTGGATGTCCCTCCTGAGAAGGTCCTGTCAAAAGGCCGCCTGCAACCGGGCCGAATGTTTCTCGTTGATACCCAGGCAGGCCGGATCGTAGATGACGAGGAATTGAAGCGCCAGATAGCGACGGAGCATCCTTATAGCCAATGGCTCAGGGACAACGTAGTCAAACTGGATGAACTTCCGAGTCCGCCCCTGCCACCCGAACCGGATCATTTGACCGTGCTGCAACGTCAGCAGGCTTTCGGCTACACAAATGAGGAGCTCAAACTTCTTATCGCGCCGATGGCCACCGATGGCAATGAAGCAATCGGTTCCATGGGTTCTGACACGCCTATTGCTGTGCTCTCCGAAAGACCACAGTTGCTCTACAACTATTTCAAGCAACTGTTTGCGCAGGTAACTAACCCGCCGGTCGATGCAATCCGGGAAGAACTAATCATGTCAACCGACACGAGCATCGGCCCCGAAGCCAATATGTTGGAGCCGACGCCGGAGTGTGCGCGGCAAATCAAGCTTCCGTCCCCGATCCTCACCAATGAGGAACTGGAAAAACTGCGACACCTGGCCGACCCGGACAATCGCGTCGGGGATTCGAGATTCAAGTCTATAACTCTGTCGATGCTCTTTGAAGTGAGTGCCGGTGGTCGTGGTTTGGAAAGCGCGCTTGATGAACTCTGCCGGCAGTCGAGCGCGGCGATTGCCAAGGGCTTCGGCATCATCATTCTTTCCGACCGCGGCGCGACAAGTGAGCAGGCGCCGATTCCGGCGTTGCTCGCGGTAGCCGCTGTTCACCATCACTTGATTCGCCAGGGTACTCGTACTCAGGTCGGTTTTGTAATTGAGAGTGGCGAGCCTCGAGAGGTTCATCACTTCGCGCTTTTGCTGGGCTATGGCGCGGCCGCAGTCAATCCGTATCTAGCCTTCGAGACTTTGCGAGACATGATTGAGCGCGGGCTGTTGACCGGCATGGATCTTGACAAAGCGATGGCCAACTACATCAAGGCGATTAACAAGGGCATTGTCAAGGTCATCTCGAAGATGGGGATCTCGACGATCCAGAGCTACTGCGGCGCGCAAATTTTCGAGGCCATCGGGCTTAACGAAGATTTCGTTGATCGTTACTTCACCTGGACGCCCTCGCGCATCGGCGGCATTGGCCTCGATGTGATTGCAGAGGAAGTCAAGCTGCGACACAAGCAGGGTTTTCCTGACCGGCAAGCACATGATCAAACGCTTGGCGATGGCGGCGAATATCAGTGGAGAAGGGAAGGCGAGCTTCACCTCTTCAGTCCGGAGACGATTCACAAACTGCAGTATGCCTGTCGCTCCAACAGCTACAAGGCGTTCAAGGAATACAGCGAGCTGGTAAACAACCAGTCGAGCCGTCTCTGCACGCTCCGTGGATTGATGGAGCTCAAGCCGGCGCGTGCTCCGATTCCAATCGAAGAGGTAGAGCCGGTAGCGGATATCGTCAAGCGCTTCAAAACGGGCGCGATGTCTTACGGTTCGATCAGCAAAGAAGCGCATGAAGCTCTGGCTGTTGCCATGAACCGTATCGGTGGCAAGAGCAATACCGGGGAAGGCGGCGAGGACCCAGCGCGCTACGTGGTCGATGACAGCGGCGACTCGCGCAACAGCGCGATCAAGCAAGTGGCTTCGGGACGTTTTGGCGTAACCAGCAACTATCTGGTCAATGCTGAAGAGTTGCAGATCAAGGTAGCGCAGGGCGCAAAGCCTGGCGAAGGCGGACAGCTTCCGGGTCACAAGGTCTATCCGGAGATTGCCAAAGTGCGGCATTCGACGCCTGGCGTCGGTCTGATCTCGCCGCCGCCACATCACGACATCTACTCAATCGAAGACCTGGCCGAGCTGATCTATGACCTCAAAAGCGCAAACCAAACAGCACGCATAAGCGTCAAGCTTGTTGCCGAGGTCGGAGTCGGCACGGTGGCAGCGGGCGTCGCCAAAGCTCACGCCGACGTGGTGTTGATTAGTGGTTACGACGGCGGTACCGGGGCATCACCGCTATCCAGCATCAAGCACGCGGGTGTGCCGTGGGAACTCGGTCTGGCTGAGACTCACCAAACCTTGTTGCTTAACAATCTGCGGAGCCGCATCACAATTGAGACAGACGGGCAACTCAAGACCGGCCGTGACGTCGTGGTTGCGGCGTTGCTGGGCGCGGAAGAGTTTGGTTTTGCAACTGCGCCGCTGGTGGGGTTGGGTTGCATCATGATGCGCGTCTGCCACTTGAACACGTGTCCCGTTGGCGTTGCAACACAGGATCCGAAACTGCGAGCCAGGTTCAGCGGTGATCCTGCACACGTTGTCAACTTCATGCACTTCATTGCCGAGGAGGTGCGCGAGTTAATGGCCCAGCTCGGCTACCGCACGATCAATGAAATGATTGGTCGGACGGAATGCATCGAATTGCGCACGGCGATCGAGCAATGGAAAGCACGTGGCCTCGACTTCTCAAACATTCTCTATCAGCCAACTGTTCCGGAAACCGTGGGCCGTTATTGCCAGATCCCCCAGGAGCACGGACTGAAGAATTCACTCGACAGCACAACACTGCTGGAACTCGCCAAGCCGGCGCTCGAAGACCGCACTCCCGTTGCCGCGACATTGCCGATCCGTAACGTCAATCGTGCCGTAGGCACGATGCTTGGTAGTTCAGTGACGCGCCGCTACGGTGCGGAGGGTCTGCCTGCCGATACGATCCAACTATCCTTCACCGGTTCCGCCGGGCAGAGTTTCGGCGCGTTTGTGCCGCGTGGAGTGACACTAAGACTGGAAGGCGACGCAAATGATTATCTCGGCAAGGGACTGTCGGGCGGCAAGATCATTGTTTACCCCCCGCGCGAAGCCACATTCAACTCTCAAGAAAACGTGATCATTGGCAACGTTGCCTTTTACGGCGCAACCGGCGGCGAAGCCTACATCGGTGGCGTCGCGGGGGAGAGGTTTTGTGTGCGCAACAGCGGAGTCTATTCCGTGGTGGAAGCGGTGGGCGATCACGGCTGTGAATACATGACTGGCGGTCGCGTGGTAGTGCTGGGCCAAACCGGCCGCAACTTCGCTGCCGGAATGTCCGGCGGTATTGCCTACGTGCTCGATGAAAATGGGAATTTTGCCACGCGCTGTAACCAGGCAATGGTCCAACTCACGAGTGTTGCAGACGCGGAAGAGATTGAGTCGATAAAGAACATGGTCTTTCGCCACGCCGAGTACACGGGCAGCAGCCGCGCCACTGAGGTGCTGCTTTCCTGGGATGAGTGGCTTCCGAAGTTTGTGCGCGTCATCCCGCACGACTACAAGCGGGTGCTTGAAGCGCAGAAGGAAATGAGGAAAAGCGGCATGCCGCACGAACGAGCGGAGATGGCCGCGTTTGAACTAAATTCCCGCTCGCTCGCGCGTGCAGCAGGGCAATGACAGAGAAGGATGAAGGCGGAAGGATGAAGGATGAAGGATGAGAGCGTGGTGATTCGAATCGTTTTGTTCTTACTTCATCCTTCATCCTTCCGCCTTCATCCCTAGTAATCGCTATGGGCAAACCAACAGGATTCATGGAATACACTCGGACGCTTCCCGTCGTGCGGCCACCAGCGGAGCGCATCTCCGATTGGCAGGAATTCCATCTGCATCCTCCCGCGGAGGCACTTCGCGAACAAGGCGCTCGCTGCATGGACTGCGGCGTACCGTTTTGCCATACCGGCCGGATGATTGGTGGTGCGGCTTCCGGCTGTCCCATAAACAATCTAATTCCTGAGTGGAATGATCTGGTCTACCAGGGCCACTGGCGTGAAGCATTGAATCGCCTTCATCACACCAACAACTTTCCGGAATTTACTGGCCGGGTTTGTCCCGCGCCCTGCGAAGGTTCGTGCGTGCTCGGTATAAGTGATAACCCGGTAACCATCAAGACGATTGAGCAGGCGATCATTGACAAAGGTTTTGAGGCGGGCTGGGTTGTTCCTGAACCTCCATCTGTGCGTACCGGCAAAGAGATAGCCGTGATCGGCTCGGGTCCGGCCGGCCTCGCTTGCGCGGCGCAATTAAATAGAGCCGGTCATTGGGTGACCGTCTTTGAAAGAGCCGATAGGGTCGGGGGACTGTTGATGTATGGCATTCCCAACATGAAGCTCGAAAAGACGGTAGTGGAGCGGCGCACCGATCTGATGGCTGCCGAGGGCATTCAGTTTGTTACAGGTACACATGTCGGCTACGACTATCCCGCCGGCAGACTAATGCAAGAGTTTGACGCGGTCGTGCTCTGCGGCGGCGCAACACGCCCACGCGATCTGCCCATCGAGGGCCGTAGTCTGCGGGGGATTCATTTCGCGATGGAGTTTCTGCATGGCAATACGAGGAGCCTGCTGGACAGCAACCACGAAGATGGAAAGTATCTGTCAGCAAAGGGCAAGGACGTGATCGTCATTGGCGGAGGCGACACCGGCACAGACTGCGTGGGCACTGCCTTGAGGCAAGGTTGTAAGAATCTGGTGCAGTTCGAGATTCTGTCGAAACCGCCGGATGAGCGCGCGCCGGACAACCCATGGCCGCAATGGCCGAAAGTTTATCGGCTTGATTACGGTCAGGAAGAGGGTGCCGCAGTCTTCGGGCAGGACCCGCGCACCTACTGCGTCATGAGCAAGCGCTTTGTCGGAGACAGCGATGGCCACCTGCGAGGCGTGCAGACGGTGCAGATAGAGTGGGTCAGCAACAACAACGGTGGGTCGGTGCTGCGAGAGATTCCCGGGACAGAACGGGAGTGGCCCGCGCAAGTCATCCTGTTGGCGATGGGGTTCCTGGGACCCGAAACGGATGGTCTGCTATCTCAGCTCGGAGTGACGATTGAAGAGCGCGGCAACGTACGGATTGATGAAAACAAGATGACGAGCGTGCCCGGAGTCTTCGCGGCCGGTGACATGGCGCGCGGACAATCGCTGGTAGTTTGGGCAATAGCAGACGGACGCCGGGCCGCGAAAGGCGTCGATAAATACTTGATGGGAGAGACGATGCTTCCGTGAAGTAGGCAGTCAGTACCACTTGAGGTAGCGGGTGGGTCAGTGGTCATCATCAGAAAACCCACCCGCTACCGCAGGTGGTACTGACAAAAGAAAGACTCCATCCACTAACGGACGACGGTACTGACAACAAGGAACCACATGAGCGCAAAGCCACAAACGCGAACACCCGGAGCCACTGTCCCGCTGGCCGACGCGATACAAGAGCCGCGCGGCGCCGAGATTTTGATCGAAGCACTTCTGCATGAGGGCGTAGATTCGATCTTCGGTTATCCCGGCGGAGCCGTCCTGCACATCTACGACGAACTGTGGCGCGCGCGCGATCGCGTTACGCATTACCTCGTGCGCCACGAACAGGGCGCGGTACACATGGCCGAAGGTTATGCGCGCGCCTCAGGCCGCGTTGGCGTTGCTCTTGTTACCTCCGGGCCGGGTGCGACCAATGCCATGACCGGCATTGCCAATGCCTACATGGATTCGACGCCGATAGTGGTCATCACCGGTCAGGTGCCGACGCCACTCATCGGCACAGACGCTTTTCAGGAAGTCGATACGGTTGGCATCACGCGTTCCTGCGTCAAGCACAACTACCTCGTGCGTGATGTCAGGGACCTGGCGCCGGTCGTCCATGAAGCTTTTCACCTGGCACGAACAGGCCGGCCCGGGCCGATCGTGATCGACATTCCAAAGGACGTGTCGGCCGCGCGAGCTTCATATTCAAGGTTGAAGAACATCAGCTTTCCTTTAATCGAGCGAAAGTGGCCACCCGACCCTCGTGCCGTCGCTGAAGCCGCTGCGGCGATCCTGAAAGCGGAGCGCCCGGTAATGTACGTGGGCGGTGGCATCGTCAATTCGGGCGCCGCCGCAGCGCTTCTTGCTTTAGCCGAAGAATTGCAACTACCGGTCACGCCTACGCTGATGGGACTGGGCGGTTTTCCTTCGGCGCATCCGCTCTGCCTGAACATGCTGGGCATGCACGGCACGTATGCCGCGAATATGGCCGTCGCCGAAAGCGATCTGCTGATTGCCGTTGGTGTGCGCTTCGATGACCGCGTCACCGGAAAACTTGCGACCTTCGCACCACAGGCGCAGGTCATTCACATCGATATTGATCCGGCAAACGTCGGCAAAAACCGGGCGCCGGAAATGTCCTTGGTTGCCGATGCCCGCGAAGCGCTTTGCGCATTGCAAGCTGAAATCAAGAGTTTCGGCCAACCGCATATCGACCGGAGCGTTAAGCGTCGTGCGGTTTGGTGGGAACGCATCCGCGAATGGCAATTCGAGCAACCGTTACGCTTCACCGGCTCAGGCGATCACATCAAGCCGCAGACCGTGATTCGCGAGTTACATCGTTTGACCAGGGGGGATGCGCTAATCGCGACCGATGTCGGGCAACATCAGATGTGGGCCGCGCAGTTTTATCCGTTTAAGAGGTCGCGGCAGTGGATCACGAGCGGCGGCCTTGGAGCTATGGGTTATGGCGTTCCCGCGGCCATTGGCGCGCAGTTGGTACTCGGCGATCAGATGGTAGTCGCCGTGGTGGGGGACGGCGGTTTCCAGATGACGAATCAGGAGTTGGCGATGGCAGTGCAGTATGACTTGCCGATCAAGGTGCTGATCATGAACAACGGCTACCTCGGGATGGTGCGACAGTGGCAGGAAATGTTTTACGAGCGCGCCTACTCGGAGGTTGACCTGTCAGTGTCGCCCGATTTCGTCAAACTCGCCGAAGCTTACGGAGCCTTCGGCGTAAGGGCCACGCGGCCGGACGAATTATCGGATGTGCTTTCGGCCGGTTTGTCACATAAGGGAATCGCGGTAATGGATATCGTGGTTTCTAAGGAAGAAAACGTCTTTCCGATTGTGCCCGCGGGAGGCAACTCACGCGACATGATCGTTCACAGTGAAGGGGTTTGAAAGGATGAAGGAGGAGGGATGAAGGATGAAACAGTGACTGCGATTAAGGCTTGATTTAATGGAGGCGATCGCGCTTTCATCCTTCATCCTTCCGCCTTCCTCCTTTAACAACATGCGTCATACACTTTCAATTGTTGTTGCTGACCAGCCCGGCGAGCTTTCGCGAATCGTCGGCTTGTTTAGCGCGCGCGGTTTCAACATCGAGACCCTGTCGGTGGGACAGACACCCGACCCGCATTGGTCACGCGTCACGGTGGTAACGCGTGGAGACGATCGGACCATCGAGCAGATCGTCAAACAGTGTTCGCGGCTGGCGCGGGTACGTGAGGTGTTGGACGTCACGATGCAGCCTCATATCGAGCGCGAGATGGCGCTCATCGATGTCGAAGCGACGCCGGGTGCGATGCGCCAGGAGGTGCTGAGCCTGGTCGCGGTCTTTCGCGCCAAGGTGGTCGACATTTCGCAGACGGGGATGATCATTGAGGCTTCGGGAAATAAGGAGAAGGTCGAGGCGTTTATCGAGCTGCTGCGCCCGATGGGCGTACGCGATATTACACGTACTGGCTGCATCGCCATCGGGCGACTGTCAAACGAGGGGGCTTCGGTGGCAGCAGGAGTATAGAAGTTTCGAGTTTTGGGTTTCGAGTTTCGAGTTCAGACGCTGTTTGAAAGTCCCGTTAGGGACGAAATGTTTATAGCAGTGGAGACTGTTAATTCCTCCGAAGCTCCGTAGGAGCGCAATGTAGAAGCTTCGCTCCTACGGAGCTGGGATAAATTCGGTACGGACCCAGCTATAAACATCCGGCTCCTATGGAGCTTTGTTCGAGCTTATCTGCAAGTTCCGGGGGAACGAACAATTTCTAGCCAAATCTATTTAAGGTGGAACGAATATGAAAGTTTTCTACGATAGAGACGCTGATGCCAGCCGTTTGCGCGACAAGCAGATCGCCGTGATCGGGTACGGTAGTCAAGGCTTCGCCCAATCCAATAACCTGCGCGAATCGGGGTGCAGGGTTACGGTCGGGTTGCGACCCGACAGTCGTTCGCGCCCCAAGGCTGAAGAGTCTGGTCTGCGCGTGTGTCCGGTCGCGGAGGCAGCCGCCGAAGCCGACATCGTCATGATGCTTGTGCCGGATGAGTTGGCGGCCGATGTTTACGCGCGCGACGTTGCGGAGTCAATGACGCCGGGAAAGTATCTGGCGTTTTCACACGGCTTCTCGATTCATTACGGCTTTATCAAACCGCCGGAGGACGTCAACGTCTTTATGGTCGCGCCTAAAGGGCCGGGCCATTTAGTGCGACGCGAATACGAGAAAGGCGCCGGTGTGCCGTGTCTACTCGCGGTCCACCAGGATCCAGGCGGCGAGACTAAACAAGTCGCGCTGGCCTACGCATCCGCGATCGGCGGCGGGCGCGCAGGCATTATCGAAACTAACTTCCGCGAAGAGACGGAAACCGATTTGTTCGGCGAACAGGCCGTGCTGTGTGGCGGGCTAACATCGCTCATCAAAGCAGGTTTCGAGACGCTCGTAGAAGCGGGCTACGCACCGGAGATGGCTTACTTCGAGTGTCTGCACGAAATGAAGTTGATTGTCGATCTGATTTACGAAGGCGGCATATCCGAGATGCGCTATTCGATCTCGAACACTGCGCAATATGGCGATATGACGCGCGGGCCCTTGGTCATTAATGATGAGACAAAGCGGCGCATGAAAGGCTTGCTGGCGGAAGTTCAGTCCGGGGCGTTCGCGCACGAGTGGATGAAAGAAAGCCGCAATGGACGAAAGCGGTTTGAAGAACTCGCAGAGAAAACAAAAGAGCACCAAATCGAGCGCGTCGGCGCGGAACTACGCGGAATGATGCCCTGGTTAGCCGCGGGACGGCTCGTTGATAAAGCCAGGAACTAGAACCAGGAATACAGAATTAAGGAAGGTGAAAAATGGGTTTATACGATTGGGACAGAATGAAAGCAGAAGAAATCACGGACCTCTATCAGAGAAAGGTGGCGATCGGTGAAAGTGTCACGGTGGCCCGCGTCGAGGTTAAGGAGGGCGCTATCACGCTCTCTCACAGCCACGAAAATGAAGAGATGATCCTGGTGCTCAAAGGCAGTTGGTGTTTCCATTTGCCGAGCGGTGACGTAACGCTGGTTCCCAACCAGTTGCTGCGTATTGCGCCGGGAATTGAACACTCTTCCGAAGCACTTGAAGATACAGTAGCACTCGATATTTGCTCTCCCGCCCGTGCCGATTGGCTCAACGGTGCGGATCACCCTCTCCACTACGATCCCGACCAGTCGCTCTGGGCTGTTTGAGTGTCCAGGTTCAGTTGGTGACAGCACGCTTTTGTTAGACGCGGAAGCGTGAGCGATCGTGTGATACTCGAACCTTAAGTGCTAATGAATGTCGAGCGGGGGCAAGCCGCCCTTCCCAACCGGAGAGACTTTCATAGCTGAGCGATTTCACCAACCGATCTTGGGTGCGTAATATTTTCGGAGATGCTTTTTGAGAGACTTTCAATCATCGCGCAAGTCAATCAAGTTTGAAGTCTCTCAGGTTGGGAAGGGTGGCTTGCCCCCGCTGCGGCGAGTTTGGAAATTTAGGAGGTAACAGCATGACCTTTGACGAATCTAAGTGGGTGTGGATGGATGGCCGTGTGATTCCATGGCGCAAGGCCACTACTCACGTGTCGGCACACGCGCTGCATTACGGCAGCGGCGTCTTTGAGGGAATGCGTTGCTACGAAACGAGCGAAGGGCCCGCTGTCTTTCGTCTTGACGCGCACCTTGCCCGCCTTTACGCATCCGCGGAGATCTACGGGATAACAATCCCGTACACACGTGAAGAACTTGCAAACGGCGTCAACGAGATTGTCCGGCTAAACAACTTCCGCAGTTGCTACGTGCGGCCCATCTGTTATCTGGGAAGTGGCAGCCTCGGTGTGCATCCCGGTGATAATCCAGTCGAGGTTGTGATTCTTGCCTGGCCGTGGGCGCCTTACCTTGGCGCGGAGGGACTGAAACAGGGCGTTCGCGTAACTGTCTCTCCCTGGATGAAATTTCAGTCGCGGATGATGCCGACAACGGCAAAAGCCTGTGGGCAGTATCTTAATTCGATGCTGGCGGTGCGCGACGCCGTCAGTCGGGGCTTCGCAGAAGCCCTTCTTTTGGACGCCGACGGACACCTGGCTGAAGGATCCGGTGAGAACCTTTTCATCGTGCGCGACGGGAAGTTGCTAACCAACGACGAGCGTCACTCAATCCTGCTTGGTATCACGCGCGAGGCTGTCGTGAGAATAGCGACTGATCTGGGTTATCAGGTTGTGGTCCGGGCCCTTGACCTGGAAGATTTGCTGTCCGCTGACGAAGCGTTTTTTACCGGCACGGCGGCTGAAGTGACACCGATTCGTGAAGTTGATGGGACTGCGATCGGCAAACGTACTCCTGGATTTGTAACTGAAGAGATTCAGCAAGTATTTTTCGCGGCCACTTCAGGGCGTGACCAACGGTACAAGGATTGGCTTCACCTAATTGACCCCAAACCTGTCGACGTCAACGATGAGTTACTTCAGCCGGTGCCTTAGGGCAAGATTTGGCCGATGGTGATTGGATTTTCGGCACGCTCAGTCAGGAAGTCGGGCTTGCCCCCGCTCTTCGGAACCCAGGGTGATCTCTTGCGCGAATAGGCGGGGACAAGCCGCCCTTCCCAACCCAGAGACTATCCACCAGCGTGCTTACTCTGTGCTTGAAATGCTTCCTAATGAACGATGACGAACGAGGAATTAGAAACCGAAAGGCAAAGACGTTTACGCGCGGCTCGGCGCGTAGTGATCAAGCTTGGGACAAGTGTCGTCACAGGTGCGGGGAGAGCGGTTTGCGCCGAGCGTATAGAACCGTTGGTACGCTCCATTGGTGCATTGAAAAGAGCATACCGTCAGGTCGTACTAGTGTCTTCGGGAGCGGTGGGATTGGGCGCAGGTCGGCTGGGCCTACATCATTCGAGACTTCAAGATGTCGTAGTGCGACAGGCCTGCGCTGCGGTGGGCCAAAGCATGTTAATGCACGCTTACGAACAGTTGTTTGGTGTGCATGACGTGAAGATCGCGCAAGTATTGTTAACTGAAGACGACTTCACCGACTTCAGGCGCTACACCAACCTGCGCCGCACGATGGAGAAACTTCTTAAACTCGGAGTGTTGCCCATCATCAATGAGAACGATACCGTTTCCACCGCTGAGCTCGAATACAACCAAAGCTCGCCGGCCTCAAGTCAGGAGCGCGTATTTGGCGACAATGATCGCCTTGCCGCACTGGTAATGAGTAAGTTGGAAGCAGATGCCCTGGTCCTGTTGACCAATGTGGACGGGGTGTTTTTGCACAAGCCGAAGGCGGGGAGCCCAGGCAAGAGCGAGGAAGCAGTACCAATTCCGCTGATTGAAGAAATCACTGAGGAATTGAAAGCTGTTGCCGAGGGACCCTCTGCCGGCGGGCGCGGCGGGATGTTGACTAAGTTGGAGGCGGCGCAGATCGCCATGCAAGCGGGAGGAATTTGTATTATTGCCAATGGAAAGACACCCGACATTTTGGATCGCATTGTCGCCGGCGAACGCATTGGGACGATGTTCATGTCAACGTCGCGAATGGCGGGCAAACGACGCTGGATTACTTATGCAGCCGGCGTTCGCGGCCGCGTCATTGTTAATGAGGGAGCGCGCGTGGCGATCATGGGAGGCAAAGCGAGCTTGCTGGCTTCCGGCGTCGTGCGCGTGGAGCAGCAATTTGCGCCGCAGGATGTGGTGAGCATAGCCGATTGTGATGGACGCGAGTTTGCGCGGGGGATCATTAACTGTGCCAGCGAAGAGGCGGCCCGATTGATCGAGGGAATTTCCCCACACCAGGTGGGCGAGCGCGGCCGCGTGCTGGTGACACGTGACAACCTGGTCCTGTCACCGGCGTGCACGGCCTGAAATTAGCGGAGCGGAGATGAATCTGATAGCCCTTCCGGAATCGCCAGTCGAACAATTGGATGTCGCCGCGGTGGCGCGAGGCGCGAAGGCGGCAGCGCGGCTGCTGGCAGGTGTTCCCGGCGATCGCCGGGTCGCAGCATTATTTGCTGCTGCCGATGCAATCGAAAAACGCAAGTTGGAGGTCCTTTCAGCCAACAAGCAAGACTGTGACGACGCAATTCAAGCCGTAGAAGCGGGACGGATGTCTCGGGCTTTGTTTGAGCGCTTGCAGCTTAGCGAGCGAGCCATCGCGCAGATGGCCGCTGGAGTCCGCGAGGTTGCGGCCCTGGCTGATCCACTTGGCCAAACGCTGGCAGTCACTGAATTAGATGAAGGGTTGACGTTGTACAAAGAGTCGTGCCCGATTGGAGTCATAGGCATTGTTTTCGAAGCGCGTCCCGAGATTGTCCCACAGATTGCAGCCCTGGCTCTGAAATCCGGCAACGCCGTGATCCTAAAAGGGGGATCCGAAGCAGAACACAGCAACCGGGCGCTGGTCAAAATCTGGACCGACGTCTTAGCGGGCTTCGGAGATATTCCTTCCGCCGCCGTCAACCTGCTCTACACGCGCGCCGACGTCGAGGAAATGCTCTCGCTCGAGAATGAGATTGATCTGATTATTCCGCGTGGCTCGCAACAGTTTGTGCGCCACGTCGCTGAGCGCAGCCGTATCCCGGTGCTCGGGCACGGTGAGGGAATTTGCCACGTCTATATCGATAGTAGGGCCGATCTACAAAAAGCGCTGAGTATCGCTTTCGACTCGAAGGTGCAATATCCCGCAGCGTGTAACGCGATGGAAACGCTTTTGGTTCATAAAGACATAGCTGGTGTGTTCTTGCCGGAAATGATCTCCCGTTTTCAAGCCGCGGGAGTTGAGGTGCGTGGTTGTCCGCTGACGATCACGTTGGGAGAAGCGCAAAGTGTTGTTCCCGCCACCGAGGACGACTGGAGGTCTGAGTACTCCGACCTAATAGTCGCGATAAAGGTCGTGCACGATACCGACGAGGCTGTTGAGCACATCAATCATTATGGCTCCGGTCACACGGAAGCTATTGTTACCGAGGATGCCGGCGTGGCGTCAGATTTTATGGAGCGAGTGGATGCGGCGGGCGTCTTCCACAACGCTTCGACGCGGTTTGCCGACGGTTTCCGTTATGGCTTTGGCGCCGAGTTGGGAATTAGCACGAGCAAACTCCATGCGCGTGGGCCGGTCGGCCTCGAAGGGCTTACCAGTTACAAATACAAATTGGTTGGCGACGGTCAGACCGTTGCTAGCTATGTTGCCGGAGAGCGAATGTTCAAGCATCGCAGATTGAAGTGACGGAACGTTGAGTTAACAAAAAGCGATTTTCCATTTTTCATTTGACATTTTTCATTTGCCATTGTGGAGGGAGACATTTGAGATCGCCATCTTTATTCACTTTGGAGATACTGAGCGATGACGTTACAACAGCCGTCCATCGTTTAGAAAGCGGACTTGTCGGCCCGCGGCTGGGGGCACAAGTGCCATCTCTAAACGAGGCGTAGAGTGACAAATGACGTTATAACTGCGTCCATCGTTTAGAAAGCGGACTTGTCCGCCCGCGGCGGGGCACAAGTGCCTCTCTAAACGAGGCGTAGAGTGACAGCGGCGGGTCACAAGTGGCCTCTCTAAACGAGGCGTAAAGAATCGAAATAGCGCGCGGAGAAACTCTTGGGCCAATGACAAATGAGAAATGTCAAATGAAAAATGGAAAATGATTAACTCTGAGGCCTTAAATGGAGCTCGCCTGTCATTCATCGGTTGTGGCGTGATGGCCGAAGCGATTATCGCGGGTCTGCTGAGTAAGAATTTGGTGAAGGCCGAGCAGGTTGTAGGCAGTCATCCACGCGAAGAGCGGCGCGCAGAACTTCAGGAGAAATATGGCATTCGCCTCTTTGAGAGCAATCGTCAGGCGGTGGGCGACCACTCTCGGCAAGCTGTTGGCGTGGGGACCTCGGGCCACGCGGCGCCAGGCGTAGACGACAAAGAAGCAACTGCTTCCATTGTTATTTTGACAGTCAAGCCACAACGACTGGGCACCGTACTCGGCGATTTAAAGGAGGTGGTTCACCAGGAGCAGTTGGTTATTTCCATCGTCGCAGGAGCACAAGTAGAGACTATCGCCGATGCTTTGCAGCATAGATCGATAGTTCGGGCCATGCCTAACACTCCCACGCAGATCGGACAAGGGATGACGGTTTGGACCGCCACACCGGAAGTTAATGATGCGCAACAGGCACAGATTCATGCAGTTTTCGGCGCCCTGGGGCGCGAGATGCACGTCGAAGAAGAGCGGATGATCGATATGGCGACGGCACTGTCCGCGACCGGGCCGACCTACACGTTCCTGGTGATGGAGGCGCTGATCGATGCCGGCGTGCATCTGGGTTTTTCGCGGCACGTCGCGGAAGAACTCGTCTTGCAAACGATGCTGGGCAGCGTGCTCTTTGCCCGAGAATCGCGCAAGCACCCGGCAGAGTTGCGCAACATGGTTACTTCACCGGGCGGCACATCGGCAGAGGCAATCTACCAGATGGAGAAGGGCAGCCTGCGGACAGTGTTATCAAAGGCGGTTTGGGCTGCCTATCAACGGGCGACGGCGCTGGGCCGCAAAGTCAGGGAGTAGTTACCACTATCGATAGGTTTAGTGGTTCGATAATTGGTTCGATCTTTGGTTGGATCATTGGTTGGATCAGAGGGTTGAAATACAAGAGTGAGCAACAACCATCGAAGCAGTTTAATCACCTCTGGAGCCGAGCGTACTCCGAATCGCGCAATGCTGCGAGCGGTTGGTTTTGGTGATGCAGACTTTGAAAAGCCGATCGTCGGCGTGGCGAATGGCTACAGCACTATTACGCCCTGCAACATGGGGTTGAACGATCTGGCCGAACGCGCCATTGGCTCCCTCCGCGATGCCGGCACGATGCCTCAGGTTTTTGGCACGATTACTGTCAGCGATGGCATTTCAATGGGCACGGAGGGGATGAAATACAGCCTTGTCTCTCGCGAGGTCATTGCCGATTCGATCGAGACAGTGTGCCAGGCGCAGAGCGTTGACGGATTGCTGGCGGTCGGCGGCTGCGACAAAAACATGCCCGGAGCAATGATCGCGATCGCGCGCATGAATATCCCATCGATCTTTGTTTATGGAGGCACGATCAAACCGGGCCACTACGACGGTCGCGATCTAACCGTAGTGAGCGCGTTCGAAGCTGTGGGGCAATACTCGGCGCAACGGATCGGTGTGGCCGAGCTGCTTGAGGTTGAGCGACGTGCCTGCCCCGGCGCGGGTTCCTGCGGCGGCATGTTTACCGCAAACACAATGTCATCTGCGATTGAAGCAATGGGTCTAAGCTTGCCGTTCTCTTCGACGATGGCAGCCGAGGACCAGGAAAAGGCCGACAGCGCCGCCGAATCCGGTGAGGTGCTGGCCGAGGCGATTAATAAGCAGATCCTGCCACGCAATATTCTCACCAGAAAGGCTTTTGAGAACGCGATTGCAGTGGTGATGGCTGTTGGCGGCTCGACAAACGCGGTGTTACACCTGCTGGCAATTGCGCATGCGGCTGGTGTGCCTTTGACTATTGACGATTTCGAGGGAATTCGGCAGCGCGTTCCAGTGCTTTGCGATCTAAAACCTTCAGGCCGCTACGTAGCCACCGACCTCCATCAGGCCGGAGGCATCCCGCAAGTGATGAAGATCTTGTTGGCCCACGACAGATTGCACGGCGACGAACTAACTGTCACAGGGCGTACGGTGGCCGATGTGCTCCAGAACGTTCCTGCCGAACCGCGCACTGATCAGGACGTTATTCGTCCGTGGTCCAAACCGCTCTATCCGCAAGGACACCTGGTGATACTTAAGGGTAATCTTGCAACTGAAGGAGCCGTGGCGAAAATTACGGGCGTGAAAGATCCGAGATTCACCGGCTCGGCACGAGTATTCGATTCCGAGGAGAGCTGTCTGCAGGCGATATTGGATGGAGGAATCAAAGCGGGCGACGTGGTGGTGATTCGCTATGAAGGACCGCGGGGCGGGCCCGGAATGCGCGAAATGCTAGCGCCGACTTCTGCCATCATCGGCGCAGGACTGGGCGACTCAGTCGCATTAATCACCGATGGACGGTTCTCCGGTGGCACCTATGGCCTGGTGGTGGGGCATGTCGCACCGGAGGCGGCGGTGGGTGGTACGATTGCTCTCGTGGAAGAAGGAGACTCGATAACCATCGATGCCGAAAGAAGGTTATTGCATCTCAACATCTCCGCGGAAGACCTGGAACGCCGTCGAGCAATGTGGCGGCCGCGCGCATCGCGGTACACACGCGGCGTCCTGGCAAAATACGCCACCCTTGTTTCGAGTAGCAGTCTGGGTGCGGTGACTGATAGAGAGGAGGCAGACGGCAACCATAAGGGGGGAGCTTTGGCGTAACCAATTCTGCGGCTTTGCCGTCCGATTTGCGGTGGTGGCTTTGCCCCACCGTAAGGAGGCAATCAGACCTTGGGGCTACGCCCCGGGGCGAAGCCCCAAAATCAATATATGGTATTTGCCGGGAGGTCGCAGACCTCCCGCACATCAGGCGGCAAAGCCGCGGCCGCCATCTTTTTAAGGATCCCTATGACGGAACGGATAGAAATCTACGACACAACCTTACGCGACGGGTCGCAGGGCGAGGGCGTTAACTTTTCTGTCGAAGATAAGTGTCGCGTCGCCGAACAACTCGACCGTTTTGGAGTGGACTTCATCGAAGGCGGGTGGCCCGGGTCGAATCCGCGCGACATGGCTTTCTTCGAGCGCGCTCGCGCGCTGAAGTTGAGAAACGCCCGAGTTGCTGCGTTTGGCTCGACACGACGTAATAGCTTTACCTGCGACGATGATCCAAACATTCAATCGCTGCTCAAAGCGGAAACGCCGGTTGTTACAATCTTTGGCAAGTCATGGCTGCTGCATGTCACAGACGCGCTGCGTCTCAGTCCCGAAGAGAACCTGGAAATCATTGAAGATACGGTGCGCTATCTGTCAGCTCGCGTGGCGTGTTTGATCTATGACGCTGAGCACTTCTTTGACGGTTACAAAACGAATCCCGAATATGCACTCGCAACTTTGCGCGCTGCTGCTGCCGCGGGCCCTCATCGAATAGTGTTGTGTGACACCAACGGGGGCAGTCTCCCGGACACTGTCGAGCGCGTGACGCGCGAAGTGTTGGAGCAGATTGATGTGCCGCTCGGGATACATTGCCACAATGATGGCGAACTTGCCGTTGCAAACACCCTTGCCGCCGTTTCCGCGGGCGCGGTCCACGTGCAAGGGACCATTAACGGTTACGGCGAGCGTTGCGGCAACGCGAACCTCTGCGCCGTGATTCCCAATCTGGAGTTGAAACTCGGTCGCGTTGTACTCGGTCCCGAGCGGTTAAAGAGATTGCGAGAGACATCACGGTTTGTCAGTGAGATCGCGAACCTTTCGCTCGATTCGCGCGCGGCTTTCGTCGGCGACAGTGCGTTCGCGCATAAAGGTGGCGTTCACGTGTCGGCTGTCGAACGCAACCCGGTGACTTATGAACACATTGCTCCCGAAACAGTCGGCAACCGGCGGCGCATATTGGTGTCCGATCTTGCGGGGCGGGCGAATCTGCTTGCCAAAGCGAGAGAACTGGGAGTGGAACTGCGGGATGAGCAACGCGTGCTCGATGAGTTGAAGCGCTTGGAGCACAACGGGTACGAGTTTGAGGCAGCGGAGGCGAGCTTCGAACTCCTGGTGTCTAAGCTGCGGGGCGCGCATCGACCATATTTCGAGCTGCTTGGCTTCCGCGTGATTGATGAACACCGCGGAGCCCTGATGCCGATGAGCGAAGCGACGGTGAAGGTCAGGGTGGGCAATGGCGTGGAACATACGGCTGCGAGCGGCAATGGGCCGGTCAACGCGCTGGATAATGCTTTGCGCTGCGCCCTGCAAACGTTTTATCCGTCGCTCGCTGAGATGTACCTGGTTGACTATAGGGTTCGGGTCATCACCAGCAATCTGTCAGGTTCGGCAAGTCTGGTGCGTGTGCTGATCTGTTCCGGCGATGCACGCGCTCAGTGGGGCACAGTTGGCGTCTCTGCGAACATCGTCGAAGCGAGTTGGCGCGCGCTGGTCGATTCCGTAGAGTACAAACTGGCCCGCGATGGAGTCGCACCCATCTTGGTCGAGCAAGACAGCGACTCCGCATCGATTGCTAGTGATTCCCCCAGTGAATCCCTGAGCGAATCCGTGAGTGAAACATTGAAAGAAGCAATCAGCTGATGACAGATAACCTGCAGGTGATGAAATTCGGCGGCACGTCCGTTGGTAATGCCGAGTGTATTCGTCGCGCGGCGGAAATCGTGGCGCGAGCGACGGGCGACGGTTCAGTGGTAGCGGTCGTCTCGGCGATGGGCGGTGTGACCAATCGTCTCCTGGAAGCTGCGCAGGCATCGGCGGTGGGCGACATGGACGCGGCCGGCAATCTAGCTGAGACACTCCGTCAGCAACATCAGGGGGCGATTGAGATCCTGATAGACGATGCAGATAAACGCGCGCAATTGGCGGCGGAGTTGAATGAGATCATCGAAGAGGTGACTAGCCTTTGCCGGGGCACCGCGCTCTTGCGCGAACTCACGCCGCGCGCGCTGGATGCTATTTCAAGCGCCGGTGAAAGGCTCTCGGCGCGCTTATTGGCGACTGCGCTACGTGAGCTAGGACTCAAAGCAACAGCGGTTGAAGCGACTGAGTTGATCGTTACCGACAACCATTCCGGCCGGGCTGAACCGTTAATGGCGGCCACACGCGAACGCGCTACTGCCAGGTTAGCGCCGTTGCTGGCTGAAACGTCGGTCCCGGTCGTCACCGGTTTCATCGGCGCAACTGCGGAGGGAAAGTTGACAACGCTGGGACGTGGCGGATCGGACTATTCCGCAACGATCCTTGGAGCGGCGCTCGACGCGAAAGAGATCATCATCTGGACGGACGTTGACGGCGTGTTGACAGCCGATCCGCGTCTGGTATCCGAAGCGCGCACGCTCCAGGAAATTTCTTACAACGAAGCAGCCGAGCTGGCCTATTTCGGCGCGAAAGTCCTGCATCCGAAAACGTTGCGACCGGTTTCAGAAGCGGGAATACCGGTCTGGATTCGTAACAGCTTTTTTCCGGAGCGAGATGGCACCAAGATTACAGCGTTGGGCCATCCAACCAGGCGAGGGGTAAAGGCGATCACGGCGATGAGCAACGTGACTTTGATTACGGTGGGAGGACGAGGCATCGTCGGCTTGCCTGGCGTCGCGGCTAAAACCTTCACCGCCGCTGCAAAGGCTCAAGCCAACGTGCTCCTTATTTCGCAGTCGTCATCTGGAAACGACATCTGTTTCATCATAGACTCGGGAGACGCCGCTCGTACCGTTGCAGAGCTTCGGGCTGCATTCGCGGCTGACCTGGCGCACAAAGAGGTGGAACACATTACGGTCAACACGGACATCGCCATCGTCGCCGTGGTTGGCGATAGAATGCGGGGCACGCCGGGGATCGCGGGTCGCACCTTCAGTGCCTTGGGCCGCCGGGGAATTAACATCATCGCCATCGCGCAGGGCTCTTCAGAATGCAACGTTTCTTTAGTGGTTGCCGCTGGATTAATGCGCGAAGTAGTGCAGGCTTTGCATAGCGAGTTTGGCCTGCAAAGACGTGCTTCTCGTTTCGAGTCGGCTGAAAGTGAAAGTACGTTGGCAAGCGTATGATTGAAACTGAGAAGCTTCAAAAAGGAGCGCCGGCAGGTGCGGCACAACGTTGCATTGATCCCGCTTGCGGCGCGCGCTTCGATCTCGACGACAGGCTTTATGTTTGCCCCAGTTGCGGTGGACTGTTGGATGTCGCGCTCGCGACCATCACGGGTGTAGATCTAAAAGCGCTGCGAGCTTTGTGGACCAGCCGCCTGACGTCATTCGATCCACGCGACCGCAGCGGTGTGTGGCGCTATCGCGAGTTATTACCTTTCGCAGCCGATGCACCCATCGTCACGCTTGCTGAAGGCAACACGCCTCTTTTCGATGCCCCAGTTTCTGCTGCCTACTGTGGGCTAGACGCACTGACGCTAAAGCACCAGGGCTGTAATCCAACCGGCTCTTTCAAAGATACGGGTATGACGACCGCCGTCACGCAGGCTCTCATCCTGAGGGCCCGGACGGTCGTCTGCGCCAGTACCGGCAACACCGCGGCAAGCCTGGCGGCATATGCAGCGCGCGCCAAACTACAGTGTGCCATTCTTGTCCCGCGCGGTCAGATCAGTCACGCCAAGTTAGCCCAGAGTTTGGACTACGGAGCGGCCGTGTTGGAATTGGATGGCAACTTTGATGAAGCCATGCGAGTGATTCGCGAACTCGCCGAAGACGAGTCAATCTATCTCGTAAATTCCATCAATCCGTTTCGCATAGAGGGCCAGAAAACGGTAGCCGCTGAGTTGTTGCACCAGCGTGGTTGGCGTGTGCCAGATCACGTGGTGATGCCCGGTGGCAATCTAGGCAACAGTTCAGCGCTCGGCAAAGGCTTCAAGGAATTAAAGGACCTGGGGCTAATCGATCGCTTGCCGCGGCTGAATGTGGTTCAGGCAGAAGGCGCTGCGCCTTTTTCGAGTTTATTTGGGTCTGAATCGGACGTGCTGATCCCCGTCGAACACCCACAGACCTTAGCGACGGCGATCAAGATCGGAGCGCCGGTATCCTGGAAGAAAGCTCTGCGTGCAGTGCTCGAGTCGGGTGGAACAGTGCTTAGTGTCAGCGAGCAAGAAATCGCGGACGCGAAAGCAATGATCGGCCGCGATGGAGTGGGATGCGAACCTGCCTCTGCAACGACTGTTGCGGGTATCAAGCGGTTGGTTGCGAGTGGCGCTATTGGATCGGCTGATGATGTGGTGGCGGTGTTGACTGGTCACATTCTGAAGGACACGGAATACGTGATCAAGTATCACCGGCAAGAGCTCTATACTCACGACCGCGCGCCGGGCAAAACGAAAGAGGAGCGCCGGCTGGCCGGCACTTACAGCAATCCACCCGCGCGCGTGAAAGCAACTAGGACCGCAATCATCGAGGGCCTTCGACGGCATGAGCAGGAACACTCGGGTGACTTGTAGAAGCGTGGTGGATCACGTCAACAGCCTTCAGGTGAGGCATAGAGTTTTTCAGGACTGACGAAAAGGCGCAGCCTTTCCGCACGGAGCGAGGGCTAGCCCACCTTCCTAATCCAGAGTTGATCATTGTTGTGTCTGACCTTTGCTAAATGGCATTCAGGGCAGGGTCAAGCGAGCGAGTCAAATTATCTCTCAGGTCGGGAAGGTGGGATTAGCACCCCAGCGGGGCTGCCCCGCTGGGGACCCCGCCTTGCCCCCGCTGTTGGGTACCAAAGAAAGTTCACTTAGTTGGATTGGGATAGATGAGAACAGGCTATGCAAAGCGGAGCAGTCGATATCATTGAGGACAGTGCCGAGGCGGGTGGCAAATCAGAGCGCTCGTTTTCGGTGCGTGTGCCTGGATCTACTTCCAATCTCGGGGCGGGGTTCGACTCCTACAGTCTCGCATTGCAACTGTATCTCACCGTTAGGGCCAGAGTCATACCGGATGCGAGCGCGATATGCAGCGTGACAAGCAGTGGCGAGGGCAGCACGAGCGGCCTCCTGTCTCCCACCGAAGACAATTTAATCTTTCGGGCCATGAGTTTTGTTGCCGAGCATGAGCGTTGGGTCCTTCCCCCTGTGCGACTCGAAGTACACAACGAGCTGCCGCTCGGGTGCGGGCTTGGCAGTAGCTCCGCCGCGATCGTTGCGGGTCTTACGCTCAGTTCCTTGATCTGTGATCGGAAGCTTTCGCCGGAGACATTGCTTCGTTACGCGTTGGAGATGGAAGGTCATGCGGACAACGTTGCGGCTGCCTACTACGGAGGGTGGGTCGTTACCTGTGTCAGGCCGGATGGAAATGTGCTTGCCATCAAAAGGCCCTGGCCCACGGATCTAAAATTAGTTGTCGTTTCGCCCGAGGCGCTCTTGAAGACGGCAGAAACTCGGAGCGCGCTCCCTGCCACCTTGGAGCGTCATGATGCCGTGTATAACCTGCAAAGGGTGGCGCTGTTTAGCGCCGCAGTGGAAGCTGGTGATTACAATCTGTTGTGGGAAGCGATGCAGGATCGGATGCATCAGCCATACAGGGAGTCTCTGGTTCCTGGTCTGGCTGAAGCCCTTGCGACCAGGGCCCAGCCTGGCCTGTTAGGCGTAGCCCTGAGCGGTTCCGGGCCGAGCGTCGTCGCGTTGGCATACGATCACTTACCTGAGATCGGTGAAGCAGTTGCGAATAGTTTTCGCAGCCGGGGCATGCCGGCCACTGTGCGCCTGCTGGAAGTCGACCGCGAGGGTTTGAAAGCGACTGTGGCGAAATCATGATGAGGAAGGCCATAGGGCTATGGAGTTACGAAGGGCGCCAAACTACACAAATACGGAACCGGGAGCGACCGGGTTGACGTAACCTTGAAACCTATGTGTTTCGAAACGTTAACCCAGTCTAAGAAGAGTGTGTGATAACTCCGCGTTGCCGTGTCATGAGGTTAGTACCACCCCGCGGTAGCGGGTGGGTCTCCCCAGATAGATCGGTCCGAGCACCGAACTTGCTCAGAAAGCGTTGGGTGAAGCGGCGACAAGTCTTTGACCTCCGATGCGCGGTAAGTCTCCGACTTACCGAAGACCGTACCCCAGTTTTCCGGTCTTTGACCGGAGTCTCAAAGGTCGGAGACCTTAAAGAATTTAGAAAGGTCGCCGGCAAGTCGGAGACTTGCCGCGCATCGAAGGTCAAAGACCTTTCTGCAAATTGAAAAATCCTGAGGAAGACCCACCGGCTACCGCGAGGTGGTACTGACCTCATGACACCGCAGCGAGGAATTATCACCTCGTCGCTTATCGCTTCTGGTTCTGAATTTGAGCTGTTTACAAATCAAATAGCGAATGAGGAGTTTAATTAATGAGTGCTGAGGTTAGGACGCCAATCGCCGCTGATAAAGTGTCTGCCGTGGAACTGGACGAATTCCCGCTGGCCGCCCGCGTCGCCGGAATGTCCATGTCGAAGACGATGGCAGTCTCAGCTTTGGCTGATCAACTACGCCGTGCGGGCGCAGATGTGATTGATCTTGGCGCCGGCGAGCCCGACTTCCCAACCCCGCAAAACATCCGGCGCGCAGCTGCTGAAGCTATACAAACTGGTCACACAAAATATACGGCGGCGGCGGGAACGCCAAGATTGAAACAAGTGATTTGTGATCGCTTCGCCGCAGACTTCGGCGTGCGCTACGAACAGGCGGGAGTGCTCGCCGCAGCGGGCGCAAAGCAGGTCATCTTCAACGCCATTGCTACTCTAATTGAAGCGGCTGACGACGTATTGATACCAAAGCCTTACTGGGTGACGTTTCCAGAAGCGGTCACATTTGCCGGTGGTCGGCCGGTTTGGGTCGAGACTGAAGATCAAGATTTCCGGCTTACTGCCGGCGCCGTGGAGCGCGCGCTTACGAACCGCTCGAAACTGTTGCTAATCAATTCGCCATCGAATCCTTCCGGACTTGTCGTGGCGCCCGATGAATTCGAAAAGATCGTTGCGCTTGCTGTCAGTCATGGGCTGTGGGTCATCTCTGATGAGTGCTACTGCCAGTTTGTCTACGATCCCGTGCGACCTTTCTCAGCGACTCAACTTCCAGAAGCGTTGCGCCGGCGCGTGCTTGTTGCCGGCTCTCTTTCCAAAACTTACGCGATGACGGGTTGGCGCATTGGCTACGCACTTGGCCCACACGAATGGATCAAGGCCATGACTTGCGTGCAAAGCCATTCGACATCAAACCCGACCTCGATTTCACAACAAGCAGCGATCGAAGCGTTGACTGGAAGCCAAGACTCGGTTGCCCAGATGTTGCAAGCCTATCGCGAGCGCCGCGACTGGCTGATTCCGGCATTGAATGATTTGCCGGGAGTAACTTGTGCCATGCCGGAAGGAGCTTTTTACGCTTTCCCCAATGTTAAGCGAACGGGACTGACCTCGGAAGAGCTCACCACTCGTCTGCTGGAAGAGGCCCATGTGGCGGTTACGCCCGGCGATGCTTTCGGCGCCCCAGGCCACCTGCGCCTTTCTTATGCTACGTCGCTTGAAAAATTAAAGGCAGGCATCGAACGCATCAGAGGTGTGCTAGGCAGCCTGTAAGCAGGTGTCAGAAGTCGGAGCTTGCCCTTGGCGAGAGTCACGCGGGGGTAAATCGCCCTTCCCAACCTGAGAGATTATTTAAGTTGAAGTGTTCCATATCCCAATTGGAAGGCATCCAAGCGAGCTAAACCACGCAATGATGCGAACCTCTCAGGTTGGGAAGGGCGGTTTACCCCCGTATGACTCTCGCTAAAAGCAACGTCGAGTTTTGACAAAGTCTCCTTCGTAAATTGTTTTAATATACCTTGTTTTCATTGACATCTGGGGAGATGGTCGGGTATAAGAACTGCTCACGTTCGAGGGCACGCATACTTTATGATTTTCAGCAGCACACACAACCATCACGGCGCACACCATCATGCCAACCATCATTGGCATCAAGGCAGCGCGTTGGTTGTGAGGAGAAAGCTGGAAAATAGGCCAGAGTAACAAGAAGCTCACAACTGGGACTTTTAAGGACCCGCTGCCATGACCCAGAGTCAGGCAGCGGGTTTTGCGTTGGTAGGACAGGCATTGCTGCCTGTCCTGAGTTAAATTAATCCAAGATGAAGACTATAAGTAAACATTCCGATCAGATTTTCCATTTATCATTTCTCAATTTTCATTTTTCATTGAGGGAACCACTCAGTGAATCAAATGGCAAATGACAAATGTCAAATGAGATCTGGAAAATCTTCGTTATTTTGCGACACATTCCGGCGTGCCTCCAACTAGACAGGCAGGAATGCCCGTCCGACACAGAGAATCAGATATGGACCAGATGACTGAGCCACTCTCCAGAATTCCAACCGGCATGCGCTACTACTTCGGCCAGGAGGCACGTCTGCGCCGCACTGTCGAAGAGCTCGGAATGACTATTTTTGATGGCTGGTCTTATGAAGAGATCACAACGCCCACCCTCGATTACTATTCGCTTTTTGAGCATGGCATGGGCAGCGCAGAAGCTCATCACGCGTTTCGTTTTACCGATGCTGATGGACGGCTCCTCGCCCTAAGGCCGGATGTGACTTCCGCGGCTGCCCGAGCCGCGGCCACTTTGTTTGCCGAACGTGAACGGCCGCTGCGTCTCTGTTATGCCGCTCCGGTTTTTCGTCAACAACCACAGTCGCATGCCGAGTGGCGTCGAGAATCAACGCAGATCGGGTGTGAACTGATCGGCTCGAATACACGTGTGGCTGATCTTGAGGTCCTGGCGATCGCCTCTGAATTCCTGCGCCGCCTGGATCTTGACGGCACCTACGCCATTACACTTAACGATGTCGGCGTCTTCAATGGTGTTGCCGAACGCTTGAAGCTGGATCCAACTTCCCGGGAAGAGATGCGGCGATTGATTGATGTTCGGAATGCGGCTGACCTGGAGCGTTTTCTGATACCCCATACGTCCGCAAACGAAGCTCAGGCTTTCGCTCAACTCATGCAACTATCAGGCAAGCGCGAAAACCTGGATCTGGCTCGCCGTGTTATTTCCAACGAGCAATCGCGAGCGGCATTGGATCAGCTTGAAGGTTTGTGGAATGTCATTGATTCGCTGAGTCTAACTGACTGTTTCGAGATCGATCTCGGCGATGTAGCGCGTCTCGATTACTACACTGGTCTAACGTTCAAAATCTACGTCAAGGGCGCTGGTTACCGCGTGGGAAGTGGCGGTCGTTACGATGGCCTGACGGCCAGCTTTGGAAAAGCCGAGCCCGCAGTGGGCTTTGTCGTAGACCTCGACGCATTAACTGATGTGTTGCGTGTGCGCACAGCGGACGTGTCCTCGATGCATAGGTTGGAAGGCGGACCACCCGAGCAGAAGGCAAAAGATCAAGTAGAGGAACCATCGGGAGTTTCCTTGATGGATCCGTCCAAGCTTTTTGTTGAAGCTTTGGAAAAGCGCGCCAAGGGTGAGCGTGTCTCATTAAAGTTGGTGAGGTGAAGTGGTGCCGGAATTGACTATCGCCGTAGCTAAAGGAAGATTGCAGGATGAAGCGTTAGCTCTGTTGGCGGACGCCGGCGCGGGTGTCTCAAGCCAGAACCTCTCGTCGCGACGGCTGGCTGTAGAAGATGAATCCGGGCGCTATTGCTTCATCTTCGTAAAGCCGGCCGATGTGCCTGTTTATGTAGAGCATGGTATCGCCGACTGCGGTGTGGTTGGCCGAGATGTTTTACTTGAATCCGGAACCGACCTGCTTCAGCCGTTGACTCTTGAGATTGGTCGTTGCCGGATCGTGGTGGCAGCGCGAACCGGAGTGTCGTTGAACGATCTCGGTATGTTGAGAGTAGCAACGAAATATCCGCGCATTGCCGCTGCGCATTTCGGCGCGCGCGGCCGGCCGGTTGAGATTATCGAGCTTTCCGGCTCGGTCGAACTGGCCCCGGGCTTAGGTCTGGCGGACTGCATCGTGGATCTGGTGGAATCAGGGAGAACACTTCGCGAGAACGGTCTTACGGAAATTGAAGTCATTGATGAGTCAACTGGTCGTCTGGTGGTTAACCGCGCCAGCTATCAATTGAAAGCTAAACCCATCGCCAGACTAATCGCGGCGCTTAGCGATAAGACAGACCGATGACCGACGACTGACGACGGCCGACTGGGTGAAGCGGCGGAGGTGGCCCGTAGTTTCAGAGTTCAACCTTTAGGTTGTTTCTTTGCTAACCAGCAAGCTAAAGCTTGAACTCTGAACCTGGGTCTTGGCATGGTTACTGTGAGTGTGCCTGAAGGAGCTTGGAGAATGATCGAGATCATTCGGGGCGAGGAAAAGCAGAGGCTTGCAGCCCGGCTGCAAGCAATCCGCGATCGCAACGTAGCCCTCGACGACACTCTTGTAAGTGAAGTGGCGGCGATCGTTCTGGACGTGCGCACACGCGGCGACGCGGCGCTGATCGATTACACCGCGCGTTTTGATGGTGTGCAATTGCAAGCGTCGGAATTGCGCGTTCAGGAAGACACCCTGCATCGCTCTGCAAGACGAGTCGATTCCGTTGTGCTCGACTCTTTACGCGAGGCCATACAAAACGTGCGCGCGTTTCACGAACACCAGAAGGAAGAGTCCTGGGAGGTTATTCCGGCTGAAGGGGTGCAACTGGGCCAACGAATTACCCCAATCGCACGGGCCGGTCTCTATGTGCCGGGCGGAACCGCGTCTTACCCATCATCAGTAGTGATGAATGTAGTGCCTGCTCAGGTAGCCGGCGTTCGTCGCATCCTGGTGACAACTCCGCCTCAAACGCTGGTTGAAAATCCTGCCGTCGCCGCGGCCCTCGTCGAACTGAATATTACTGAAGTCTACGGCGTGGGTGGAGCACAGGCGATTGCCGCCCTGGCCTATGGAACCGAAACAGTGCCGCGGGTGGATAAGATCACCGGGCCGGGAAACAAGTACGTTGCCGCAGCGAAAAAACTCGTTTTTGGAGCTGTCGGCATCGACTCGATTGCGGGACCAAGCGAGGTTGTAATTATTGCGGACGATTCGGCACGAGCGGATTTCATTGCGGCCGATCTGCTGGCGCAGGCTGAACATGCGGAGGATGCCTCGTCGGTTCTCCTCACGACGAGTGAAGACCAGGCGCGCCGCACGGCAGCCGAGGTAACACGTCAGACCGAGTCCCTGCCTCGCCGAGCCATTGCCGAGCAATCATTGGCGTCTTATGGCGCGATTATTCTGGTCGCCAGCCTGGATGAAGCCTGCGCGATTGCGAATGAGCTGGCGCCGGAACATCTTGAGCTTATGACGAAGGACGATGAAAGAGTTGCAGCGCAGATTCGAGAAGCGGGAGCGATCTTTTTCGGCCCAAACACACCCGAGGCCGTTGGCGATTACCTTGCCGGACCAAACCACGTCTTACCTACCGGCGGTGCAGCGCGTTTCTCCTCGGCGTTGGGCGTCTATGATTTCGTCAAACGCACGACTCTGCTGCGTTACTCGAGTGAAGCAATGAAGCATTCGGCCGGAAAGATCGCAACCTTGGCGGCGGTGGAGGGTCTGGACGCGCACGCGCGCTCGGCACTGATCAGACTGGAGCAATAGAAACCTTGTTATCTCGATGCGCAACTCTTTGGAGTGTGGCGGCCTGGCGCTGCTTTGGGCGGTCTTGCCCGTTTGTTTCTTCGTATGAATTGAATGCTTGCTAAGAACGCAGCGCCGGGCTGGCGTGGGCCAAAGCGGCGCCAGGCCGCCGCACTCCAAGGGGTTGAGTTTCGTTTGTAGGTAAGCAATTAATCGTGAATAGAACCAACTCAATCAAAGACTCGGTACTCGCGCTGCAGCCGTACACGCTTGCGCCTCATCGCGCAGCGGTGAAGCTTAACCAGAACGAGAACCCGTGGGATGCGCCGGCGGAGATTAAGCAAGAGACTCTGAGTCGCATGAAGGATCGCGCCTGGTCCCGCTATCCGGATTTCTCGCCTCAACGATTGCACGAGCGACTAGCCAAATTTAGTGGCTGGCACCCGGATGGAATCATCGCGGGCAATGGTTCAAACGAATTGATTCAGGCGCTCTTGATGGTGACCATTGGGGAAGGGAAGCGCGTTCTCATTACCGAGCCCACCTTTGCACTTTACCGACAGATCACCACAGTTCTGGGCGGCGAAGTCTGGAGTGTTCCGCTTGGCAGTGATCTTCAGTTTGATGTGGCTGCGTTGCTCAAAGAAATCGAGCGTGCGCAACCGGACGTCACGATAATTTGTTCCCCGAATAATCCTACTGGTTGTGTGATCAGCGACGAAGATCTGGTTGTTCTTTTGAAAGCGGCTCGTGGCCTGATTGTTCTCGATGAGGCGTACCACGAGTTTGCCACTCCGCGGTCTGCGGGCCGGCGGTCCGGCTCGCCTGGTGGTCATTCTGTCCTTCCGCTCCTCGGTGATCATGAAAACCTGGTCGTCCTGCGGACGTTCTCTAAGGCAATGGCGATGGCAGCCTTGCGCGTTGGTTATCTTCTGGCGTCACCGAGGTGGGTGGTGGAGATCGCGAAGGCGGTGCTGCCTTATAACCTCAATGCGTTTTCCCAGACTGCAGCGGAGGTTGCGATTGAGATGTTCGAGGCGAAGCTTCAGCCTCTGGTTGATGCGATTTGTGCCGAGCGCGATCGTTTGTACCGTGGTTTAGCCAGTATTCCGGGACTCTTGCCGGTTCAGTCACAAGCAAATTTTATGGTGGTGCGCTCAAACCTGGAACCAAAGCGAGTTTTTGCTGAGTTATTGAGCAGGGACATTCTAATTCGAGACGTTAGTGGTTATCCGATGTTGAAGCATTATTTCCGCGTGAGCGTTGGAACGCCTGAAGAGAATGATTTATTGCTCGAGGGCCTTCGAGAAGTTTTGAAATGAAGAGATGAAACACAACCGAGGATACGCATGAGCACAAAAGTAAAAACACAGCCGCGCATCGCGGAAATACACCGAAAAACAAAAGAGACTGACGTGCGTGTCCTCCTCAACCTCGACGGCATGGGACAATCGCAGGTCAGCACGGGGTTGCCGTTTCTCGATCACATGCTCGATCTATTTGCGCGTCACGGCTTGTTTGACCTTGAAGTCGCGTGCAAAGGCGACCTGGAGATTGATGATCACCATTCAGTGGAGGACGTTGCGATCACGCTCGGGCAGGCTTTGACAAAGGCCCTGGGCGACAAAGCAGGCATCGCCCGTTACGGCGAAGCAGTTGTGCCGATGGATGAAGCACTGTGTCGCTCGGTGATTGATCTGTCAGGCCGTTTCTATTTGGTATACGAAGTGGAGACGCGCCGGCAGAAGATCGGAAATTTTTCGGTTGAGCTTGCGGAACATTTCTGGCGCTCACTGGCCGAGACCGCGCGCTTCAATCTTCATATCGACTGCCTGCGTGGCCGGAATACCCATCACATTCTCGAAGGCACTTTTAAGTCCACTACTCGCGCGTTGCGTCAAGCCGTAAAGCGAGACGAGCGAATAACGGGTGTATTGAGTACGAAGGGAGCCTTGTAATCATCGAAATCATCATGGCTAAAGTGGCGATCGTCGATTATGGGGTGGGAAATCTGCGTTCGGTGGAGAAGGCTTTTGCGGCGATGGGCTGCAACGCCGTGGTGACGTCAGACGAATCATTATTGCGCCGCGCGGAGCGGCTGGTATTGCCGGGCGTGGGCGCGTTTGCTGCCTGCATGAGAGAACTCTCTTCGCGCGGATTTGATGCACTAGTTCGAGCGCGTGCAGAGGAAGGAACGCCGCTGCTCGGTGTGTGCGTGGGGATGCAGATGCTGTTCGAAGAATCAGAAGAGTTCGGAAAAACTGCCGGGTTAGGTTTACTAAGGGGACGCGTGAGCCGCTTTCCAGCGGATCTCCCCGGCAATCTTGTTGTCCCTCAGGTTGGTTGGAACCAGGTGCGGCAGCGCGGGATTCATCCTCTGCTGGCTGAGATTCCCGATCACGCCTTCTTCTATTTTGTTCATTCCTATTACTGCGAAGCGGACGACCGCGCGGTTGTCATTGGCGAAACTGACTATGGCACGCTTTATCCATCAGTAGTCGCCCATGAAAACATCTGCGGTGTGCAGTTTCATCCGGAAAAGAGCCAGGCCGCAGGCCTGCGTCTGCTCGGGAATTTTGCAAGTGGCGCGATCTGAGGGGAGAAGAAGGAAAGAATTTTCCATTTTTCATTTGACATTTTTCATTTGCCATCGCCGGCATTCATCTTTGATACCAATGACGAATGGCGTTACAACACCTGCGCATTGTTTAGAAAGCGGACTTGTCGGCCGCGCGCGGTGGGGCACAAGTGCCCTGTCTAAACGGCGTGCGAAGAAACGCTCGGACAAATGGCAAATGAAAAATGTCAAATGACAAATGGAAAATGGATCTGAAAGTCTTTCTGGTGGTAGCCATTCATGTTAGCCAAAAGAATAATTCCTTGTCTCGACGTTGACCGCGGACGTGTGGTCAAAGGAATAGGCTTCGTCTCTCTGGTTGACGCTGGAGATCCGGTGGAACAAGCGAAGCGCTACGATGCCGAGAGTGCGGATGAGCTGACGTTTTTGGATATCACCGCTTCGTCTGACAAGCGAGACATTGTGGCCGATCTCGTGCGCCACGTCGCCGATGAGGTTTTTATACCATTCACGGTAGGGGGTGGATTACGTTCGCTGGAAGACATTCGCGCGATTCTTCGTTCCGGCGCGGACAAAGTCTCGCTAAACACTGCTGCGATTGAGCAGCCGGCGTTGATAACCACGGGCGCGGAAACCTTCGGACGCCAGTGCATGGTAGTGGCGATTGATGCGCGACGACGGAATCCTCTGGATGCAAAGGAAGGCTGGGAAGTCTTCACTCATGGAGGGCGAAGTCCAACCGGATTGGATGCGGTCGAATGGGCGCAGCGAGCTGAGCAGCTCGGCGCCGGTGAAATATTGCTGACGAGCATGGACAAAGACGGCACGCGCGATGGATACGACCTGAAATTGACGCGCGCAATTAGCTCAGCCGTCCGGATACCAGTGATTGCTTCGGGCGGCGCCGGTCGGCTGGAGCATTTTTACGAGGCGCTCACGGAAGGCGGCGCAAGCGCGGTGCTCGCCGCATCGCTTTTTCACTTTGGCCAGTACAAGATTGCCGAGGTGAAGGATTATCTGCGCGCCCGAGGAGTCGTAGTGAGATGAAGATTGCAATTGAAGAGATAAATTTCGATGCGGCAGGTCTCATTCCGGTCGTCGTGCAGGACGTCCGCACGCGGCGGGTGCTGACGCTCGCTTACATGAATGCGGAGAGTCTCCGAAAGACACTGGAGACTCGTGAGACGTGGTTCTGGTCGCGCTCGCGTTCCAGCTTGTGGCACAAGGGCGAGACTTCCGGAAACACCCAGCGAGTTGTCGAGCTGATGTTGGATTGTGATTGCGATGCGCTTACTGTGCTGGTAGTGCCAAAGGGACCAGCCTGCCATACGGGCGCCGAATCGTGTTTCCACAACGAGCTTCAGGGTGCGGGGCCGTTTGAGGTCGCCCCGACATCCAGTTCGTCCAATTTCGTCGAAGTGCTCGACAACCTCTACAGGTTAGTTGAATCGAGAAAGCGCGAAAGACCCGAGGGCTCCTACACTACTTACCTTTTCGATCAGGGGCTGGACAAGATTCTCAAAAAGGTTGGTGAAGAGTCGACGGAAATGATCATTGCTGCGAAGGGTGAGGATCGCCAAGCTCTGGTGAGAGAGACTTCCGATCTGCTTTATCACCTGGTGGTCCTGCTGGTTGAGCGGGGACTGTCGTTGGAAGAAGTGCGGGATGAACTCGTGGGCCGGAGTAAGAAGTGAGCGTACTGAAGTTCAACGAACCTCCGGAGGAGGCCATAGCCCAGGGTGAAGCGAAGCGGAACCCTCAAGAGTTGATATGATGCCCCAGTCCGCGCAGCAGGCGGTAGGCGACTCCCAGGCCACCTATATCTGTCGCCCGTTTCACGGGCTCTGAAGAATTTCAGGCGCCGATAGCCAGGGTTCCGCTTCGCTTCACCCTGGACTTTATGCTGCCGCCTGCTCCGCAGGCTCGTTGAATGTTTTGGACCCACTCATGACTACAAACAAGAAGGAGCTCAACCAACTCCTCGACTTCGCTGTCGACATGGCGCGCGAGGCCGGCGCAATCACGGATCGTTACTACCAGGGATCATTTGTGGCCGAGCGCAAAATCGACAACTCCTTCGTGACGACCGCGGATCGCGAAACTGAAAACTATTTGCGCACCCGTATCGCAAAGGCTTTTCCTGATGATTCAATTCTCGGTGAAGAGGATGGAGAACAATCCGGTTCGTCGAATCGTCGTTGGATACTTGATCCAATAGATGGAACCTATTCATTTGTGCATGGTGTGCCGCTTTATGGTGTTCTTATAGCGATGGAACTCGACGGTGAACCGGTGCTGGGGGTAGCCAACGTTCCGGCGTTAAGTGAGCTTGTCTATGCGGCACGAGGATTAGGCTGCTTCTGGAATGGAGAGCTGTCTCGTGTCTCGGCAACTTCTGCGCTCGACCAGGCACTCCTTTTATCAACTGACTTTGGAGTCTGTGAGCAATATGGGTTTGGCCCAGCCGCAGAGTCTTTGCAGCGGCAGGTTCATGCGCGGCGTACCTGGGGAGATGCCTACGGACATGTGCTGGTCGCGACGGGCCGGGCTGACATCATGATCGATCCCGTCATGAATGTTTGGGATTGTGCAGCTTTACTTCCGATTCTTGAGGAGGCGGGTGGCACGTTCACGGATTGGAACGGAACGCGAACGATTCACGGCGGCAACGCAGTTTCGACAAATGGGCTGCTATTTGATCAGGTAATGCAGACAGTGAGACTGAAGGTAGACGGGTTAGATTAAGGATTACGCGATGTCCGTGGTCATAATACCCGCGATTGACCTGCGAGATGGTCGTTGCGTTCGCCTCAAGCAGGGCCGCAAAGACAACGCCACCGTCTACGACGGCGATCCGATCGAAATAGCCCTGGGCTATCAATCATGCGGTGCCGAGATGATTCACGTAGTCGATCTGGATGGCGCCTTCTCCGATCCCAATTCGCGGAATCGCCAGGTGCTTCACCAGATTATTTCGCAGGTAAGAATTCCTGTGCAGTTTGGCGGTGGCTTGCGCAGTCTCGATGACGTAGCGCAGGTAATTGAGTTGGGTGTGGCAAGGGCGATAATTGGCACGCTGGCAGTAGAAGCGCCTAAAAGTTTGGACCAGGCGCTGCAATTGTTCGGCGCATATCGCATTGCCGTTGGCATCGATGCTCGAGACGGACAGGTGCTTACGCGCGGCTGGGAAAAGGAAGGGAAGCTGTCGGCGCTGGAGTTGGCCAAAAAAGTCGCTTCAATGGGTCTCGAACGAATCGTCTACACAGACATAGCACGCGATGGCATGCTGACGGGTGTCAACGTGGAACAGACCTGCGCGATTGCACGCGAGTCTGGTTTAAGGGTCACGGCCTCCGGTGGCGTCTCCTCTTTGGAAGACCTTGAGCAGCTAATGACGGCCGCGAAAGGAAATACCGGCGCCGGGCGGATTGACGCCGTGATTATTGGAAAGTCTCTTTACGAGGGGCGCTTCACACTCGAGGAGGCGTTAAAAAGGAGCGAGCAGGCATCGGCGCCGCAAGTTTCGAAAGTGTCCGATAAACTTTAGTTTGTCGTGACTCAACGACAAGCTAAAGCTTATCGGACATCAAACTGACCCAGTACCCGCTAGCGGCGAAATCTGGGTCTGCAGTCGAGTTGATCTACGATCAGGAAATTGCACGGACATCATTACTGGTAAGCCATACGCCATGACAAAGATGCGAATGTTAGCGCTACTAATTACACTCGGTATCATGTCCTCAACTTTTATTGCGGCTAGTGGACAATCCCGGCGATTGCTGGTGTACGAAGTGTTGCGTTCGGGGACGCCAATTAAGGTAGATGGGAAGGTGGATGATGCCCCCTGGGCCAAGGCTCCCCGCATTGGCGATTTCGTTCTTAATTTGGATGGCTCTCCTGCTCCTTACAAAACTGAAGCGAGAGTGTTGTATGACGACAGTTTTCTATATTTCGCGTTTCGCAGCGTGGACGATAATATTTGGGCCACCTTCAAGCAGCGCGATCAGCACCTGTGGGATGAAGAGGTTGTCGAAGTATTCCTGCAGGCTGATCCTCAACAGCCTGGCTATATTGAGTTGGAAGTGAACCCGCTCGGGACGATGCTCGACATATATCTTCTTGATATTCGTAAGCCATTGCACTACGAAAGCTGGAATAGCCAGAAGCTCAAGTGGAGTGTAGAAGTAATCGGAACAGTGGACGGGAAGGGCGGCGACCAGGAATGGACCTGTGAAATTGCGCTGCCCATGGAAGACATTGTCACCGCACCACATCTTCCGCCTCGAGCAGGCGATCGCTGGCGCTTGAATCTATATAGAGTGGAGCAAAAGCCGGTACCAGCGCTGCTCGCCTGGTCTCCGACCCTCAAAGATGATTTTCATATGCCGGCAATGTTTGGCCAGATAGTCTTCAGTGACCGACAAGTCAAGTGACTAAGATTCCGATGCCCTACCACTGGGCTAACGACCAATTGATCACATACCCAATATCTCCCGACAGCTAAAGGACCCGCCGCTGCAGCATTCGCCCGTGCCCGGGATGGCACACAAGGTCAAAAAACGAGGGTTTGAATAGAATGGGGCAAGCTACTGACCTCGGCGGCGTTACCGTCTATCCAGAGATAATAGGAAACTTTCTGGTCGCCCTTGTTCATGACAACGACCGATATTTTTCCGTCAGGATTGATAAAAGCAGTAGAAAGAAGTTGACTCCGGCTGGGTGAACTGGCGATTCGTTTGGCGCCCGGACGAGCGAATTTCGAGAAGTGACCGATGTAGTAATAAGCGTTGGTGTAAAGCAGCTGACCCGTTTTCGTATCGGCATGAAGAGGGGCGAAGCAGAAATTGCTGACGTGATTTGGCCCGCCGGTTTCGTCCAACAGCACATTCCAGTCGGTCCAGCCGACAGTACCACTATTGAAATCATTGATCATTGAGCGTCCGTAAAGTTCGCCCAATTTCCAATCGTTTATTTTTTGTCTATCAAACGAATCGGCACAGCCCTCGGTAAAGATGAGGTTCTTTTCGGGAAATGTCTCGTGGACCAGTTTGATATTATCGAACATAGGTTCGCCACCGCTCCATGGTTCATACCAATGATAACCAATGCCCCAGACAAATTGCGCGGCTTTCGGGTCAGTTAAGATCGTGCTGGCTCTTTGGTAGACCAGATCACGGTTATGATCCCAGACGATGATCTTCTGAGCGCTCAGCCCTTCTTTTTTCAGAGTGGGGCCAAGATAGTCTTTCAGAAAGTCTCTTTCTTCCTCCGCTGAGTAAATACATGACTCCCACCTTTGGGTAGCCATGGGTTCGTTTTGAATAGTAAGGCCCCAGATAGGCACACCTTCGCGTTGATATGCCTTAATGAATTTCGCGAAGTAGTTGGCCCAGGGCTGGTAAAATTCCGGCTTTAGTTTGCCCCCATGCAGCATATCGTTGTTGGTTTTCATAAACGCCGGTGGGCTCCAGGGGCTGGCAAAGATTGCCAGCTTGCCGCCGGCAGTGGTCAGCGCTTGTTTAATGAAGGGAATCCGAAATCGTTTGTCATGGTCCACACTGAAGGACTTCAAGTTCTTATCCCCTTCAGATACATAGGTATAGCTGCCACTCGAGAAATCGCAACTGTGAATGTTGGTTCTGGCCAGCGTGTAACCGATGCCGTTCCTGGCGTCGAAATAAGCGTTCAAGACTTCCTGTTGTTTAGGCTGCGGTAATTTCGCAAACGTCTCCGCAGACGCATCAGTCAGTGCGCCACCAATGCCTAACAGCGTTTGGAATGTCCGGGCGGGATCGACAAATACGCAGACCTGAGTCTCGAGAGGTTGGCCCATGCGCTTGAATGGGATGGTATTGGTTTTTGAGATCCGGTAGTCGGTCTTGTAAGCAGTGGTGTAAATCGCGACATCTTTCCCTTCCAGAGAAAAAGGTTTAGACGCGCTCAACGTCTGCATATGCGCGACTGCCAGCTGGCTTTTCGCCAACACACCCGCCGCAGACGAAGCCACTAAGAAAGCACGACGATCTATTCTCATAATGGGGGCAACTCTATCACAACTCGTGAACTTGTGGTTCCTTGCAAGTACTCCATTGTGCTCGCAAGAATCTCGGGTCCAGGTTCCCCGCTTCAAACCTTTTTGTTGCCGGCAACGCTCAGCACTTTCCTTTCAAGTTAAATGGCGAAAAACCAAATCCACGGCCACTTCTTGGCCTTACACAACCCGACGCGCCGTTAACGAACTACACTGGCAACGACAGCCCAAGCGCCATGCAGATGCTCGAAACGCAAGTGCTTACAGGTCATTCATTCCCGCCTGTGACATAGCCGGTATAACGTCCCAAATCAGAACCGGGAGCGGTAGCGACCGGCCAAGGAGTCAACCGTACTTGTCAGTACTTGAGTGACCGCGATCAGCGATTGAAATGGTCCACAGGTAGAGTTGACTTCTTGGCCGGTCGCTACCACCACGCCAGCCGGCTGCCCGGCTGGGGACCCCGGTCCGCTCCCGGTTCTGATTAGGATAAAACGCCAATGTTGGTCGACTGTTACTTCTCGCACAATTATGGTGACGACTCCGCAAGCTGTTGCACGTACAAATTGAACCCGCGAAATACATCGCCGGAATGGTCTTTCAGATTCGCTGAATTCGCGCAACGCAGCGGATGAATGTCGTCTTGCTTTATGGAATGGTTTTTTCGGTCGCGGTGAGCAGCTCTCGGAAACGCGGATCGGATCGCAAAGCTTCCAAACGCGGATCGACGCGAACGAAAGTAAATCCGACAGCATGTTCGCGTTCCGCCTGAGTGAGCCAGCGAAACGCGTTGTCAGGTTCGCCAATCGAGCAATAGATGATCGCGATCTCATAAGCCGAAACCCATTGCTCGGTGCGTCGCGCCAGGATCTCTTGCAGAATTGCCCGAGCTTCTTCCAGCCTCCCAACCGAGGCCCAGACCTGGGCCCGCTTTGCGTGCGTCGTTGGTGTCTCGCCCGCAAAGACGCGTTCCTGCTCGAAGGCAGCCAGCGCTTCGTTGTGCATCCCTTTTTTCTCATAGGCCCAACGCAGGACTGTTTGAGCGGAAACGGCTCCGGAATCCAGCTCCAGTGCCTTATGACATTGCTCGATCGTGTCGTCATACCTGCCGGCGAGAAAAAGGACGTTGGCAACCGCCGTGGCGAGCACAGGTGACCGCGGTGAGATTTGCCGAGCACGTTCGATTTCGGCAAAAGCTTCTTCGTGCCGGCCCATCGCTGACAGACTGAAAGCATACCAACGATGTGCTACCTGAATGCGCGGCTTCAGCAGAATCGCTTTTCGTAACTCCTGCTCGGCTGCGTCCCAATCGCGGTCGTAGTGAAGTTTTACAAAACCGAGCGAAGCGTGCGCTTCCGCCAGTTCCGGATCAGCGGCAACGGCGCGCAGCGCAGACTGCTTCGCGCGTTGCCAAGCTTCCGCTGGTGGCGGCTCGATAAACCAGTTAAGTAGAGAATAGCAGTCGGCCAGTTCGGAATGCGCCAGCGCAAAATCAGGATCAAGTTCGACCGCACGCGTCAACCTTTCGATTGCCTGACGCATACCTTCGGCCGAGCGCCGGGTCGCATAGTAGCGGCCAGCCGTGTAGAGCTGGCGCGCCTCTTCGCTTCCGCTGGGTTGCGTGTCAGGCGCTGGACGATTCACCGGTGAAGTGACGGAAGTCCTTTCCGGCGCCCTCGCAACTTCACTCCTTATCACTGACCGTTGAAGCTCCGCAGCCCACGCTCGTGCGGGTACCGCCTGGCGACGCTCTGCCGGGTTTCTTGTCTTAGTTAACAATTCCGCGAAGATCGGCTCTGATCGAACCGGGTCAAGGTGCGGTTCGACTCCCAACCAAACCAGCCAGCCCTCATTAATGTCGTAGGACTCTTCAAGGAGTTCCAGCGCTCGTTTATTTTCGCCGAGTTCGACATGAATCAATGCTCGATGATAGGGTGAGACGTAACTGCTTACGGACATTTGGTCGAGCCGGTCCAGTGCTGCGCGTGCTTCATCTGAGCGCCCGGCGGCTGCATAGGCCGCGCCCAAGCCGGCAACAAAGATCTGTCCCCCGCCCGAAAAATCGAGAGCCTTCTGAGCTTCCTTGATTGCTTGATCCGCGCGACCTATGTGCCTCAGCAACCAGGAATGAGTCATCCTGCCCCAGGCGAATTCGGGGACGGCCGCGATCGTCTGTTGAAACGTCGCAAGCGAATCCTCAAACCGTCGTGCCTGGTAGTAGGCCCAACCCAACGACTGCATAATGCTGGACGAAAACGGATCCAATTCGCGCGCGCGCAACATTTCTCTGATCGCTTCATCAAAGCGTCCGATCATCAACAAGTGAAATCCGTACCAGTGATGTCCGGTGGCGTAGTTTGGATTTATTTCGACTGCACGACGGTGGTGCTCTTCCGCGACTGCCCAGTCGAAGTCATGACAAGCGGTGGCAAAACCAAGGGCGCTATAGGCCTCGGCGGAAGTCGGGTCCAAATCTGCCGCCTTCGTTGCCGCTTCCTTGGCTGCTGCTGAACACTCAGCAAAGGGCCTGATACCAAAAACACCGAGCCAGTTGTAATAGTCTGCGATGCCGGTGTAGGCAAGTGCATATTCGGGATCGAGCTTGATGGCGTGGTCATAACACTCGAGCGCCTTAGCAAGGCCGGATTCGGTATAACTGTTCCAGTAGTAGCGGCCGCGCAGATACGACTCAAACGCTTCAGCGCTATCTGTGCCCCGCTTCAAAAGTTGCTGTTGCTCGTCGCGAGTCAATTGCGGAAGCAGCGCGTTTGCTACGTGCTCTGAAATCGAGTCTTCAATTTGGAGCACATCGGTTGAGTCTTCATCGAACTGTTCAGACCAGCGAGTTACGCCTTCCCTGACGTTCCAGAGCTGGGCCGTCACGCTCAAGCGTTCGCCTAGCCGCCGCAAGCTGCCCTCAACGATGTAGTTGACGCTCAAATCACGACCGGCAAGCAGCGGATCGATACCAGCGCCCTGGTAGCGCAGCACACTACTGGTTGGTCGAACGATCAGACGTTGCACGCTGCTCAGGCGCGTGGTCAGCGTGTCGGAGAGTCCAATACCGAGATACTCATCGCTCGTGTTCTCAACAGCTGAACCGAGAATCCTGAACGGCAGCACTGCTATTGACTCCAGGCCGTCGAGCGACTGTGAGGGCAATGTAGGCAAAGCGCCAAGACGGTGATTCAATTTTCGCAGCAAGTCATTGAAACGCGGATGGCCATGCAAGAGATCCAACTCCGGATCAACCCCCATCCAGAGCACCTTTGCATCTTTTGTCTCATAGGCCTGCTCCAATATGTCCAGCGCGTTCTCAACTCGTCCCAAGCTGCAATGTACCAACGCCAGATGATAAGGCGAGATATGGCGGCGCCCGGCGATGGAATCCATTTCCAGCAACACGGCTTCGGCCGCCTCAACGTTACCAGCTGCGGCGTGGGCTGCTCCAAGCCTGCCTAGAGTGTGCGAAGCTTTGCCAAGTGACTCAACACACCTTTGCGCATTGGCAATTGCTTCGTCGTGCCGGCCCATTCGGCTGAACAGAAAACTCGAGCCGTAAAGCATCATCAGATTCTCAGGCTCAGCTTGCAGGGTTTCCTGACAGGCCACCAGGGCTTCCTCAAAGCGACGGGCGTGGTAGGAACACCAGACGACCGTGAACCGGGAGATAATAGCCAGCGGATCCAAATCCCGCGCGAGTTCTGCCTCGCGCACCGACTCAGTAAAACGGCCCTCCATCGCTAACTGTAAGGCGTAATAGATCCGAGCGGCTGAATAGTTTGGATTGAGTTCTATAGCATGCAGGAGCTGGCGCTCAGCGCTGGCCCAGGCAAAATCGCGGCAGAGTGTTGCCTGGCCCACGGCCGCATATCCCTCAGCCAAAGTTGGATCGAGTGCTACCGCCGTGGATGCGGCCTCGTAAGCCGCAGCCGAACATTCGGCAAACGGTAAAACGGTAAAAGCACCCAGCCAATTGTAGTAAGCCGCTATTCCTGCGTAAGCGAGTGCGTAATTTGGATCCAAAGCGATCGCCTGGTGATAGCAGACGATGGCCCGTGCAAAGCCATCTTCAGTAAAGGTGTTCCAGTAGAAGCGTCCCCGCAGATAAGCCTCGTGCGCTTGAGGGTCGTTGGTGCCGCGTTTCGCCAACCTGACGCGCTCGTCGCCGGTCAGGTGAGGAATAATGGCTTCGGCGACACTCGAGGAAATAGCATCTTCCAGGCTAAGAACATCGGTAAAATTTTCATCAAACTGCCCGGCCCAAATGGCAGTCCCGTCGCGCACGCTGAGCAACTGAATAGTCACGCGAATGCGTTCCTGTACTCGTCTGACTCTGCCGTCGAGAACGAAAGCTACGCCAAGCTCGCGGCCGGCAACAAGCGGATCAGAATCTCCGCCGTAGCGCAAAACGCTGTTAGTCGGGCGCACGGCAAAGCGTCGCACCGCGCTCAACCTTGTAATCAAAGCGTCCGCAAGTCCAGTGCCCAGATAGTCGGGTCCCGAGTCGGAGCCGGCATGGAGGTCCAACAGTTTCAGTGGCAGCACCGCCAGCGAGTTCTCCGTCGAGATGGCTTGGGATCTACGATTGGGGATGCCAAAAGGCGCATCAGGTAAAACTGAGATCGGCGACCCTTCCAGATAACGAGCGATATCGTCGCGCAACTGCTCGGCAGATTGATAACGCCATTCAGGCTCTTTCCGGAGCGCCCTCATCACTATGCTGTCCAGGGCTCCGGAAAGATCACGACGCAGCGACTCGAGAGTCGCGCTTCTGGTCGAATAGACCAACTTAAGCGTCGTTGCCTCGTCATCTGTTGAGACAAACTTGGGCAACAGATCTTCAGGTCGCGTGATAATGAAACTCGGAGGTGCGGGTGACTCCTCACAAATCACGCGCGCGATTTCATGCGGAGCGCGATTGTTCAAACGATATGGCCGATGACCGGTCAGCAGTTCATACAACAACACGCCGAGGGAATAAACGTCGGTCGTTGGTGACGTCTGCTCGCCCTGCACTTGTTCCGGCGAAGCATACTCCGGTGTCATTAGACGCATAGCGGTCGCGGTCGGATCGTGAGTGATGTCGCCGACGAGACCAGGATTGAGCAACTTGGCGATGCCGAAGTCGAGCAGCTTTGGTACACCCTCCGACGTCACCAGGACGTTCGATGGTTTTATGTCTCTGTGCACGACCTGTTTCTGGTGCGCGTAATGAAGGGCATCGCAGATAGCCGTGAAGAGTTTGAGCCGCTCGAAAATGGTCAGTTGCTGCGTATCGCAGTAGTTGTACAAAGGCTGCCCTTCGATGTATTCCATGACGAAATAGGGCAGCCCATCCCGGGTTGTGCCACCGTCCAGGAGGCGGGCGATGTGGGGATGGTCCAGCGCGGCCAGGATTTGCCGCTCAGTGCGGAAGCGCCGCAGGATAAAGTCGGTATCCATGCCGCGCTTGACGAGCTTGATCGCCACGCGCTTGTTGAATTCATTGTCGGCGCGTACTGCTTCATAAACGGCGCCCATGCCTCCGCGTCCCACTTCGCGCTCGATTCGATAGGCGCCGAGACGCCGCCCAATCATCGGATCTTCGTGGTCCTCTGCACCGGCGAATGCCTCGAGCGAGCCTAACGCTCCCAGTTCTGTTTCAACGTACGGCGGCTCTTCAAGGAGATTGCCGGCGTTCTCATGTTGTGACAGAAGATTCTCGACGTCGCTCTTCAACGATAAATCGTCTGCGCATACTTCAGACAAGTATCGCCCTCGTTCCTCCGGCACGAGGTCAAGTGCCGCCTGGAAAATTGCTTCAACTTGTTGCCAGCGTTCGGGGGTCATAAAAACCGATGGCGCAGACTATATTGATTGTAAGTGGGTAAGGATAAATCCTGCCGGAGTACCACTTTTGTTGTCTTACTTCTTTTGCATTTCACCGTACAGCCAGGCCTTAGCTAACCGCCAATGACGTTTGATGGTGGTCGGGGTCACCCCCAGTACGTCTGCTGTCTCTTCAATTGAAAGGCCGCCGAAATATCGCAGCTCCACCATGCGGGCTTTCTGCTCGTCGAGGGCCGACAAAGCTATCAGTGCATCGTCGAGTGCAATCAGTTCAGCGCTCCGCTCGACGGCTCGATCTATGTTTTCATCAAGCGAAAGCTTTTGAAAATCCTGACCGCGCTTTTCAGCCTTATGCTTGCGTGCGTGATCCACCAATAAGCGGCGCATTATCTGAGCCGCAACGCCGAAAAAGTGCGCCCGGTTCTGCCAGTTAACTCTCGTCTGATCCACCAACCTTAGATAGGCTTCGTGTACCAGAGCAGTCGGCTGCAGAGTGTGGTCGGGACGCTCCCGACGCAAGTAATTCGCGGCAAGTTTTCGCAATTCATCGTAGATTACGGGTAATAAAAGATCAACCGCATCTCTGTCACCGTTTGATAGCTCGATCAGTAGCTTGGTGACGCTCTCGGTAGGGTGCTCGCGCAAGCGTAGTTGCTCCCTCGTGATCGAAATAAACTCCAAGTAATTCTTAGTATAAGGCAGACTGGCGTTACTGCGTCTATGCCGCGGCACAGTGCGGTCAGGCTCTGCTTTACAGTTAGCTCCCTAAGATCTAACGGAGGCTGCGCTTCCCGTCTCTTGAGGCGAGCCCTTAGAAAGAAATAATAGAGACCTCATCCGAAAGGCCGAGCCTTTCGCACTGTGCGGCGGCACAGTCGCGAAAGTGCCTAACTAAACTGCTGGCATTCTGCCTCTTGCGAATCTTTTACTTTCCTGTGGACCTATTCGACATCTTTTTGCGCGTTAGCATAATGAAGGCACTTTTGGGCACTTTAGAGAGGTTAAAAAATGCAAACGCAGCAGGCAATCATCGAACATCATTCGTACGTTACAGGAAACAATTCGTCGGGGGGCGCGATTGGAGACTTGATAACTCGGCTGTTGGGTTGCCGGCATAAGGAAATGAGCAGGCCTTTTTCCAGCCAGGGTCAGACCTATCGGAGTTGTCTGGCTTGCGGGGCACGGCGGCAGTTCAATCTAGGGCGCTGGAAAATGCAAGGCGGCTTCTATTATCGCCTGCCGCGCAACGGTTGCGCGGTACGATGACGGCAGGCGGCGGAAGCAGACAGCAAGGCGACAAGAGCAGACGGCAGGCGGCAGACAGCAGGAGCAGAGACGGTAAGCGCGGGGGGCAGCGGGCGGAGACTCTACTAACCCCGCTGCTCTTGCTTTTGCAGTCTGCCGCCTGCTCCTGCCGTCTGTTCCTGCCGTCTGCCGTCTGCTCCTGCCGCCTGCCTCACTATGTTGACCGTTTTGAAAGTGGCTTATAACCTGAACCAGTTTAAGCGGCAGCAGCATCATGGCTATCCAAACTACTAATGCCCAATCGAGTTCTGAGGCGAACGCCGCAGCGAACCCTCTGCTTTCGAGGTGGGAAGGTCCGTACGGTGGGCTGCCGCCGTTTGATCGTGTCCAGGTTGCTCAGTTTAGGCCCGCGCTCGAAGCTGGCATGGCCGAAAACCTTTTGGAAATTGAGCGCATTGCGGAAGACCCGGCGGCGCCCACATTTGATAACACCATTGCCGCGCTGGAACGTGCCGGACAGACGCTCGAGCGTGTCCACACCATCTACAACGTTTTTGGTTCGACAATGAACGGCCCAGAATTCCAGGTCGTGGAGCGCGAGATGGCGCCACGTCTGGCTGCCTTCGGCGATCAGATCACCCAGAATGAAGCGCTCTTCAAACGCATCGAAGCCGTCTACAACTCGCCCGAAAAACGTAAGCTGGCGCCGGAACAACAGCGACTGACCTGGTTCCACTATACAAACTTCGTGCGTGCGGGTGCGCGATTGGGGCCCGATGAAAAGGCGCGGCTGTCCGAAATCAATCAAAAACTGGCGGAGCTCTACACTCGTTTCAGTCAAAATATTTTGGCGGAAGAGAATAATCAGTTCATCGTGCTCGAAAGTGAGACGGATCTGGCAGGGTTGCCGCAATCTGTGCGCGAGGCTGCCGCCGCCGCTGCGGCAACGAAAAAGCAACCAGGCACCTGGGTGATAACGAACACGCGCTCCTCTGTCGATCCATTTCTTACTTATTCAGATTGCCGCGAGCTGCGTGAAAGAGCCTGGCGCATGTTCGTCAACCGCGGCGATAACGGCGACGAGCATGACAACAATGCGATCATCGCCGAAACCCTTCAGCTGCGCGCCCAGCGTGCCAGGTTACTTGGCTATCCTACGCACGCACACTGGCGGCTCGAGAACGCGATGGCCAAGACGCCTGAGCAGGCAATGGAACTGATGCTGCAGGTCTGGAAGCCGGCCGTTGCGCGAGTGCATGAAGAAGTTGCCGATATGCAGGCGCTGGCCGATAAGGAAGGCGCAAAGATTAAGATCGAGCCCTGGGACTACCGTTACTACGCCGAAAAAGTCCGCAAGGCCCGCTACGATCTCGACCAGAACGAAGTTAAAGAGTATCTCCAACTCGAAAAGTTACGCGAGGGCATCTTCTGGGTCGCCGGGCAGCTTTTCAACTTTAACTTTACGCCCGCGAACAATGTTCCAGTTGTCCATCCTGACGTGCATGTCTGGGAAGTAACTGACAAAACTACCAGGCGGCACATTGGTCTTTGGTATTTCGATCCTTACGCGCGGGCAGGTAAGCGCTCGGGCGCCTGGATGGATGCGTATCGCAACCAGGAAAGGCTCAACGGCGAGATCACAACGATCGTGTCGAATAATGCAAACTTCGTTAAAGGGAAGCCAGGCGAGCCGTTACTAATTTCCTGGGACGATGCGTTGACTATGTTCCACGAATTTGGCCACGCGCTTCACGGTCTGAACTCGAGCGTGACCTATCCCTCATTATCGGGGACGGCGGTTCCCCGCGACTATGTTGAGTTTCCTTCGCAACTGCTCGAACGTTGGCTCTCAACGCCGGAGGTGCTTCAGCGCTTCGCCGTTCATTACCAGACCGGGAAGCCGATTCCGCAGGCCCTCGTCGATCGGATCAAACGCGCCGGGACCTTCAATGAAGGTTTCATTACCGTCGAATACCTGGCAGCGGCTTTACTTGATATGAAGCTGCACCTCGCGGGCGACAAAGTAATCGATGCCGGCGCTTTTGAAAACGCGGCGCTCACTGAACTGGGAATGCCGAATGAGATCGCAATGCGCCATCGCACGCCACAATTCCTGCATGTGTTCGCTAACCACGGTTATTCAGCGGCCTATTACAGTTATCTTTGGTCTGACGTGCTGACCGCGGATGCCTACGGCGCGTTTGTGGAAGCGGGCGGACCGTATGATCATAAGGTTGCTGAACGCCTGCGCAAATACATCTTCTCCGCTGGTAACACGACTGATCCGGCTGAGGCTTACCGGGGCTTTCGTGGCCGCGATCCGCGGGTCGAGGCGTTGATGAAGAAGCGTGGCTTTTCTGCAGCGGACAGCAAACAGTAAGCAGTAAGCAGAAGGCAGAAGGCAGAAGGCAGAAAGCGTCAGCGCGAAAGTTCCGGTCCCATGAGGTCAGTACCACCCCGCGGTAGCGGGTGATCGCAACGAATGAATCTATATGGAAACCACCGAAGCGTTGGGTTAAGTGCACGTGGAGGCGGCGACCCACCGGCTACCGAGGGCGTGTGAAAACTCAGGCTGAACTCCAAGGAGTTGACGCTGAGTATTCATACAGTCTCTACCGCCTGGTGGTGCTGAACTCATCGCACCGCACGTTGCTAATGTGGGCATCGTTCAAATTGCATCGTACCCACCTGCGCCGTAATTGACATATGCTGCGGGTTTGTTTAGATTCTAAAACTTCCAGAGGGATTACGCGCGGCGTTTTCGGATTTCGAACTTTTGATAGGATGCTCCAGAAGACCTTCGTCATGAATCGAACATTTACACGATTCTTTAGTTTTTGATTGCCCGGTCACCTTGTGGCGGCTTGCGGCGAAGGCGCTCCTATCAGATCCGATCAGTTGAAGTAGAAATAGTGACTCGTAAATCGTGAATGGTAGGAGCCGGGGCGCAGCTTTTTGCGGCTCTGCCGCCGCACAGTGCGGTAAGGCTTTGCCTGACCGGATTGTTCTTGTTTTTATTCTGGCGAGGCTATGCCGCGCCAATAACGGAGGCATAGCCTCCGCCATTTTTGGTCGTCGACGGTAAGGCAGAGCCTTACCGCACTGGGCGGCGGCAAAGCCGCAGAGTCAGCGCAATGAGCGAGATTAACGTACAACTGAAAGATGGACCCGCAGCTCAGATGGCTGGGCCGATCACAGTGGCCGAGGCGCTGAAGAAGCTCGATCGCGATATGGCGAAGCAAGCGCTAGCGGCCCGCGTTAATGGTCGGGAAGTCGATCTTGCTTTCACCCTTGGTGAGCAGCAAAACGGCGAGCCGGTCAGGATCGAGCCGGTGCTGCCGGAGACTCTTGAAGGACTTGACGTCTTGCGACATTCTACTGCGCACCTGCTTGCCGCGGCTGTGCTCGATCTCTTTCCCGGAACTAAGCTGGGAATCGGTCCGGCGCTGCTCGAGGATCCGCGCTACGGTTTCTTCTACGATGTGATTACACCGCAACCGCTTACGGAAGCCGACCTTCCTGTAATTGAAAAGCGAATGCGTCAAATCGCCAGTCGCAACCTTTCTTACCGGAGAGATGAGATCCCGAAGGCGGAAGCGTTACGGATTTTCCAGGAGCGCGACGAGCCGTTGAAACGGGAGTTAATTGATGAGAAGGCCGGCGAGACGGTCAGTGTTTATTACATCGACAACTCTCCGTTCATCGATTTTTGTTTGGGCCCGCACGTTCCAAACACCAATAAGCTGCGCGCGTTCAAACTGCTTTCGCTGGCGGGTGCTTACTGGAAGGGCGATGCCACGCAGCCGCAGATGCAGCGCATTTACGGGACCGCGTTCTTTACGCAGGATCAACTCGATGCCTGGCTGAAGCAACGTGAAGAGGCTGAAAAAAGAGACCACCGGCGGCTGGGTAGAGAGCTTGACCTCTTTTCGATCCAGGAAGCATATGGCCAGGGGTTGGTTCTGTGGCATCCGAAGGGCGCAGTAGTCAGACAACAGATGGAAGACTATTTGCGTGAGGAGTTGGTCAAGCGCGACTACAGTATGGTTTACACGCCGCACATCGCGAAGCGGGAGCTGTGGAAAGTTAGTGGTCACGAACAAAACTATGCCGACTCCATGTTTGCGCCCACGACTTTGGAAGAAACGGAATTTCGGCTCAAGCCAATGAATTGCCCGATGCACATTGGTATTTATAGGTCACAGCAGCGCTCGTATCGCGACCTGCCGCAACGATACGCGGAAATGGGCACGGTCTATCGAGCAGAACTATCGGGAACCCTGCACGGCTTAATGCGCGTTCGCGGTTTTACAGTTGATGATGCTCATCTTTTCTGCACGCCCGAACAGATTCGCAAAGAAATCGATGATTGCGTGGATTTCGCTTATCAGGTCCTGAGAACCTTTGGGTTTGAAAAGATCAAGTTTGAACTGTCGGTGAAGGGCAATGACACTTCAAAGCAATGGCTCGGCTCGGAAGAAGAATGGACAATAGCGGAGAGCACGCTCGCCGAGGCTCTTGATGCGCGCCAGATTAAATACGATCGTATCGAAGGTGAAGCCGCGTTCTACGGCCCGAAGATCGACTTCAAGATCGAAGACGCCATCGGCCGGCTTTGGCAACTGGGGACAGTGCAATGGGACCCCAATCTGCCCGATCGGTTTGGACTCGAATATATCGGTGAAGACAACAAGCCACACCGGCCCGTGATGGTTCACCGGGCGCTCTTCGGCTCGATCGAACGCTTTTTCGGTGTCCTTATCGAGCACTATGCCGGCGCGTTTCCAATGTGGCTGGCGCCTGTGCAAGTGGTTGTTTTGCCGATTACTGATCGGGTTAACGAATATGCTGAGAAGGTTGCGGCTGAATTGCGAGGCGCGCGGCTTCGCGTCGAGACGAATCTTCGCAGCGAAAAGATAGGTGCAAAAATACGCGACGCGCAGATGCAGAAGGTTCCCTTCATGCTGGTGCTTGGGGATCGCGAAATGGAACAAGGAAATGTAGCGGTTCGTGAACGTTCAAAGGGTGACATCGGTGTGATGTCGATCGAAGAATTCAAGACGATGGCGCGTGGACTGGTTGAAAGTCGCGCATTAACCAATACCTAGTTTCGGGTTTCGGATTTCGAGTTTCGGGTTGTCTAACTCGAAACTCGAAACCGGAAACGCGAAACTTCTAACTTTAGGAGGTGAAATATAGCTACAGGCTTTCGAGGTCGCGGCCAGCGTCCGGATAACCGGCGCCTGCCGATCGCCCGTATTAACGAGAGAATTCGTGTTCCACAGGTAAGAGTAATTGGCGAGGAGGGTGAGCAGCTCGGCGTGCTGGATATTCGAGATGCCATTCGTGCTGCCAGGGAGAAAGGCCTTGATCTGGTGGAGGTCGCCGCTACGGCCGATCCGCCGGTTTGCAGAATCATTGACTTCGGAAAGTTTCAGTACGAAGCCAAGAAGAAGGCCAACGAGGCAAAGAAGAAACAGGTCACGATCACGGTCAAGGAAGTTAAGTTTCGTCCGGGTACGGACGATCACGACTACGAGTATCGCATGAAGCACGCGCGCGAGTGGCTCGAGGATGGGGATAAGGTGAAGGCAACGATCTGGTTTCGTGGGCGCGAGATGACCCACCGGGAACTCGGGGCACGCATTCTGGAAAAGCTGGAAAGGGATTTGATCGATGTTGGCGAAGTAGAGGCCCGGCCGCGGATGGAAGGGAACCAGATGTTTATTATTCTGGGCCCCAAGCGACATAAGGGCGTCGTGAAGGGAGATCATCCGGTATCGCAGCCCCAGCCACAAGCGGCGTCACCGAGAACCGCTGCTGCTCCGCAGGTAAAATCTCGGCCGCCGGCAGCCACGCCGCCAGGAGATGAAGACGCGTGATTGTCAATGGCTGATTTGAGCGAGACGCGAGGGATCCCCGGAAATTGAGATCTGAGATCTGAATCTCAAATTTGAAATTTAAGATGGAGAAATTATGCCTAAGTTAAAAACTCACAAGGGTGCGGCGAAGCGCTTTCGCATTACGGCGACCGGAAAGATTAAACGGGGCCATTCGCATGCGCGCCACATTCTGACGAAGAAAGAACACAAGCGGAAAAGATTGCTGGACATTGACGCTCTGGTGGCAAAAGCAGATCAGAAGCGAGTCGAAGCGATGCTGCCGTACGGAAGAGACTAAAAGCAATTATGAAGGCTGAGGGATGAAGGATGAAATTGGTTGAAGGACCCGACTAGTGGCTAAGGCTCTTAGTCATCCTTCATCCTTCCGCCTTCATCCTTTGAAGAGGAGGATTGAACAATGCCCAGAGCAAAACGTGGAAACAAGCGCCTCGAACGGCGCAAAAAAATATTAAAGCTGGCCAAGGGCTACCGTGGCACCAAGTCGAAGCTCTATCGTTCGGCGAAAGAATCGGTTGAGCGCGGGTTGAACTTTGCATATACCGGACGAAAACTTAAGAAACGTGACTTTCGTGGTTTGTGGATTGTACGTATTGGCGCCGCTGCACGACTGAACGGCATCAACTATTCCCAACTTATGCACGGGCTGAAACTTGCCGGTGTCGAGTTGGACAGGAAAGTACTCGCGGACCTTGCAGTTAACCAGCCCGAAGCTTTTGCTGCGGTTGTGCTGCAGGCGAAGAATGCGTTGGACGGCAAGAAGGAAAAGGCGGCAGCTTAGTCTGAGACTCCGGGAAACGAATTAGTGATGGGCATGGCCCATCGTCTCGAAGAACTGATGACAGAAGTTCAAAACCAGGATCCAAAACTCCAGGTTGACGCGGCACGCAAAGCGTTCGAGCAAGAGTTCGAGCGCTTTGCCGGCTTTGCAGAGAATTCTGCAACGCTGAGCGTCCTTGATCTAAGTGGCGCAGAGGCGGAGCAGCGCGCCCTCGCCGATCTGCGAACGCGGCATCTGGGTAAGAAGAGCGCGTTGGCTGCCAGCAAAAAAATGATCGGGCGCGTCCCGGCCGAAGAACGAGCCGCCTTCGGTCAACTCGTCCAGCAAAACGATGCCGAGATCACGAGCAAGATCGAGCACATCGAGCAGATCCTGAAGAGCTACCTTGAATCTGCTCGAATCGAACGCGAAGCCATCGACGTGACGCTTCCCGGACGACGGCCGCGCCGGGGTCATCTTCATCCGGTAACCGTCGTTAGGGAACGAATCGAAGACATCTTCGTTTCGCTGGGCTATGCCATCGAAGACGGCCGCGAGATTGAAACTGATTTCTATAACTTCGATGCACTGAATATTCCGGACAATCATCCGGCGCGCGCATCGCAGGATACTTTTTACACGAGCGACGGATTTGCCCTGCGGTCACAGACGTCCACAGTGCAGATTCATGCCATGCAACGACGCGGCGCCCCCCTGCGAATGATTGCTCCCGGTCGTGTCTTTCGCCGGGATACGCCTGACCCTACCCACAACCCCATGTTTTTTCAGGTTGAAGGCTTGTGCGTGGATCGCGGAATTACCATGGCGCACTTGAAAGGCACCGTGGCTGAGTTTCTGCGGCGTATGTTTGGTGCGCAAACGGTCACGCGGTTCCGTCCATCCTATTTCCCGTTTACCGAGCCAAGCGCGGAGTTTGACTTCAGTTGCTTCAAGTGCGGCGGCGCTGGTTGTCGTATCTGCAAAAACTCGGGTTGGATAGAACTCGGAGGCTCGGGCATGGTTCATCCCAATGTTCTGTGCGCAGCGGGCGTCGACGCGGAAGAGTTTTCCGGATTCGCTTTCGGCCTGGGAATCGATCGCATGGTCGCATTGATGTACGGCCTCGACGATATTCGTCTGCTATTCGAAAACGATGTGCGCTTTCTGGAACAGTTTGATTAACAGGTGAATAGTAAATGGTGAAAAGTGAATGGTTCGGAAAGGTCCGCTTTTCACGATTTACCATTTACGATTTAACATTTACTGGCCCCTATGCTTATTAGTTACAACTGGCTACGCGAGCTTACCGGCACGAAGCTGACGCCGCTCGAATTGCGGGAGCGACTGACTATGGTTGGCCTCGCGATCGATGCGGTCGAACAAATTGAAGGTGACTCGGTGCTTGACGTTGAGGTGCCCTCCAATCGCCCGGATTGCCTTTCTCACATCGGGATCGCTCGTGAAGTCTGCGTAATCGAGAAGTCCAAAGTCCAAAGACCAAAGACCAAAGACCCAAAAACTGAGGGCCGAGCGGCAGACTACGCCAAGGTTGAGATACAAGATCCCGATCTTTGTCCGCGTTACGCCGCGCGAATTGTACGCGGGGTCAAAATTGCGCCATCACCCGCCTGGCTGGCAAAACGTCTGGGGGAAATCGGACAAAGGCCAATCAACAACGTCGCCGACATTACCAATTATGTGTTGCATGAGTTGGGCCAGCCGTTACACGCGTTTGACCTCGCTAAACTTGCCGGGCAACGAATCATTGTTCGGCGCGCACAGGCCGGCGAGAAACTCAAGACGCTCGACGAGGTGGAGCGCACGCTCGATTCTGAAATGTTGGTTATTGCTGATGCGCATCGGCCGATGGCGCTCGCCGGAATCATGGGCGGTTTGGATTCCGAAATATCAGACGCAACCACCGACGTGCTGATTGAAAGCGCCTACTTCAATCCCGATTCCGTACGCCGCACGGCGCGGAAGCTCGGAATGGATACGGAAGCATCGCGGCGTTTTGAACGCGGCGCCGACTGCGAAAATGTTCTAACTGCACAAACAAGATGCATCGAGCTTATTTGCGAAATCGCCGGCGGAGCTGCGACGGAGGACGCGATCGATGTTTACGCTAATCCCTTAGAGCCGCGCTCGGTTGCATTCCGTCCGGCCAGGGTCGAAAGCCTGACTTCACTGCGGGTTGAGTTGGCCGAGATGACCCGAATTCTGACCGCCCTTGGATTTGTGCAGGGCCTATCACAATCGAATGGCTCATCGACCTTTGTTGTACCCAGTTGGCGCATTGACGTCGGCCTCGAGGAAGATTTGGTTGAGGAAGTAGCGCGGCATACCGGCTACGACAAGATAGCGTCTGAGTTGCCACCTTCCAATATGGCGGGCGAATATCAGCCGGCGGAGATGAAGCGCCGCGACCTGCGAAGAGCTCTCAAAAGTTTCGGCTTTGATGAAGCGATTGACTTAAGTTTCATCGATGCCGCGCAGGATGAGCGCTTTGAATTGCTTCCGAGCCTGGCTACTGATTTTGATAAAAGACCGCTAGTCACGCTCAATAATCCCATCATTGAAGAAGCATCGCGCATGCGCCCAACGTTGTTGCCCGGATTGTCGGAGTCTGTTCGGCACAATCTTAATCATGGCATACGCGACGTCCGTTTGTTCGAAATTGGGCGCGTTTTTGCAGGTTTACGGGCCGGCGAGCTTCCTGAAGAGCGTGAGGCCTTGGCGCTGATTGCCACCGGCGGCCTAGTGGAAGAGGGCCGCGCGCAGGCCCCTCGCGAAATTGATTTTTACGAACTGAAAGGCGCTTTACAGGCCGCCGTCGATGCGACGAGGCTTGGACCGTTGGATTTCTCAAAAGCTAATGTCAAACACCTGCGCGAAGGCCAGGCTGCACATATCGTGTTGCCTGATGGTAATACGATAGGCAGCATCGGCAGACTGGCTGAGTCGATCGCGACTTCCTATAAATTTCGCCAGCCAGTGTATGTAGCGGAGCTTGATCTCTCGGCGCTGCTCGGTTCTGTGGAACGACCCACACAGTACACTCCGCTCCCGCGTTATCCGGTGGTGGTCCGCGATGTAACATTGCTGGTTAGCCGCGACGTTAATTTCGCGGAGCTGTTGCGGACAATCGACGCAGCGCAAATCGACGACTATACAGGAGCGGCGCTCGTCGGCATCTATGAGGGTCAAAATATTCCTGAGGAAAAGCGTTCCGTCACTCTGCGCATCGAATACCGGTCCGACGAACGCACACTGCGCGATGAAGAAGTGGAAGAGCGCCATCGCGGATTGATAGATTCATTGGTGAAAGAATTCAGCGCACAACTTCATTGAAAATAAATCGCACGCAACGGTGCATAGAGTCTTGCGCTTGCAGGCGTGAAGTCGCATAATCCGAAGCGGTTTGAAAATAGAGTAATTGGTGGGGACAGAAAAGATCGATGGTCGCATTATCTGGACTGGAAAAATTCTCGCATTTAGAAGATAAGATCTATCGCACGATCGAACTCACTAAAACACTGCGCCAGGAGAAGGAGAGTCTCGAAAAAGAACTTTCCCTCATGCGACGCAATCGGGGCAGCGTGCCTTTCGAACAACAACGTCTCGAAAAACAGGTAGAAGCCCTACTAGCCGAACGCGACATCATACGCTCGAAGGTTGAGGCCATGCTGGACGCCGTTGCCGCGTTGGATCCAGAGATGGCGGAGGAGCTTAGATGACCACAGGAACCATCCCAGTCCTTGGTAAAAGCAGTATGGAAACAACTACAACAGCCGCGCCCACTATCAGAGTTGAAATATACAATCAAACTTACAATATTCGCTCGGACGGCGATTCAGAATACCTCACTAAGCTCGCCGACTTTGTAGATAGCCGCATGCGCGAGATTTCCTCAGGTACCTTAACGGTAGACTCGCTGAAGGTCGCAATCCTGGCCGCCTTACACATCGCCGACGAACTACACCGCCTCAAGCAAACCCATGAACAGGCAGATGCCCAGCTCGCAGTTCGTAGCGCAGAGTGCGCCGAAATGCTCGACCGTTTGTTGAAAGTCCGAAGTAGTATCGAGCAGGAACAAGGTGATTCTGGAAAGATAGCGTTTACTTAGTGCCACTCACGGTAAAATAGAGGTTTAATTTAGGACTGGAGCCCTGGATCGCCAGATCCGTGACCTACAGCGTTAACTCACCAACCTCATATCAAACAACGGACATCCAATCCCTGGTAAAGAAGCACTCGTTAAGAACCGGGAGCGATAGCGACCGGATGAAGGCACTCAACCTCGTTTTACAGTTTCCTTTTTTGGTGAAATTGTCCCACGGGTTGACTTTAGGAGCCCGTCGCTGCGGTCAATCACCCCGCAACCTTCAATGTCATCCGTCGATCTAAATGAAAATGCGACAATAATAACAAACAGCTAATTTACTTTTCCTCGTTCTCCTGTGCTAGTATCCCCGCGGCGGAGGGAACTATTCTGTGGGGCCCGTCACCGAGTGTACGATGATTGAGCCAACGCCGTTGAAATGGGAGACCGATGCCGCTTGCCAGTGCACTTCTTCACCGTTAAGAATTGCCAGAGGCTGCGGCTTCTAAAAGGTCACCCACCTGTAAATGCAGGTTCAATTACGGCTTCGGAACGACCATCGCGGATTTCCCTCCTGCCAACAAAAACCGTAAACAGTAAATCGTGAATCTTAAATAGTAGTTGGAAGTTGGTTGACGATTTTCTCTTTACGGCTTTTTCCATTTGCGGCTCGGTTAACGACTGAAAGCACCTGGTCTACCTCCGTTTTCTATTCACGATTACGATTGACTAAATGAATATCCTGATGATTGGTGACGTGGTCGCTAAGCCGGGCCGCCTGGCTGTATTAGAGCGCATCCAGGACCTGCGCGAACAGCACCACATCGACTTCGCGATCATGAACGCCGAGAACCTGGCGGGAGGTTTTTCCGTTACGCCCTCCTTGTGCGAACAACTTTTCGCCGCGGGCATCGACGTGATGACTTCGGGTAATCATATCTTCGACAAGAAGGAAGCAATTCCCTACATCGCGAAGCAGCCCCGGCTGATTAGACCGGCAAACTATCCTCCGAATACGCCGGGCAGCGGTCTCTGGACAGGTGTGATCCAAAAAACGCAGATTGCGGTTCTCAACTTGATGGGGCGTGTTTTCATGCCTCCTTCCGACGATCCCTTTCGCACCGCCGATCGCATTCTGGAATCATTGCCCGCCGAAACCAGGGTCCGCATTGTCGATATTCATGCAGAAGCAACATCCGAGAAAGTCGCGATGGGTTGGTATCTCGACGGTCGCGTCTCCGCGGTTCTTGGTACTCACACGCACGTGCAAACGGCGGACGAGCGGCTACTACCGCTGGGGACTGCCTATCTGACGGATGTTGGGATGACGGGAAGTTATTCCGGCGTAATTGGAATGAACAAGGAGGACGTGATCGCGCGTTTCACTTCCGCGATTGCGAAAAGAGCAGAGCATTCCACGGCACAAGCACGAATTTGCGCGGCCGTCCTGGATGTTGATGAAGAGACCGGCAAGGCGCGGGGAATTGTGCGGTTGAATCTCGCACATGAACAGTAATTAGTAGGCAGTGGGTTCAGTGCTCCAGAATGCTAGAGTAGAAAGAGTGTTGGCCAAAACGAGCGGGGGGCAAGCCCGCCTTCCTGACCACCAGCTGATTACAATTGACTTCTGATAATTGTGTGGAAAGCCTTCAAGGTCTCAAAGACATTCAAGATGAAGTTCAGCGACAAGTCGGAAGGTCTCTCAGGTTGGGAAGGTGGGGTTGCCCCGCTCGTCGACCGCGAGTAGAGCATTCAGTACACTGCCACTGCTTTATTCCGGTCCTTCTTCGGCCGGAACCATCTCACCTGACGAGTTTGATTTGATGATGGGTGGGGCCAAGAGGCGCTGGGCGTATCCTTCGGGAAAAGAACGCACGCGGCCGGTGGCGTCGGTAACCACGTGTCCGGTTTCACCTTCAGCGATAGTTTGGTCGTCCGACACGCGCACAATCTCATAGCCAAATCGCAGTGAACGTCGCCGCAGCTCCGTTATGTGCGTGCGAATCAGGAGCTCGTCGTCGTAGTATGCCGCCGCCTTATAACGACAGTAGCTTTCAGCAACTACCAGGAAGGCGTCTTCATTCTCTTCCATGTCCCGATAAGAAAAACCACGAGCGCGGCAAAACTCTGTCCGTCCAATCTCAAACCAGATGAGGTAGTTTGCGTAATAGACGATCCCCATCTTGTCTGTTTCCGAATAGCGTACGCGCAAGAGCGTCTCATGCCATTCTCCCGCGACTTGCTCTGGGGCAGGACTTGTCATCTGAGCGTTATGCCTTCAAACTCTTACTGAAAGAGATTGCCTGATCAGCGTAAAGCTGTAATTTGTTAGAACGTTTAGCGGACTATAAGAGCGGAAGCCCAACCATGTCAAAGCGAATTAGCCGATCCCTGGCCCTGATTACCCTCCTAACACTGCTGATTGCTGCCGATCCAGCAAAGAATTCGGCCACCGGCCCGGCGCCGCAACGAGCGACCGTCGCTAGCGGAGTCACGCGGAATGCGGCCATTGTGGCGGCGACGACCGAAGTGCTGAAGGAAACCAGTGAAATCAGGGAACTCGCAATTCTTAAACCCGTGAAAAGCGGAGCGCAATCTCGAACGCAGATTGAGCGGATGCTGATTAAAAACCTAAATGAACAGATGACCGCCGCGGAAATGCATGCGACCGAAGTATCTTTGCGGAAGTTAAGCCTGGCCCCAGCCGACTTCGAGTATCGGCCGTTTATTATCAAACTTCTTACAGAGCAAGTGGCCGGTTACTACGATCCGAAGGTCCAGGAGTTTCACCTGGCTGACTGGTTGGAGTTGGAAGGCCAAAAGCCGGTGATGGCGCATGAACTGACACACGCGCTACAGGATCAGCATTTCGACTTACGACGTTTCGAGAAATGGCCGCACGGCGACTCGGATGCCGAGCTTGCGGCCCACGCGCTGATTGAAGGTGATGCAACGCTTGCCATGGCCCTTTATATGGCGAAGAACCCGCTCGTTGCGCTCGCCTTCAGCAGGTCGCTTACCACTGGCGTAGCGACTGAACAGTTTAACCAGGCGCCTCGAGCGATGCGCGAATCGTTGATGTTCCCTTACATGCAGGGCATGGAGTGGGCCACGCAACTTTATAAACGCGGCGGTTGGGCTCTGGTCTCAAAAGCCTTTACGCGACTGCCACTCTCGAGCGAACAGATTTTGCACTCTGAAAAGTATTTCAACTATGAACGTCCAATAAAAGTTGTATTGCCTGACGTCGCCAATCTGCTTACTGCGGCCAGGGAGCCGGCGCTTAGTCATAAGCTATCAGCAGTCCTCCGTCAGCAATCCACTGGAACCGTTGGCGTCGCGCCCGCACCCGTGGCAAAAGGTTCAAGCCCGCGGCCACTGGCGGAGAACTCACGGCCCACTGCCCACCGTCCGCTGGCCACTGATCTGTGGCGCCGCATCGATTCCGACGTGAACGGCGAATGGAGCTATTACCTGATTCTCGATCAATTCCTCGGTGCGCCGGCGGAGTCTAGACGCGCTGCAGCGGGATGGGCCGGGGATCGCTATGCGCTCTACGAAGGACCTAAGGGTCAAGTATTCCTGGCGCAGGTCACTGTCTGGGATTCGGAGAACGACGCGCGCGAGTTTTTTGATGCTTATACAAAGCGCACTGAGTTGCGTTACCCCGGCTCCAGGCAATTAGGCTCAGCCGATTCGATAACTCGAAACTCGAAACTCGAAACTCGAAACTCTCTTTCATGGCAGACCACTGAGGGCCGAGTAATCATTGAACTCCGCGGTCTGCGTGTCCTTATTCTTGAAGGCGTTCCAGAAGGCGTTGATTCGAACACTTTGGTGAAGACCCTTTCGCAATAACTTAAACTTAGCTCTTGCAGTTTTGGGAAGGAATCCCAAGCGCTCCAACAAAACTTCCCGCAGATCCTGAGGCGGTGTCAATCGACCCACAACCTGACCTTAGCGCGTTGGAATGCTATGATCAGCTTCTCGAAGAAAAATGAAAATATCTGACAAGCCGCGCCCGGCTGAAGAATCCCGGAAACGTCTGAGAGATCTTACTGACGAGCTTCTTGAGCTTGAGGGAAAGCTGCGTCTTGCTGGTGGACCAGATAAGATCCAACGGCAACACAGCCAGGGAAAACTCACTGCGCGCGAGCGCGTCGATCTACTTCTCGATAAAAACTCCCTTACGCAGGAGATCGGATTGCTGGTCGCTTATGACCAGTATGATGGAGCCGCGCCGGCGGCGGGAGTCGTTACGGTCGTTGGCCGTGTGGAGCATCGCGAAGTTGTGGTTGTAGCCAACGATGCAACTGTGAAGGCCGGGTCGTGGTGGCCCGAGACGATTAAGAAAATCCTGCGCGCGCAAGAGATTGCGATGCGTTCGCATGTTCCAATTATCTACCTCGTCGATTCGGCGGGCGTTAATCTGCCGTATCAAGGTGGAGTCTTCCCCGGACAGTATGGCGCTTCGCGGATCTTTTATTACAACTCGATCATGCGGCGATATTTGAGGATTCCGCAGATCTCGGCGGTGATGGGACCATGTATCGCAGGGGGGGCATACCTACCGGCGCTCTCGGATGTGATTGTGATGGTTGAAGGGACATCCTTCATGGGTTTAGGCGGCGCGAATCTGGTGAAAGGCGCCACTGGGCAGACAATTGATAACGAAACTCTCGGAGGAGCTCGCGCGCATAACGAACTCTCGGGCGTCGCGCACTATCGGGTAAAGAACGACCGAGAATGTATCGCTCGAATCCGGGAGTTTGTTTCAGAGTTGCCGGTTAAACCCGCGACTGCGGTTCCGATCCTGCCGAGCTCGGAGGCAGCGCGCCCGGCCGACGAGCTCTATAACATCATTCCGGAAGATCACAAGCAGCCTTACAACGCGCGCCATCTGCTGGATTGTCTGCTGGACGCCGGACATCTCGATGAGTTTCAGTCAGACTATGCGAAGGAAATGATTACCGGCCATGCGCGCATTCGCGGCATTCAGGTTGGCGTAATTGCGAACAACCGCGGCATGATTCGTCCACCCGGCGGCGGCCCACCCAGATTCGGCGGCATCATTTACACTGAGTCTGCAGAAAAGGTGGCTTACTTTATCGAAACCTGTAACAGGCGCCAGACGCCATTGCTGTTCATCCAGGACGTTTCCGGTTTCATGGTTGGTCCGGAAGCTGAACACTCCGGAATCATTCGCGCCGGCGCGCGGTTCGTGGAAGCAATGGCAACGGCGCTCGTACCCAAGATCGTTTTGACAGTAAACCACGCCTCGGGTGCCGGCTATTACGCAATGGCTGGTCAGGGCTTTGACCCCGATTTTATCTACACGTGGCCCACCGGGCGCATGGGCGTCATGGAAGGGGATTCGGCGGTGCAGGCTGTATTTGGCAGTCAACTGGAAAAGCTGAAACGGAACGACTTGAAACCGGATGAGCAGCTTGAAGCAGAGATGGATCAGGTGCGTGAGACCTACGACATGGAGCTTGACGCGAAATATGCGGCGGCACGCGGCTTTGTTGATGCTGTAATCATTCCGGAAACAACGCGTGACACGCTCGAGCTGAGTTTGCTGACAAGCTTGAATTACGGCGGGCCTCACATCGGACAATTCGTACTGCCATCTAATCTGGTATAAACATCTCCAGCTAAGGTAAGCCTGCTTCGGGAGTGCGCTTTTACAGGCCCTCCCCCCTGGTAGGGATGAAATAGGGTTGTGATCTGGACCAGTTTGGTGATAAAAAGGTGCCACAGACCCTTTGTCCTGGTTGATTTCCCCGATAGTTTGATCCACTTTTCGCGCAGTACTGAAGCTGTGCGCTCGCTGATAAGGGAGGATCTAATCCATGAGTATGAAGATCGTTCGCCTAAGTAGTTTGCTATTTGCGTTCGCCCTAGCTGGTTCAGCCTTTTGCTTCGATTTCCCGGCGCTTGCGGGGAAGACAACCAATCAAAATGCGAATTCCTCCACCACCACTATGGCGCAGAATTCCAACGCCGGCAAAAGCAGTCGTGGTCGCGGTCGTCGAGGCACGCGCCGCGCCGCACCAAGCGCCACCGAAACCGCCACAACCCCGGCAGATCAGAGTTCCACAGTGCCTGCCGGCCCAACTGAGCAGACTGATTTGTCGGGAACATACACAGGTACCTTCGATTGCTCGGATGCAGGAGTAAACGGCGAAACCACTCTGACAATTACCGGTAATCAATTCACACTTTCCGATGGGAAAACGGGCCGTATTGTAGCCTCCACCACCCGTGGCTACACGGGCGTCGCGATGCAATTTGGGGAACTAACAATCGGCACGACTAAGCAGCCCGGCAGTTCGCCAACAATCGTTTCGATGCGCGCAAAAAAATCTGGTAACCGGCTCACTCTGACGACGGTCCCGGGCGCCTCGCACGTTTGTTCATTTACGCCCACCGGCGCTTCAACTCGTCGCAGCACGCGTCATCGGAAAGCGCGAACTACCACACCTGCTGCCGCCGAGCCTGCTACTCCTGCGGAACCGATGGCGACTCCAGCGACTCCTCCTCCTGCCTCAGCAGGACCAGAGCCGCCTGCCACGCCTACACCACGACCGCGAGGGCGCAGAGGTGGACGCGTTAACCAGAATACAAACTCGAATACAAACACGAACGACAACACCGGTGCGCGGCCGACACCCACACCTGTCGGTCCCAGGGACTGAAAAACTCCTTTCGTTCTGATCCTGGCTCTGGCACTGCTGTTCTTAACACGCATTGCGGGCGGTGTGGCTGGTAGGAGCCATGCCGCCCGCGTTGCATGTCTGAAATAAACCAATTACATTGCCTGTCCACCGAATAGATTTTTCGCATTGGATACAGTCGCGGCGGAGGCCGCCAGTTAGAGTTCCAGCTTTAGCTGCTGCCTGCGAATCCACAACCTAATAAAGGTTGAACTCTGAACTGCTTGAGATGAAGCAAAAAATTCGCATTGCCGCTGGTCAGGGTTTCTGGGGAGATCTTCCGGACGCACCGGTGCGCCAGGTTGAAGGCGGCCCAATCGACTACCTCATGCTCGACTATCTGGCAGAAGTTACGATGTCGATCATGCAGAAGCAACGTTCGCGCGATCCGTCAGCGGGCTATGCGAAAGATTTTGTGCCGCTGATGAAGGAAATACTGCCCGCGTGCGTGGAGCGAAACATTCGCGTCACCGCGAACGCAGGCGGTGTGAACGTTGAAGGCTGTGCCGGCGCGGTAAAAGATGTTGCACGCGAGCTCGGTCTGGCCGGGAAGCTTCGCATCGGCATGGTCACCGGCGACGACATAATGACCAAGTTAGACGAATTTTTGGGCCGCGGGATCGAGTTGCGCAACATGGACACGGGAGCGGCGCTCTCTACTGTGCGGGACGGAATTCAGAGCGCAAACGTTTATCTGGGCGCGGCGCCGATGGTGGAAGCGCTCAATCTAGGCGCCCAAATCGTCATCACGGGGAGGGCGACTGATACCGGTCTGACACTTGCGCCCTTAATGCACGAGTTTGGTTGGTCACCAGATGATTGGAAGAAGGTCGCGGCGGGTACAATCGCCGGCCATATCATTGAGTGTGGCGCGCAATGTACCGGTGGAAACTGTCAATACGAGTGGCGCAGCATTCCCAACCTCGCTAATGTCGGCTTTCCGATTGTTGAAGCATCACCCGACGGTACATTCATAATCACGAAGCATGAAGGTACAGGTGGCTGGGTGATTATTCCCTCCGTCAAAGAACAATTGGTTTATGAGATGGGCGATCCACATTCCTACATTACGCCGGACTGCGTTGCGGACTTCACCAGCGTGCGTCTTGAATACGAAGGCCGCGATCGTGTTCGCGTCTTTGGGATCGAGGGGCGACCGGCAACCGACACACTTAAGGTGTCGATAAGTTATTCAGCCGGTTACAAAGCCGTGGGCACGCTGGTTTATTCCTGGCCAGACGCTTACGACAAGGCACAAGCCGCCGACAGGATACTTCGGGCGCGGCTGGATCGGCTTGGCTTGAAATTTGACCAGGTTCTGACGGAGTTTGTCGGCGCGAATGCGACGCATGGCCCACTCGCCGGCAAACCTTCGCCTGACCTGCCTGAAGTGCAATTGCGCGTCGGTGTGCGCAGTGAAAACCGGAACGCGGTGGAGAGATTCACCAAAGAAATCGCGCCCCTGGTATTGACTGGCCCACCGGGCGTAACGGGTTTTGCCGGCGGACGCCCCAAAGTGGAAGAGATTGTTGCCTATTGGCCGGCGCTAATTCCCAAGCAAGAGATTATGCCGGTTGTGTCGGTGATTGACGTCTAGGACGATTCGAGAAATTTGATTTCCCCCAAGTGAGCGAAGATTGAGACACGATGAGAATGCAACTAACAAAACTTGCCCATGCCCGCTCCGGTGACAAAGGCGATACCGCCAATGTGGGTCTGATCGCCTTGCGTGATGAGATTTATCCCATTCTCGTTCGTGAAGTGACGGCGGAACGCGTGAAGCACCACTTTCAGGGAATTTGTAAGGGAGACGTCGAGAGATTCGAGCTACCGAATCTGGGAGCACTTAATTTCTTGCTACACGAAAGCCTTGGCGGTGGCGGCACCCTGTCCTTAATGACCGATGCGCAAGGGAAGACCTTTTCAACCGCACTGCTAAGAATGGAGATCGATTTGCTTGATCAAGAAGCACAGAGTTTGGGAATTAACTTAACATAAGAGATCTGGCGATAAACACTTGGGCAAACCCTTCCTTACCTCGAACTGCTTTCAGTTAGGTGGCGGTTTAGCCGCCGAAAAGACTCTCAGGGAAAAGACTAGCAGAATCTCGATAAACTCCGGGTCAGGCGGGCTGGCCCCGCTCTTGATGAAATGAGCATTGAACAGGGTGTCACAACTGGAGCCGAAGCAGCGATCAGCTATCACTATGCCAATATCAACGGAATTCGTTTGCACTACGCGGAATCAGGTGGCGGCGACAACCTGGTGATTTTGCTGCATGGCTTTCCAGAGTTCTGGTACTCGTGGCGTCATCAATTAAAGGCCCTGGGAAAGAACTATCATTTGGTTGCTCCCGATATGCGAGGCTACAACCTGAGTGATAAGCCTGCACATGTTGAAGACTATCGCATTGAAGTTTTGGTCGAAGATGTAGTCGACCTCATCAAATATTGCGGCGCGCATAAAGCGGCCGTAGTTGCTCACGATTGGGGCGCGGCCGTGGCCTGGGCAATTGCGCAAAAATATCCGGAGAGAGTTTCCAAACTTGCAGTGTTGCAAGTGCCGCCAGCGGCCATATGGCGAGCAAACCTATCGCTGCGGCAGTTGTTGCGAAGCTGGTATATGTTTTTCTTTCAGCTTCCACGGATTCCTGAACTGGCTATTAGCGTGAACAGATTTGCCGCGCTCAATTGGACTCTCAAAAAGATGGTCGTTCGCGAGGACGCCTTTAGCGATGCCGACATTGAACTTTACAAGGAAGCTCTAAGCTGGCCCGGCGCTCTAACCGCGACCGTCAATTATTATCGCGCCAACCTGCGGCGCCTGATGTCACAACGGAAGCCGAGGGGCACATCCGGGCAAGCACCTCTCGCGGAAACTGCAACCAATCAAGCGAAGCCAGGCAAAAACGGTCGCATTCGCGTGCCGACCCTATTCATATTCGGCGAACGGGACTTCGTTATTATCCCCGCAACTGTTCGCGGAGTTGGTGAACACATAGACGCGCCTTACCGCGAGCTGCGCATAGCAGACAGTGGACACTGGGTGCAAAATGAGGCTGTTGAGGAAGTGAATGAAGCTCTAATCGATTTTCTCAGCCCGAAATGAGCTTGATGCGCGGAACCAAATAAGACTTGAATTGTGGACTAGCCGCGTTGGGGGAGGCGACCCGCGCGGAAGATCTCAACGCCGTAGTTGGACTCGATAAAGTATGTGGTCGCCAATTTGCTCACCCTCGTCCCGCTGATACCAACGATCGAGATTCGACAGATCGGGTCCGCCAGCGGAAGGTACAATCACATACGAGAGTATATGCTGAACGGCGCGGTCTCGTGTAAATGAAGAATAGTAGGTCTTATACTCTGCGACTTGGAACGCAATCTCCTCGCTGGTGATCGGCTTGGCTTGCATGGACAGGTCGGGTATCACGCGCTCATGCCCGAAGGCTGCTGCGGCAAAGGTACTCAGCGGTTGTGCCAATTCCTTTCCGAGATTGTCTGCCTTTATACCTGTAAAATAAAGGTACTGGTAGAAGCGCTCGCGGCTTTCGCCGGGGCCGAGGTGCAGGAAGTCAAAGTGAGGGGCCCACAACACTGCCTGAGGCGCAAACGTCGGCAGGATCACAGCGACTTTGTTCTCGCTAGCTAACACCAGAGGCCGAGGATCGGTCGGGGAATTTGTAACTAAGCCGTCGGCGGTGGATCGTTGTCGTAAACGTTGGCAGACCGCTGCCGCGCGATCTGTGAACTGGCTATCGTTAATTATTACTTTTGCAGGCGCCAGGACCTCAACGGCCGCCCACCAGATTGCGATGAAAGCCATGCGACCCACCCAGCGATAGCGTATCGGTCGTCTTTCACTCTCAAACCCACGCCAAATAATGACACTGGCCAAAAACAGACCAACAAGAGCCAGGTAGTTCGCAATGAACGATTTGTAATGGAAAGGCTGAAGTGAACGTCCGGTGATTAGCTGCTGGTTAAGTACAATCATCGGGGTAAGCGCAAACGAGGCGGCAAACAATGTCTCGGGAGCGCGCCAGTTCACCTTTCCCCTTAGGCTACCAAAGACGATGAGGACAATAGCGGCCAGGCCGATCAGTTCAGGCATACGGAGCAGATCTGGAGCATGCGAACGCGTCAACTTCTGGCCGGCATCCATGGTTACAGAACGGCGGGACAGCAATATCACATAGGGGACAAGGGCTGTTCCAGCGAGCAAGAGGATTGTCAGGAAAGTCCTGTAGTCTCGTCGCAGTTTTCCGGGATAGGCAACGAGCCAGAGAAGCGCGATGCACCCCAGCCACGCTGCCGCAGTTGTCCAGAGGAAGAAGTAAGAAAAAATAAGTAAATCCAGCACCAGACCGGCTGCGACCGGCCAGACAAAAGTAAAACGGCGGTCGTTCAGAGCCTTCCAGACCAGGGTACAGAACACAAAAAACAGCGGAAAGGGTGCCGCGGGCTCGTATCGCCTGAGGAACGGAAGAAAGGAATAGTTAGCACCAGAGATCACCAGGTGTATTAAGCCCTCTCCAGCAGCGAGCGCGCCAAAGCACAGCACTATTACTGATCCAGCGGCAGCTAGACTGCGATCCTGGACCACACTCGCAATCAGCCAGAAGATGGCGAGACACGCAAAGAACGGCGCCAGAACTCCTAAAGCTATAAACGCTGTCGACGACGAAAGCCCCAGCAGTCGAGCCGGAATCGCAATCGCATAAGCGGGCAAAAACTGGATCGAAAAGAGGGACTCTGGCTGCGGATTATCGGGACGATCATCACGTCCTGTATAAGGATCATTACGACGTGGCCGACCGTCAATCAACGCCTGGACATACGCGGAATAGACCCATTCGTCACCATGAAGTTCCGCGTAGCTGGCGTTCCATTGCGTTCCGCGGGATCCCCACATCATAAGCTGTGGAAAGAGGGACAGCAGCGTTACGGCAACGGCGCCCCAGAGTGCCCATTTCAAGTTTGCAGTTCCCGAGCGACGCATTAGATTTAGCTAGATTGTGCAGTGAGCAACCGGCCCCTAGTCCCGTACCTCGGATGTGTTCCCTAAGGTAATCGAACTGTGATTAGTAGAGCCTCGGGATAACGCGCGCTGTGGTTGCCTTGTAAGCTTGATATTCGGGGAATGCTTTTTCCAGAACCACCTCTTCGTTCTTCATTCGCTGCAGTTGTATGAACATATGGAGAAGGAATATCAGAGCCGTGTAGAACGAGAAGAACTGGAGCAAGACACCTAACGATGCTACTTCTTCGAAGAGGTACAAGGGATGCCGTACGATGCGATAAGGCCCGGTAGTAACGAGTCTTCTTGCCTCGGCCATCAGGCTAAATGAGCGACCGAGATGTGCCAGGGCAATGATTGACATGATCGTTCCGCAAATACTGATCGAACTTGCGATGACTGTTTGCGTCATCGAAAGGTTCGCGCGGGGGAAGAGAGTTACGAGGGCTAAAAAGAACGTTCCGGCTATTGCCATGACTCGCGGCAGAATGCTACTCGCTTTCCCAACTGGCTGGAGCCGAATGAAGAATAGGATCGTCATTAGTGCCAAAAAGCAGACAATGGAAGATCGGGACACGAGATCCACGAGAAATTTTCCGGACGCTGGTTCATTCCCGGAGTAATGAGTCTTGAGGAAGGTGTATAGTTCAGCGCCCTTATGTATCACAACAAACAGGAAAAATGCAGATGGTACAACCCGACTGATCATATCCATGAGCTTGATGCGCTTAGAATGATTTGAATTCACAGTTTGCTAACCCTTCATCTTTTGGCTGATCTTGCCTTCTTAGGTGGGATGGACGCTTATCGTCCGCAAGCTAGAGCTAAAATACCTGGTAGCGATTTGGGCGTCGGTTGGGGCTGCCCAACTTATTTCTTATCGATCTGAGCGGGTTTCGGACGCGAGTTTAGATCCTTTGGCTGGAGGGCACCGCTCGATTGTGATTATGTCATTATTTGAGTGCTTTGTGCTTAATTTTTTAACTTGCACTATGACAAAAATTGACACCTGAGATTAGCTAAGGAACACTCTTGCTTCGTTGCAGCGGGGGCACTTCGCAGGTCGCCAGATCTGCAAAAAGGTGGAGGTAACATATTGACTGACGAAAGTGCGGCTCTTCTTTACTCGGTTGAAGACTCGGTTGCCCGCATCACGCTGAATCGCCCTGACAAGCGAAACGCTCTTAACAACGAACTAATCGGAGCTCTCAAGAACTCGATCAGGGCAGCCGCCAAGGTCGAATCTGTAAGAGTTATTCTGATTAGCGGGATTGGTAAGGATTTTTGTTCCGGAGCGGATCTTTCAGCCTTACAAGAGATCTCGCAAGCCTCAGTTACAGAAAACCAGGATGATGCGCGTTCGCTGATGGAACTATTTCTGCTGATGCGCAGTGTCGCAGTGCCAATCGTTGCGGCCGTTCACGGGAAAGCGCTGGCGGGCGGTTGCGGCCTTGCGAGTGCCTGCGACATTGTCATCGCGGCAACTAACGCGCGCTTTGGTTATCCCGAAGTAAAGATTGGGTTCGTTCCCGCCATGGTGATGGCAATTCTGCGACGCAATGTTTCCGAGAAGCGCGCCTTTGAACTGATTACTCGTGGCGCCGAAATTACCGCGGAAGAAGCTAAGCAGCTCGGGCTTGTAAATCAAATTCTCCCCGAGGAGAATTTTGAAGCCGAGGTGACTGCTTACGCTCGCGGCTTTGAATTGGTGAGCAAATCCGCCGTGGCGCTGACGAAGGCTTTGCTCTACCAGACGGATAGAATGACCTTCGGCGATGCGCTGGAGACGGGAGTTGATGTCAATGTCATTGCCCGAATGACCGAGGATTGCCAGAAGGGTATTGCAGCGTTCTTAAAGAAGGAGTAGCATGCGCGCGGCTGGAAGTCCAAAAAAATGGATAATATGCATTAACTTGGATCAACGGTTCAATCCTACACAATGCTTACCATTGGTGCAGAACATTTGCACTAACTAAGTTTTAGTTTTTCTCAACTTAGCGATGTGCATTCCCTTTGTTCTTCCAGTGGCACAAAAGGTTGACTAACAGAAGATTTCAAACACCGGTTGTTTCTTGCGGTTGAGACATTGAGCTGCAAACTCCGTCTCAGAACTTGCTGGGACCCCATATATAAGGAGCACCTCCATGAACACCAAAGACTCCGTGAACAGGTTAGATAGGATCACCTTAAGTATTCTCTTCCTGACCGCTTGTCTACTGCTGAACTGCGTTTCCGCTTCTGCCCAGGTAACGGCAAGCGCTGCGATCGGAGGGACAGTCGCCGACCAGAAAGGTGGAGTCATCAACGGGGCGACCGTAACGGTTACCAATAAGGCGACTGGCACATCCCGCACAGCGACCACAAACGAAAATGGAGAATACAAGATCGACCTGTTGCCGGCTGGCCGCTACAACATAAAGGTGAGCGCCACGGGTTTTGGTGACGCGACTGCCGACGACGTGGAAATATTAGTAGGGCACACCAGCAGTTTTAATGTCACGATGAACCCAGGTTTACAAACCGCCAACGTTACGGTTACCGCGGAGACGGAATTGGTTAGTAAAGAAAAGACTGACATCAGTCTTAACATCACACCGCGCGACGTCGAGGACTTGCCTCTGAACGGCCGCGACCTTGGCAACCTTGCCTATTTGGCCCCAGGAGCAAAGCCCGTAGACTCGTACGACCCGACCAAACGCCGTATCTCGGTATTCGGTATTAATGGTTCGAGCGGTCGTAACGTCAACGTTACCGTCAACGGCATCGACAACAAGGACAACACAGTAGGTGGTCCAGTGATGCAGTTTCCGTTGGAGGCGATTCAGGAGTTTGTCATTAGCACCGCTCGTTTCTCGGCGGTCAATGGCCGGAGCGAAGGAGCCGCAGTAAATGTGGTCACGAAATCCGGCGGCAGCGATTTCCACGGCTCGATTTTCTACTTCCTGCGCGATAAGAAACTAAATGCAAGCGAGGTTTCGCCAAGCAATACCGCAATCAAGTCGAAGCCTCCTTTTAACCGCAAGCAATACGGTGGTTCTATTGGCGGCCCTGTTTATCTTCCGCGTTTCGGTGAGGGTGGCCCGAGTCACTATGAAAATCATCGGACTTTCTTCTTCTTTGCTTATGAAAGACAAAAGGAGGCGACATCAATCCCTGTTGCCTCCGACGCGTTCGCGGAGTTGCAGCTTGTACAGAATTTGGGCGCTCAGCCCTCGCCGGTACTTCCCACACCTTACAAAGACTGGCGGGTGAATGCGCGAATTGATCATACTTTCAACTCGAAGCATAACGCCTTTGTCAGCTATAGCGATCAGTCAAACCTTGGATTAAACGATCAAGCAACGCAACGAGTTGATCTCACACAAGGTAATTTCACGAAGAACCGACTAATACTCGGCAACTTCACCTTAAATTCAATCCTCAGCAAAAGCATGGTCAATGCGTTTACCGCAGGTTACCAATACTGGAATAACTTGATCGATAGTGAGAAAAAGACCACCACTTTTACCTTTCCCACTGGCATCGGCTTTGGCACTAACGTCAACGTGCCGCAACAGTCTTACCAAATCAAATACCAGTTTAAGGACGACCTCTCTATCACCAAAGGTAATCACACGTATCGGACAGGCGTTGATTACCTCTGGGAACCAAAATTGGGCGGGTTCTTCGAGTTCAATCCCACGTTGGAGATTGATTTCGTTTCACTCCCAAGTGCAATCCTAAAGCTTCCACAGGGTTTCTCCACTCCAGGCTTGGTAGGAGGCATGACGGCAACAGCCGGGAACCCTTATTTTGATTTACCCGGAGGAGCCAAGATGCTTGGCTTCTATTTCCAGGATGACTGGAAAGCGACCCGCAATTTAACTCTTAACCTGGGTCTGCGATGGGACAAAGACTTCAATCTTATTGGCACTAAGGCGCAGGACAAGAGCAGAACCTACCTGGCTCTCAAGGCAATTAATCATCTTGCCGCCCGCTCGCTGCCACAAGATGATAGTCGCAACTTTAGCCCGCGCGTTGGCTTCGCCTGGGACATGGGAGGCACTGGCAAACATGTCCTGCGGGGTGGCTATGGCCTCTATTACGGTCAGACTTTCTTGAACATACCTCTGTTCATGATTCAACAAATCAACCCCACCATCTTTGTGAGCGTCTTTAGCATAGCCAGCGGTGACGTGGTGCCGGGTACCGGTATTCTCCTTTCCAATTGGCGCTTTGGCATCGATCCGTTGCCCACAATTCCACCGCCACCTACCCAGTTGCCGGCCAATTCAACCGGCCGGATCATGGATCCTGATTACCAAAACCCATTCACTCAGCAATGGAACGTTGGTTACGCGTGGCAACTTAATTCTTATTCGGTTCTGGAATTTGAATACACGCACATTCTAGGGTTGCATGAGTCTAAAACTCTGAATATCAACCCCACGCGACGAATGTTCTGCGCCAATGGCGGAAAGACATGCGGTGTAGGACCAGAAGACCCCAATGGACAGGAGATCTCGTCTCGTCCATTGTCAGCCGCACTCGCTGCGGCTGGTCAACCAGTGCTCGGCCGTGTCGATCTGGAAGTCTCAAGCGGACGATCACGCTATGACGGCATGAACATTTCCTATCGGAGGCGCCTACATGACGGCTTAACCGTCAACGCTACTTATACGCTCTCGCGAGCGCTCGCCTACAACGGCAACTCTGCTGCCTTCCGAAATCGGGCCTGGGACCCATTTAACTACTTCGCACCTTACGAACTCGGACCGACTCCCAATGATTCGCGTCACAGATTTTCAATGGGCAGCGTGGTTAATCTGCCCGGCGGCTTTCAGGTAGCGCCGATTATGCAATGGGAGACCGCACGACCTTACACAGCCGGCTACGGTGGTGCCGTCGATGTGCTTGGAGTAGGTGGTGGTCGTGGGACTTCTCACGTGACTGTTCTTACCAGTAGCCCTACTGATTTGAAAGGCACACTTACAGCTTTCGGCGATCCATCCGGTACGTTTCCCGTTGTTCTAGCGAATGCAACGACTGTTCAGGTGTCGAACGCTGTCAAGTATCGAAACTGTTTGCGGTCGGGCCAATGTACGTTTGCCACCTTTGACAATTTGCGCGGCCAACCGTTCTTCCAACTAGACGCCCGCGTCACCAAGAACTTCAAGATCCGGGAGCGAGCTAACCTTCAGGCGATCTTTCAGGTCTTTGACCTGACCAATCGCGCTAACTTCGGAAACAACTTTGTAACCGATGCGCGCCTAACAAGCTTCGCAACTCCGAGCAATTTCATTACTCCGAGCGGAGTGACAGTACCTCACAGCTTGTCAGCAGAATTCGGGTTGAGATTCAGCTTCTAGCGGTTACCGTTTTATTTAGGTAGGACTGAAGGTGGCGGATTCTCCGCCACTTTCTTTTTTTCCGGTGGCAAGTTTTCGTGCGTGGAAGATCACGGGGTCGCCGATGTGACTTAGCAGACCCATCTCCAGGGCCTCCAGGCTAGTAAAGCGGCGGGCAGTTGCGAAAAACTCCAGGGCGCGCGTGCGGCCAATTATTCGCGGCAGCCTTTGAGTGCCTCCCCAACCCGTAATGATTCCCAGTTTCGCGCCGGGATGTGAAAAGACAGCACCTTTTGACGCAACTCGGATGTCGCAGGCTAGGGCGAGATCCAGAGCGCCGCCCATGCAATAACCGTTGATGGCCGCTATCGTCATC
>JBKOZZ010000088.1:0-18848 GCA_046726155.1 Acidobacteriota bacterium
AGGCGATAGATGATCGTATCGAGCCTGGCCTTGGCAAGATCAAAGCGGCGCAACTGCGGGAGTGGCAGTTTCTGCAATAACTCAAAGAAAGGAATGGTAATCGTGTTGAAAAGATCCATCACGACGGTCATCGCTTCGCCAACTTGCTGCGCGTCAGAAACGACGTCGGCGTCGAAGAGCGTTTTGCCAACGATGCTCAGCGTAAGGCGCATCATCTCTTCAGACATATCGAGCGTGTCGCCATCGCGCCAGCGCGCGCGCGTTTGTGATGCGTAGTCAGTCATCACGCCGGCGTAAGAAGCGATGCGACTCCGGTGAAAAGCCGGCTGCGCCAAACGCTTTTGCCGGCGATGAAATTCACCTTCACTCGTAAGCAGTCCCTCGCCCAGCAGGCGTTTCGCACGTTGTAGCGCCAGACCTTTATGAAAGTTCTGGTGGTTGGTTACCAGGACGTCTTTGATGTAGTCGGGATTATTCAGAAAATATGCTTCTTGCGGTCCAAGCCGAAAATAGGAGATGTCGCCATATTGTTGCGCGAGATTCTGAAAGAAGGGAAGCGGGCCTTTCCGGTAACCAAGCAAACCTGAAAGCGGAACAATCCGGCGTGGGCCAGGAGGGTAAATGAAAGCTCGCATCGATCCATTCTAACAGCGGAGAGTATTGTGTGAGCAGTTCAGTGTTCAGGTTTGATGCCGGTAAGCAGCGGAGGCAACATTCAAGATTGAAATTATTGGAGACGTGTGAAGGTGTTGCTACGGTCCGGCTCGTCAGTGGTAGGATAAGAAGAGTTGAATTGTATTAGTAATGAAGCTCAGCCCAGGCTGCTCAGAAGGCCCTCTTATCAGCGCTTAGGAGCAAAGATCTCTCCCACAAGAGAGAAGTTCTGGCGCTGATTTTGGAGAATGATTTGTGTCACTCGAATTCGCCGTTCAATATTCTTGTGTGCTCCGCGCTCGCTATCCGGAGAAGCATCTGCGCGAGTGGGGGCGGCTCAGCAATCTCCACGCACGGCTGACGACCGGCGACACGGGCGCGCCTTCGCAGGAAAAACTCGAATGGGTGGAGAACGCCCGCGAGGAAATAGAAAAGATGCAGGCTGAAACCAGGATCTGCTTAACCTGTCCGGCCTGTTTGCCTCACAGCGCAGACGCCGCCGGCGAAGGGGAAGCAGTAGGATGTCTCGGACGAATCACTTACCCGATCGAAGCGCAGTTTGAAAAATTTCTTGCTGATCGCGTGCAGCTGGCACTCGATACCATCGACAGCAACGAGCAACCACGACTGCTGCGGATACTAGTCGACGCTGAGTCGCCTTTCGACGGCGAGGCAACAAAGGAACTTCGGCGCGTTACCACTGCCGACGGCTTACGCTTCTTCGAGCTTCGCGTGCCGATTCGTCTTTCGCGAGAAGGAGCGCGTCTGACGACCGATAACCTTTTCGATATGCTCGCCGGATTTCGTTCAGAAGATCAGGAGCAAACTAGTTACATCCGGGAGCTGCCCTTTGGCGCAACCGCCGATTACTACGACTTTCTGGACCTTATTCTGCGAAACGATCTAACCCAGTCGGAGATCCTGCGCCTTACGGCGCGCGGCCGGAATTATTCACAGTTTCTCCGCTTGCTGGCGGCAATTGAGCGCGCGGAAGCATTGAACACGCGCGTGTTGCTTGACTAGTAAGGAGTGCAGATCTTTCAGGCTACTACCATTTTCGGCTCCCCAGCCCGTCTCGTGTAATACAGAATTAAGGTTTCGTTAATGCTGCTTTAAGACTGCAAGGGCATGCTTGGTCCGCACCCGCGCATCTTTTGAAGAATGTTGGAGAGAAAACCACTATGTTGACTCACAAAAACTCCAGAACTCTTGGCTTCTCATTTTTCTGTGCCGCGTTATTGTTTCTCGCGTCGGTTCATCCTGCGGCGGCCCAGGGTCTCGTACAGTCTGTCTTTGAAGATACCCAGGCTGCTCGCCCCGAGAACAATGCGTCGGCCAGCAAAAATTCGGTGTCTTCCAGTACGAGTGTGAAAACGACGTCGACCGAGGACCGTCTGAACGCCCTCGAGCAGGCGCTCGAGCAACAGAACGAAAAGCTGAGTGAACTGCAGAAGATAATTGTTGAGCAGCAAAAGACGATTCGACTACTCGCCGGTAAGCTGAGTGACCCTGACTCATCGCCGGGCCCATTGGCGGCGAGTGGCGCCGTGGCATCGCTGCCCGCTCAGCCTCCCGCTATCGAAGACCGCCTGAAAAAGGTTGAGGCCCGAGTGTCGGAACTTGGTGCGATCAAGTTTAGCGGCGACATACGTCTGCGCGCGGAATCGATTTTCGGTCAATCAAATAACCTGGCAAACGGTGATAACCCGGCGATCCTCGGCAACGAGCTCAGTCCGCGTCATCGCATGCGTTTGCGAGCGCGTTTACAGATGCGTGGCTCTATCAGCGACGAGTTTGACTGGGGATTGCGCCTGGCCACAGGCAGCTTTGCCGACAATATTTCAACCAACCAGACGCTCACGGATTTTTTCAACCGCAAACCTTTCTCGCTCGATCAAGCGTTCATTACTTACAAGCCTCGCCGGGCGCCTGGCCTGCGCCTGCAGGGTGGTAGATTCGAACCACCATGGATGTTTACTGAAATGACTATCGACAACGATTTGATGGTCGACGGATTTAACGAATCGTATTCGCGCGCTTTTAAGAAGTCGTCACTCAAGGATCTTACTTTTGTGGCGTGGCAACTTCCTTTCCTCGAACGCAACTCTGCTTTTGTTCGGAACAGCAATGGCACAGTTAATATTGACCAGTCACGTCGTGGCGGGCGCGACCTCGCTCTCTACGGCGGGGAAATTCGCGCGCGCCTCGAACCGAATGAGAAGGTAGCTCTCAATCTCTCGGTGTCGGATCTCTACTTTTCCGGCACACAGTTCATTTCACCGGTGCAAGTTTTCGGAAATCAGCTGCTGCTTCCGTTAACGTTTATAATTCCCGCGTCAGGCACCACGCCCGCACAAACAATTACCACCCAGGTTTTGATCTCACGCGATCTCCTCGTTGCAGGCAACGGCAATCTAGGGCTGACGACTGCCAGCAACAATGCCATCAACCGCGACGGGCGCCTTGCCTCAGGCTACAACCTGGTAGATATGCTCGCCCGCCTGGAGCTGAAAAACAGCAAACGTTTCCCTGTCACGCTTCTCTTTAATTTCGTCACCAACACGCAGGTTCATGACGTTGTTACGGCCGGCCCTGGCGGTGCAGATTTGTTGTTGCCTAATAACGAGAAACATGGCTTCTGGGGTGAAGTCCAGGTGGGATCAACAAAAGCTCGCGGAGATATGATGTTTGACTACACGTTTATGCGCATTCAGAAAGATGCGGTGCTTACGCCTTTCAATTTTTCGGACGTGACGCAGCAATCCGACATGCGTGGCCACCGTTTCCAATTCTCGTATGCTGCCGATCCGCGCGTAACATTCACGGTAACCGGCATTGTAACAGAGCGTCCGAATGGGTTGCTTGGTCCCTTCGCCACAACGCCGCCGGGCTCCTTGAATCGGGCGACGACGCGTCTGCAATTCGACACCGTGCTCAAGTTCTAAATCGTCGTTGAGGCGATGTTAGTAGCAATAGTGTGGCCCGCATCTCAGGCCTCGATGTGTCAGGTTAGCCATGCCTTCACATTAGCCGTTCATCGTCCACTTCACCTATATCGAGCGTCTTGTGTTGGATGGGTTCAGCAGTTCGCCCGTAATAGTAAGCGTTACGTTGTGATCGTTTACGCTTGTCCTCGGCGAAATATTCTGAGCTCATTAGTTTGCCTCGCGGTTGGTTTTGATTGAATAAACGATCGCGCGCTCGCAAGTTTCAGCTAACCACGCGGATTAGGCCGATCGGGAAAAGCCTCCTAACCGTGCCTGCTTGTTTTCCGAGCGGATCCGCGTTTATCCGCGAAATCTGTGACGAATATTTTTGGAGACTGTGTGATAGTCTGTCGCTCAATAAAGTGGTGACACAGGTCGATAAGCGGGCGAGCAGAATAAGCAACCGCGCGCGCAAGATGCGGACGCGCGTGCGTGATACACGCCGGGAAATCGAACGCATTGCCAACACTCCTACCCTGGGAGGCCTATTCCTTTCATTTTTGAAGATTGGTACGGTCGGTTTCGGCGGCGGCCTGGCTGTTATCGCGCAGATTCGCACGCTAGCGGTGCAGCAGCGGCGCTGGCTCACTGAACAGGACTTTGCCTCCGGCTTCGCTCTTGCCCAAACCCTGCCCGGCACATCCGCCGGCAACGTTACTACTTATGTCGGTCTCAGGCTGCGCGGTTGGCGCGGTGCCGGCGCGGCCATTGCGGGCTTCATTCTGCCGTCGATGCTGATGATGATTGTGCTGGCTATTCTTTACCGGCACCTGCGATATCTGCCTGATACCGACCGGCTATTTAATGGGCTAAATGCAGCAGTGGTGGCGCTGATAGTTGTGACGGCATGGCGTGTGGGGCGCAATGCGCTAAGCAAACCCTGGCAGTGGTTTCTTGCTGTCTTCGCCTGCATCGTCGTGGCGTTTTTTAGCGCGACGGTGATTGAGGTGGTGTTGGCATCAGGTCTTATTGGCATCTTTATCGACTCATTTGCCGAGAAACAATTGCGCAAACTGGGACAACTTCAGGGCGTCGCATCGCGCCGCAAACGCATTGCAGCTCGCATGACATTGCAGAGACGCCGCCGTCGTATTCGTGAAACGCACTTTGTTGGGGGTTACCTTACGCGCGCTATGGCTGAGGAACGGGTACGGCGGGCGGCGGAATTGGCACGGGCCGAAGCAAAATCGAAGAAGCCCAGTCCTACAGACAGTCCGGTAGACGATCGGAACCACGATACTCCAGGGCCGCCAAAGAAGAAACTTCATTCCACGGTTCTGTTTGGCGTATCGATGCCAATCCTCCTCAAAGTGGCCTTGCTCCTGACGCTCTCAACGATCTTTCTGCGCATCGGATCGATCACTTTTGGCGGCGGCTTCGTGATGATTCCGCTCATCGAAGCGGAAGTGGTCGACAGTCATCATTGGCTCACTCATCAGGAATTCGTCGACGCTACGGCGCTCGGCCAGATCACACCTGGTCCCGTTCTGATTACTGCAACCTTCATTGGCTATCGCGTAGCGGGGACGCTCGGCGCGCTGGTGGCGACTATCAGCATTTTTCTCCCGTCTTTCCTGATGACGGTAGTGGCCGGCTCATCACTAGCCCGCTTTCATACTAACAAAATCGTGCAGTCGTTTTTGAAGGGAGTCACACCCGCGGTCGTTGGTCTGCTGGTCGCGGCCGGCATCAGCATCGGACGCGCCGGCATTCATAGCTGGGTGGGAATGTTGATTGCGATCATTGCCGGCGCGGTTCTCGTGCGTTTTCGCCCGAATGCAATTTGGGTGATCCTGGGCGCCGGATTGGTACGCTTTATTGTTGGTTTCTTCCTGGGCTAAAATACGAGCCGCTGATTTACGCGGATCGGTCTAAAGACATCTTTTCAATTGAACCGTCATCAGGCAGCGGGGGCAAGCCCGCCTTCCTCACCTGTGAGATGCTGTGCGTCGTCCAGTTACTCCACCTCGAAGGCCCTTCACCGAAGAATTGAACTTCAACTTCGATAAGCTCATGGTCTGGAAGGTGGGCTTGCCCCCCCGCTGTATGTCCCAATTCTTGATCGATCCGGGCCCATCCGCGTTAATTCGCCGCTAATACTGTCTGGCTACCAAACCTGACAACGTTTATCCGGTGGCCGCACCATTGGGTCGCCCGGTTTGCAGTTGAAAGCTTCGGCAAACTGCGGCATGTTTGAAAGTGGACCATTGGTGCGAAATTGACTCAGCGGATGCGGGTCCGTAAGGATCTGTTGCCGCATCGCTTCCGGTGTTTGTTTTCTTCCCCACACCTGGGCCCACCCTAGAAAGAACCGCTGTTCGGGTGTAAAGCCGTCGATGTCCGCGGGACGAGGTTTGCCCTGCATGGACTTCTGAAAAGCCAGCCAGGCGATCTTCAAGCCGCCGAGGTCGCCGATGGATTCTCCCAGGACGAGTTTGCCATTCTGGTTCAAGCCAACTTCTTCAACGCGGAACCCGGAAAATTGTTGTTCGACACAGTTGGCACGATCTGTGTAGTTCTTGGCATCTGCCTCGGTCCACCAATCCGTGAGGTTGCCGTGAAGATCAAACTTGCGCCCCTGATCATCGAAGCCGTGCGACATCTCGTGGCCGATGACGGCCCCGATTGCTCCATAGTTAAGAGCATCGTCGCCGCTCAGATCGAAGTAGGGTGGTTGCAGAATTCCCGCCGGGAAAACTATTTCGTTCATCAATGAGTTGTTGTAGGCGTTGACGGTGGGAGGCGTCATTCCCCATTCGGTGCGGTCGACGGGCCTCCCGATCTTCTCAAGGTTTCGATGCCGCTCAAACTCGCTGCTGCGCACCAGGTTGTCAACGAATGAGGTGCGTTCAATTTTTAACGACGAATAATCGCGCCACTTGTCCGGGTAGCCGATTTTCACGGCGAAGGCGTTCAATTTGGCAATGGCCGCCTGGCGCGTCGGCTCGCTCATCCAGTCCAGCGTTGGAATGTCTTCGCGAAGGGCCACGATGAGATTGTTGACCAGTTCCTTCATGCGCGCCTTGGCTTCCGGAGGAAAGGCTTTCTTCACGTAAACTTCCCCGAGTGCCTCACCAAGATTTCGATCGGTGGCGACGACACAGCGACGCCAGCGTGGCTGAATCTCTTTAGTGCCGTTCAATGTCCTGGCGTAGAAATTAAAATCCTCGTTGACGAAAGCGGTCGAGAGAGCGTCAGCTGCATCGTGTGCGAGATGCCAGCGCAGGTAGGTCTTCCAATCATCAATGGGTACGCTAACGAGCATTTGATCGACGCCCTTGAAGAAGTCAGGGTGCGCAACGTTGATTTCGGTAAACTTCGGAGCGCCGAGCTTCTTCGTGTAGGTCTCCCAATCGAAGTTTGCCATCACGTTCTTTAAGTCAGCCGCCGACATTTTGTGATACTGCTTCGAGGCGTCTCGGCGCGAAACACGATCCAGAGAAACTTGCGCGAGCTGTGTTTCAATCTTCATCACCGTTTGCGCTTCAGCAGCAGCCTTGTCGGCGGCGTCGCCGAGCAGCTTGAACATATTGGTGACATGCTGCACGTAAGCATCACGGGTACTCTTCGATTTTGCGTCGTCTTTGAAATAGAAGTCGCGATCGGGCAGGCCGAGACCACCCTGGCCGGTGATGGCGATTACGCTGTCGCTCTTCTTGAAGTCCTGCCCGGCGCCAAAAGTAAATACTCCGGGCACGCCGATACGATGAAGATGTGCGAGCAGCGCGGGCAAGTCGCGCGTGCTCTTCATATCATTGATAGCGGATATCTCTGGTGTCAGAGGCCCCGCTCCGAGCGCTTCAATTTTCGCTTCGTCCATACAACTGGCATAGAACGAGCCGATCTTCTGCTCGTTGCTACCTACCGGGGCAGCGGTGTTCTTTGCTGCCTCTTCCAGAATCTGATGAAGCGTGGCGATGTTCTTTTCACGCAAGGGGCTGGTGATGCCCCAGCTCGAGAAGGCCGGCGGAATTTGGTTTTTCGCGATCCAGCCACCATTGGCATACTGGTAGAAGTCATCACAGGCTTTGCAGGTTGTCGTACACATGTTGGCCGGATCGAAACCACGAGGCGCATTCTGTTGCCCGAAGGCCGCAAGACCGAAAGCCACCGCAGCTATGAGCGCAATCAAAGGTCGCAGATTGAAGTAATGCACGGAGATACTCCTTAAACAAAATTCGGAATGGGTTGACGATAATACGGAGACTGTAGATTTTTACTAGAAATCGATCGATTTGTCAGTACCATAACAACCGGGCATGTATTCGGGCCATCCGGTCGGCCGTGAATCGAGCTGACGCGTCTTTTTACAAACCGATACGCCACTAATACGCAGACGCGGCTACAAGGTTTCGCCAGCGCCTCCGCTGCTCTTACAATTTATGTCAGCCTGCTGGTAGAGACGCTGGCGGACGCGAAGACGTACGTCAAATCCGAAAAAACATAAAAACGGTATGAGGTGAAATGAATCCCATATCCGCATTTTGCATAACGAAACTAATTGATTGACATGCCTGAGATGCGTTAACTAAGATGGGCCGACCTCGCAGTTGAATCACCACAAGAGCAGATACGATCTGAATCTCGGATCAATAAAAATTACTGGAGAAAACCATGCGCAACGCCTTGCTTCGCAACTTTTCCGTGCGGGTTAAAGGATTGAGTATTTATCTGTTAGTCACACTTTTGTTTGCGGCTTCGTCAGTGGCCCAAACACAAATCACCACCGGTGCTATTCAGGGTACCGTGATGGATGCCAATGGGGCGGCGGTTCCCGGCGCCAACATCGAAGTCAAAAATGTGGATACAAACTTTTCCCGAACAACCACCTCAGACGACGATGGGCGATTTGTTGCTCTGCAACTGCCGCCGGGGAGATACACCGTGACTGTTTCAAAGACGGGCTTCGCAACGCTGGTGGTCGAGAAAGCCGACCTGACGGTGGGTCAAGCGCTGAATCTCCCGCTGTCGATGAAAGTCTCTTCCGTGCAAGAGACCGTTACGATCACTGCGACTGCAAACGTCGACACGGTTAAAACGGAATCGAGCACAACCTTAAACGAGACTACCGTAAGCACGACCCCTATTCTGGGGCGGAAGTTTGAGGATCTTTTAACTCTGACGCCGGGGGTCAGTATCGTGCAGGGACCTGATGGCGATGAGATCACCTTCGCCGGCCAGCGCGGCGTTTTCAATAACGTTAGTCTTGACGGCGGCGATTACAACAATGGCTTCTTTGGTGAGCAATTGGGAGGTCAGCGAGCGGCGATAGACATCACGCTCGAAGCGGTCAGGGAATTTCAGGTTGTGGCCACCGGCGCGACTGCTGAATTCGGGCGCACCGCGGGCGGAATCATCAACGTGATAACCAAGTCCGGCACCAACAACGTGCACGGCAGTCTGTTCCATTTTCAGCGGCTTGAAGCGCTGACGGCCCACACCTCAGACGGCAAACCGCTCAAGGATTTTCGCCGCGAGCAGTTTGGGGGCACAATTGGCGGGCCCATCCGCAAGGACAAAGCATTTTTCTTTGCCGCTCTGGAAGGTATTCGCGAGAATCTAACCCGCGCTAACCTGAGCGATCCGATCGGACCAACACCGTGTCCAGTGGCCACCCCGGTCATTACAAATCCGGCCGACGAGCTTTTGATAAACAGTAATGGCGATTGCCAGCGGCTGGCGTTGATCAATTTCATGAAGGTCAGCAGAAACCAGGACGAAGGGTTGCCGATAAAACATCCGATCAGAAACTATGCTTTTCTCGGTAAGACAGACTTCAATCTTAGTAGCTCACACCAGCTCGCGATCTCTTACAACTTCGACTACTCCAAGAACACTAACCAAACGTTCGATGTTGCAACGTACGGCAACTCAGCAAACGGCATCGAAGGCCCTTCGAAGATTAACAATCTCAACATCAATCTCTTCTCCACGGTCTCACCCACGAAATTGAACGAAGCGCATTTCTCCTACACGCGCGAGTTGCGGCCGCGCTCGGCTATCCCGTCAAATATTCCTGCCGATACCGGCGCCGGCGGTGGCTTTAATCCAAACGAACTGTCGTTCCGCTTTGGTAATCCATTTTTCCTGCAGCCGACAGTTGATGAACTGATCTGGCGCACCGATGCGAAAGACAACTTCTCGATCATTTCAGGGAACCACACGGTCAAGGTCGGTGGCGAGTGGATACACACGCTCAACAGTCAGGTGTTTCGTGGCTTCTTCACCGGGCGGTATCTTTTCAATACTGTGAGTGGATTTCTGCGTTACGCATCACCCGCCTCGCTGGGCCCAGGTTTCGGCCCGAACGCCGGGCAGTGCACAAACGGAGCGTGGACAGACCTGACGCTTGGATCGCCACCATGCACGGGCGCGATTACGCCGCTGCTGCTCTTCTTACAGGGCGCGGGACCCGATGGACCAGCCACCGACGCTGCCGGCGCATCCAGCATTACGAATCAGGACTACGCGCTCTTCGCCCAGGACAAGTGGCAGGTCAGGCCAAACTTCATACTCAATTACGGACTGCGTTGGGAAGCTCAGATCTTTCCGAAACCAATTGTGCCGCCATCGCAAACCGCCTACGGTAAATTCTTGAGCGATGCGAGATTTACCTCAGATGGGACGCTGCACAGTCCGAAGAAAGAATTTCAACCACGGGTTGGCTTTGCCTGGGATATTTCCAAAAAAGGTAAGTCCGTCTTACGTGGCAGCTACGGAATTTACTTCGCGCGACAGAATATGCTGTCGCAGGTGGGATCGATTACAACCAATGGCGTGCAACAACAAACAATCGCGGGCGGCTTATTTGCGAACCCATTCGTGCGACCAACCTGGCCCGGCCTGGTGACGCCGGCCGCCGGTTCTTGCTCGACAATTCATAATTTCGCGGTTGCTGGTCCGTTTAATAACCCGTTCCCATGCTTTAGCGGTGTGCGCGTATTCAGCCTAGACTACGCAAATCCCCGCATCTATACAGGCAACGTGCAGTTTGAGCAGGAAATCGCTTCCGACCTTGCGCTGTATTTTGATTTCACACATTCAAAGGGCGTTCATTTGACTCGCTTCTTAAACATCAATCGCAAGCTGGATGCCGCGGGATTCCCAATCTTCGGCGATTATCTTGGCGAGGTGATGGTAACCAGCGCCGTTGGTAAATCGGTCTACGACGGCTTCACGGTCGGCATGAGGAAGCGCCTGAGCAAAGGCTATCAGTTTGAATGGAACTACGTTCTTTCGAAAGATAAAGATGACGACTCTAACGAGCGTGATCCGTTCACGGACCGATCATTTAATATCGACAATCTAAGCTTTGACTACGCGGTTTCGGATCGCGACATCCGGCACAAGTTTAACTTCATTACGTTTGCCGAATTACCGGCGGGACTCGAAGGTAATTTCCGGGTACAGGCTCGCTCAGCGCAGCCCATCACTCCGGCCGTGCGCACAGCCACCAACCGGAATTCACTGCGTAAAGACAATAAGTATTTTTCCTTTGATTGGCGCCTGCAACGGCCATTCAATTTTGGCGAGCGGTATGCGCTTATCCCGATTGTCGAGATGTTCAATACCTTCAACAACAAGAACACCATTAACCCGCTGAGCACGGCAGCCCTGTTCGACTTCTCCGGTTTCCTGCGACAGGGAGTGGGCGATCCAAGACAATTGCAGTTGGCGCTGAAGTTTACGTTCTAGACCGACCGTAACAGCCTACCGTAGGGACGGCTGTGGCCGGGTGGCGCTTCAAGAAGTTTAGAGTCGCACGCTTTAGTTTGCTTGCTCGAGTGACGGCAGCTAAGGCTTGAACTCCGAACTTCTTGAACCTTGCGCCACTTCAAATACGACGGAGTCGCTAGAGCGAAGCCAGATACTCACTGATCAACCGCGCGCTAACAGCTGGTGCTTGAATCGTCGTATCGACGGATATTCCGTGGGGAAGGTTGGGAAAGTGAAAAGCGCTGTCGTGCCTCAACGATCGATACTGCTCAATGGAAGCCAACTTGCCAAACTCCTTCCGTGACGCATCCTCAATGCGCCGCTCCAGTTCATCCTCAGCACAAGTCAATTCAACGAAAATAATCTTGCCGCCGGCGGCTTCGACCACATTGAGCGCATCTTGAATAAAACGTTCGCGAACTGTGCGCTCCGGGTTGAATGTAAAGATCAGGGAAACCTTCTGCCGGGCCGCTTCAGCAAAGGCCGCGAGCCAAATCTGTTCCCGCAGAAGAATGAAGGGCTCGCTGCCAAAAGCGAAAAGGGAACTGACTAAATCCACCGTAAGATGATTGTGAAACAGACGGAAGCCTGAAAGCCTGGCTAGTTCGCGCGCTACAGTTAACTTGCCAACAGCCGGCGCGCCGTGCAGAAAGACAAGGTTCATCTTGTTCATCCGTGTCTCCAGACAGGGTCAAGCACATGATCTGGACCTGTGTTTTGGCCGAGTCTGTTAAGAAGTTTAGAGTTCAAACTTTAGTTTGCGTTCGATAAAAACAAAACGAGTGAAAGCTTGAGTTCTGAACCGCTTGGGCCATCAACCAAAGTTAAGCGAAATGCGCAAAATAATATATGAAGCAGATCGAATGTAAAAAAGGCCCTCATAGCTTAACTAACATTTAACCTGGCGGTAACTGCGAATTAGCACCGGTCATCAATAATCTGCGACAGATACGGACTACCGTCAGTTCGCGCAAGCGACACGAAAGCACTCGTGGATCGTTTCTCCAGGTAACTTGCTGTGTTAATCACGGGGGGTTGGCACTGCGGTGAGAAGTACGGAGAAGAGATCATCCCGGTAGTGAGTATTCCCGCCAACCACACAGACAGAACGGTTATTCGAAGTGGTCCACCCGTTGCTGTTTGCTGCTGAAACGACCAGGGCCCCGGTGGCACCGACTCCACCGGGGCTTTTTTCTTTTGCCGCTATCTGCTATCAAGTGGGCCGGAGCAACTCGTCGCCTTTGAGACTGGAATTATCAAATCATCAAGACACTTCTTCTTTTAAGACACGCCAAATCTATTGATCTTAAAGCTGCCACTTGGCCTGAGGTGCTTGAAGTCAAGGGGACGCTTGACTGGATGGTGAAGCCGTAGGAATTAGTTGAAGATTTATAGCCCAACCGGTCAGCGCTCGCTGACATACTCGCCGGCGGAGACCCGCTTTTGGGTGCGCAACCTCACTGCCAGCATCGCATAGAAGCATCTGAGACACATTCCATACGAATCATCGCTAGCGTTCTCGCGGATTTTCACTCCGCACGAGATGCAAACCACCTTGAATCCAGGATTCTTCCTCGCTGCTGTTCGTTCAGCCATTTGCTTTTACCTCCAAATGATTCTCCCGGTAAGTGTAGGGCCGGCGTGTTACGCATAAATGGCTGCGGGATTAAATGAGTTTTAAGAAAGATTGAGAAGCCTATCAAACCGCCTAGGAGTCAGTCTGGCCGGCGCAATCAGGCAGTAATTTATAAGGTGAAATTGTCTTTTCGATCCGAAACCGCCTCGGTTGTTCAGATGCGCTTCAGCTATCCTTCAGAAACAGCCCTCCCTGTGGAAAAAATCTCTACTCACGCAGTTAACATTTTGGTAACATCGCTCCAATTGCGCCGCCCGCAATGACGCAGAGCCTATGGTAGCGATAGCCTGAACCGACGCTTACCCACGAGTTCGCCGGTCCAATCTGGGAGGAAGCTGAATGCTACCCAGACCACACAGGATATTCTTCTCTCCAATTCGCCGAGTAAGATGGCTCGTCGGTATTCTTCTGCTCCTCTCACCTGTCGATTTGCTGGCTCAACAAAATCGCAACCATGTAGTGATACGTGATGATCTTTCCCCGGGACATCGCGAACAGTTGGCCACTAAGCTTCGCGGAATTACTGGTTTTCCAGATCTGAAGTTTGACGACAATGGAGTGCTGCGCGAGGGAAGCAGCACCCCTATTGGTGGTTCCGTCAGTGCCCGGGAGTTGGTTGCCAAGGCAATCTCAGGCAGCACTGTTGTGGTGATTGAAGATGTGAGTAGTCATCCGGAAGTAGCGTTCTGTCGCGTAATTCCCGGCCGGTGGAAGAAGAACGAGGCCGGCAGCCCTCCCGTCTTTATCGTACAAATCGATTTCGCGGACTTCGAACAAGTCGTCGGAGACGAGCGGGCCGTTGAGGCTTTCAACGTTGGCTGGGGACTGCTCCACGAAATCGATCATATTGTCAACGACAGTCCGGATGCGATGTCCATGAGCGAAGTAGGCGAGTGCGAAGCTCACCTCAATAAAATGCGGCGCGAGTGTAATCTTCCTCAACGAACAGACTACTTCTACACGCTCTTACCGCTTAGCGCAGACAGCGGTTTTACGACCAGGTACGTTCGACTTGCATTCGAGCAGCAAGAACCACCCGCCAATAAGAAGAAACGTTATTGGGTTATCTGGGACGCGAGTGTAGTCGGCGGCCTGGAATCGAATCAGATTGCCGCCTTGCGATAATCCGCGAGTTTCGATTTCGAATTCCTCTCAACCTTTCAACCCCGAACAACGGTTTTACGATTGCGGATAACCCCGCGCGCACACATTGAGTCGTTTTCGTGTGCGCGTTGTTGTTCTAAATCGTTGGTGAACTCTTGCCGTACTGAAGCTTTGACGTGGTGCTACCGCGCCCTACGAGGATGCAGATCTGCCTTTTGCGTTATGTCCGGATGAGATTGGCACCTTCAGACGATCCACACGGGCCAGGTGGGCGTCGTCGGCTAGTCGCTGGAGGGTGGAATGGACCACCAGAAGTATCTTCTTTAGATCCTTTAGCTCGCGAGGTGATCGGTTTTTGGAGGCAAATAAAGCAGCAGCGATTTCGCTGCTGAGTTCATGTGAAATTGCCATAGAGTCACCCATGCTCTGAACGCGTCCTGAACACTCTAAAGGCTAAGGAAGACCTTGCATCCTACGACCGCGCTGTTACGGCCAGGTTAACAAGATGTTAATTCAGCCGTTTTCCAAGAGGTCATAAACGATCCTCGCCCGGCTCAGCGCTCCGCAGAATGCGCAAGACGTTGTATTGCTCAGAAGTAATGTTGAATAGAACTATCTCATTGAAAAACTTTCAGCCAGGTTAACAAACATTTAAGGCGCAATTCACAGCAGCTTAACTTCGCCCGCCTAGAGTTTGTCTTTGCAACACAACAACGATTTCCATCAGTTCAGAACCAATTCGCGCTCTTCTTCGAAAGACGCGAACAGTTTTCGAATCAAGCTATCACACTATTTTAAGCTCCCAGGAGAATGCTATGCATAGAAGAGTCCTCCAGTTGGGCCGTTTCTCGCTAGTCGCTCTCGCTCTTGTGCTCCTATTTGTGGTTCCGCCAACAGCAAATGGGCAGTCCGATCAGGGTCGCATCAGCGGCACGGTAACAGACTCAAACGGCGCTTTAGTGCCCGGCGCTACTATCGTGGTGAAGAATGAGCGGACTGGTGAAGAACGGACAGCCGTAAGCAATGAGAGCGGCTACTTCATTGTGTCCGCGCTTCGTCCTTCAAGTTACACGGTAACAGCCACTGCTAAGGACTTATTTGCTAAGACGACTAATGTTCAGGTGCTCGTAGGTCAGGAATATACGCTTACGATGGTTGCGCAGCCGACCGGAGTCGCGGCCACGGTCGACATAACCGCCGGTGGAGACGCAGTCCTGGAAAGCAACTCGGCTGCCATGGGTGCGAACGTAAACCCACGCGAGGTTGAAGGCCTTCCGATCAACGGCCGGCAACTCTCGCAACTCTACTTACAGGCACCAGGGTCAGTTAACAGTGGCTCCGGCACATACGGAGACATTCGCTTCTCAGGTCGTGCGGTTGAACAGAACGAGATTCGCTTCGACGGGATCGAGGGAACAGCAATTATTGACACGTCGCCGGGTAATCTGAACGGCGAAGTCCCGACGCCGTTCCGCCTGCAAACTTCTCTCGAAAACGTGCAGGAGTTCCGCGTAGATTCAAATAATTATCCTGCGGAATTCGGAACCGGCACCGGCGGGCAAATCAGCGTCGTGACCAAGTCTGGTGGTAACAGGTTTCACGGTTCGGTATTTGAATTCTTCCGTAACGACAAGCTGGATGCCGCGAATTTCTTTGACAACATCATCGGCCAAAAGAGCAAGCTGCGGCTGAATCAGTTTGGTGGTTCAGTGGGTGGGCCAATCAAGCAAGATAAAGCATTCTTCTTCTTCTCGTACGAAGGTTACCGTTTGCGCGGTGGTGTTAACGCGATCGAGGCGGTGCCTGGGTTGGCTTCGCGTATCTGTCCCGGCGGCATTATCCTTGGCAGCACACCCCCCACGGCTTGCAACGCTGCGACCACGGCTCTGATTCCGGCATTTCGCGCATCCGACGTAGTGGTCTTGCGCACGGGTCCAGATCTTTTCGATACAGTACAACGGCAGGCCACCAATCTCGTCAATGAAAATTCGCTGGCTCTACGATTGGACTACAAATTCAACCCGAAACACTCGGCCTACTTCCGATTCTTTCGCGATCAGGCAAACAATGATCAGCCTGAAGGTGTGACTGGCCGCCGTGTGGTAATCCGCAGCCTGCCCCAAAACGGCATATTCGCACTCCAGTCTATATTGAAGCCAACCCTGCTCAATGAGTTCAAGCTCGGTTACAACTCTGCCCTGTCACGCATCAACGGTGTCGCACCGTCCTTCCCGGGAATTGACCTGTCTAGCCTGTCTTTTAATATTGCGGGTACCGTGGCGGGCTTTTCGCTTCCGGGGCAGGGCGCCAATGCCGGGGTAGCCACTCCTGGTGGGCTGGTGCGCGCGAACAGCGCTACCAATGGACGAGCCCAACCTTACACGCCCTACTCGCTGTCTTTTATTGACAATGTAAGTTGGACCCGCAACAACCATTCGTTCAAGTTTGGCGGCGAGGTACGCAAAATTCATATGTGGACTGACAGAGTCGGTGGCACCACTTACACCTGGTCAAGTATCAACAACTTCCTGGCGAACTCCCTTCAGTCCACCCAGTACCTTGGCGACGTTTCGGCGCCATCGCCTTTCTTTAACGGTTCGACAGGCCAAGTCCAACCAATGCAGACATACTATATCGCTTATGGTCAGGACGAATGGAAAATGAGCCCGAGCCTTACGTTGAATTATGGACTGCGCTATGAATACTACACGCCACTTGATGAGAAGGATAATCGACAGATTTTCTTTGACATCAACACCGGCTTATTGCGGGATCCGTCCAGCAGACCGTACCTTACATCCAAGACTAATTTTGGACCGCGAGTCGCCCTGGCTTGGTCTCCCAATCCGAGTGGTACCGGCTTCTTTGGCGGCGGCAAGACGGTCTTACGAGGGGGCGTTGGCATCTACTACGGCCCGGGACAAACGGAAGATCAAATTCAACCAATCGAGTCGAACCGGGTAAGCTCTACTGTCAGTGGGGGAAGTTTTCCGCAGAACATCGATGCGATCATTGCCAACTTTGGCGCTAATCCAAATAATCGGTCCTACCAGCCGCGGGCGTATGCAAACGAGTATAAGATCCCAGAGAAGATCTACCAGTACACCTTCTCGTTTCAGCAGGAGCTGCCCTACCAGATGGTGTTCACTGGGGCGTTTGTCGGCTCCCAAGGACGAAACCTATTCTTGCGCAGCGTGGCGAATCGAATTCTGCCCGGGCAAACGGTGATTCTGGACGGCACGCCTCTACCGACCGGCGTGGGGGTTGTCAACCGCTGTAGCGTGGCCCCTGTCAACGGCCAGTGCCCAGGAAATATTGTCGGCGTCACCCAGCCAATCCGCGAATTCACGATCGTCTCAGGCACGACAGTCCAAAACCCATTCGCGGAAGTTGACTATAAGACCAGCGGTGGTCATGACAGTTACAGGGCATTACAACTAGCTCTCAGTCGGCGCTTGAATCAGGGAGTAACCTTGAATGGGCAATATACGTTCGGCAGAAGCTTTGGAAATACTGCAGGCTCTAACGAAGCTCGCACTGCGGCCAACAATGCGCGGGCGATAAGCGATTTTGATTATGACAACGGCTATAACAACTTTGATGTGCGCCACACTTTCAACTTCAGCGCCGTCTACGACCTCCCGTTTGGCAAGGGCAAGAAACATGACTTCGGCGGAATAGGTAACGCGATTCTCGGCGATTGGGAGATCGGCACGATCGCAAACGCCCGCTCCGGGCTGCCGCTTGAGATTGGCATCGTCCGCCCGGACGTCGTGATTCAGTGTGTGAACGCCGCCGGTTGCGGAGGACTTCCTACCGGCTTTGTAGCGCAGTTGTCGGGCAATCCTCCGGCGGGTTTTATTGCCGTTGTGAATACGCCGGGCGGCGGCGCCTCTCGGAATTTGCGCCGGCCAAATCTGATTCCCGGCGCTAATCCGTATTTGAGCAACGATCGATTGATTCTGAATCCGGCCGCATTCACCACGCCTGAACCCGGTACGTTCGGCAACGCACCGAGAAACTTCCTGCGCGGCCCTAACTTCCGGCAATTCGATCTGATCTTCAATAAGCGGTTCAGGTTCACAGAGGCCACCAACCTGGAATTTAGAACGGAAGTTTTCAACATCTTCAATCGCGCAAACTTCGACATCCCTGGCTCGCGCTTGAATCTCGCGTTGCCGACGGTGAGCTGCGCCGGTGGCGTTTGCACCGCCAGCGGGAATAATGTCCAGCCGGGAACGCCATACACGCAGAGTGCTGCGGGTGGAACTTTCGGACTGCTTCGTCAAACTGTAGTTCGCGACGTTGGTCTTGGCACAAGCCGGCAGATTCAATTTGCCCTGCGGCTAAACTTTTAAGCCTATGTCCGACAAGCTTCAGCTTGTTGCGCCCGAGTGAGCCCGGCTAGCGATCACGGCTGGTGACAAACTAGAAAGTTTGTCGGCATTTTCGGAATCCCACGATTGCTTATGTCAACAACAGAAATGTCGCTCACTGAACAGAAAGATCCGCAGCAGGTTGCCGGCGACGTTTACGACGACGGTTACCTGCGTGTGGAGCACAAGAACTACTACGTTGCCTGCGGCGGCCAGGCGCTGAAGCTGCCGCGCACCGAGTTTTTAATCCTGTCGCGTTTGGCTCGTTCTCCGGAGAGAATTGTCACCGCCGAGGATCTGTGGGAACACGCCTGGGGAGGCGCCAAGCCTGTCAATGCGGAGAGCCTCCACGTTTACATTTATCGACTGCGCAAC
>JBKOZZ010000089.1:0-26223 GCA_046726155.1 Acidobacteriota bacterium
CAAATGCATCACTTTTGGGCTTCATCGGGTAGGCTTGGGCGCCCGGAAGAACTCGCGGAGTATGCCGCATTCATGGTGAGCGATCGCAACAGCTTCATGAACGGGGAAGTGGTGATCGTCGATGGCGGCGCGATAACTTAAGGAGCGGCGACAAGCCCGCCTTCCGGACCTGCGAGTCTTTCTGCCTAACATCATTCAGCGAAAGTGAATGGCTGCTAAATTTCGACCGACCTCTCAAGCCAGAAATAAAAATCTTCGCATGATGAGTCAATCACTTGGCGAGCCCTGGTGACGAAGCTCACACCCGGTCGCTACTGCTCCCGGTTCTGACTTTGCCTGTTGGCGTCTTGGCTTATGAGCGTATGTACGTTCTGAACAAGCAGCTCAAGGCTGGGAAGGGGGCTCGCCCCGGCTCTTGCTGCTGACCAGTTCCTCAAGCTTCTTTTCCAGCTCTCGAATTCTCCGTTGCATCTCGCCGAGTCGCCGAAACGCGGCGGTCGCTCTCAACCAGTCTTTGTTTGCGAAAGCCGGAATCCCGGAGACAACCTTCCCTGGCGGCACATCGTGGCTAGTTGCGCTCTTTGCCGTAAGCACCACATCGTCGCCGATTGTCAAATGCCCCGCGACGCCGGCCTGTCCTGCTAGTATTACCCGATTGCCAATGTGCGAACTTCCGGCGAGCCCGACCTGAGCACAGAGAAGAGTGTCTTCACCGACAGTGCATGAGTGGCCGATCTGCACGAGGTTATCGATCTTCGTTCCGCGTCCAATTCGAGACTCTCCGACCGAGGCGCGATCGAGTATTGTACCCGCGCCAATCTCGACGTCGTCTTCGATAACCACGCGTCCGGCTTGCGGAATTTTCAGCCATCTTTTCTGCTCATCTTTCGCGTAACCGAACCCGTCGCAACCTACAACTACATTGTTGTGAATAACCACTCGTTCGCCTATTTGCGACCGCTCGCGAATAACGGCGCCTGAGTGGATGATTGAATCTCGCCCGATAGCCACATCCTCGTAGATCGTTACATTCGGATAGATTCGCACACCTTCAGCAATCCGGCTCGATGGGCCAATCACCGCATGGGCTCCAATCCATACGTTCTCGGCTACCGTCGCCGAAGGATCGATCACGGCGGACTGGTGAATCAAGGAAGCAAACTCAGGTTCGGGATGAAACAACCGGAGGGCTCGCGTGTATGCAAGGTAAGGATCTTTGGCGCGCAAAACAGGAATTTCTCTCTCGATCCGCGCATCTTCGGAAAGATAGATTGCCGCAGCTCCGGTCGTGTTTACTCTCGACGTGTAGCGCGGATTCGCCAAAAACGTGACGTCGCCGGCTCTCGCGTCGTCAAGCCCTGCAGCGCCTGTGATCTCAACCTCGGCAAAATTCTCATCAACCCGAGCAGCTGTTAAAGTCGCGAGTTCAGAAAGTTTCATACAAGGAAGTCTAACGTAAATCTAATGCAAGCTGTCAGCCTCAAGCGGACTCGTAACGCGAACCGTTCGTTGCGTAGGTTGTCAATGCTTACTCGATGCCAATGAGCCAGCCGCAAACTAACCGTTTGCGTTACATTATCGACACTGGATCAATCTCGACGTTTATTGTACGAAGATTGATTTTTCGTTCGTGGAGCGTACGCAGCGCAGCGTCGATTATCTTGCGCAATTCGCGGCGATTGTGACACTTGACTAAGAGCTGCACGCGATACTCGCCTTTCAATCTCGCGAGCGGCGCCGGCGCTGGACCCAGAATGCGCGCTGCGCGTTCCGTGTTGGCGCGATCCAACTCCTTTCTCAGTTCAGCCGCATCCGATCTGACTCTAACAATGTCGGCGCCATGAACGAGCAACGATGCCAGGGCCACAAATGGCGGATAGGTATGGTTCTGTCGATGCCGGATCTCCTCCTGGTAGAAACCGGCATAGTCCTGCGCGCTCGCATGTTTGAGGGCGTAATGATAAGGGTGATACGTCTGGATTAACACCTTGCCGGCGCGATCACCGCGACCAGCGCGGCCGGCTACTTGTGTTAGCAACTGAAAGGTCCTTTCCGCGGCGCGGAAATCCGGCAATGCCATCCCGGCATCGACTGAAACCACCCCCACCAGCGTCACGTTTGGAAAGTCATGCCCTTTAGCGAGGATTTGCGTGCCAACCAGCATGTCGATCTTGCCCTCGCCAAAGTCGATTAGCGACCTTTCAAAGTAGCCGCGGCGCGAAGCAGTGTCTCGATCGATGCGGGCAATACGAAGCGAAGAAAAGAGTTTTCTAAGTTGCTCTTCGATTTGCTGCGTACCTTCGCCCACGTAGTAAATATATTTCCCGCCACAGGCCGGACATTTCTGCGGTGCCGCTTCACGATGGTTGCAATAATGGCAGATGATTACCCGCTCACTTCGGTGATACGTTAACGTCACATCGCAGTTAGGACACTGGATGCTTTCTCCACATGACCGGCAGAGAACAAAGCTCGAGTAACCCCGCCGGTTCAATAGAATTATCGACTGCTCTTTTTTCTGTTGCGTCTCTTCGATCGCCCGAAGCAACTCATCAGAAAAAATCCTGGGCTTCTGGTAACGGGCAAAGACTTCGCGCATGTCGATGATTTCCACCGCAGCCATCGGCCTGTTCCCAAGGCGATTGGGAAGGTGCAGGTAGCGGTATTTGCCGATGCTTGCATTGTGAAAGGATTCGAGCGATGGGGTGGCCGAACCCAGAATCACGACGGCGGATTCTTTTTGGGCGCGGACAATTGCGGTATCACGTCCGTTGTAGTGCGGAGAATCCTGTTGGCGGTAGGTCGATTCATGTTCTTCATCGACGATAACAAGGCCGAGATCCCTAGCGGGAGCGAAGACCGCCGAGCGCGTGCCGATGACAATCCTTGCCTGGCCGTTTCTAACGCGTGTCCATTCGTCAAAACGTTCGCCGCGTGACAGGGAAGAATGAAAAATTGCCACCTGGTCGCCGAAATGCATTCGCAGCCGTCGTGAGAAGACTGGGGTCAGTGCAATCTCCGGAACCAACATCAACGCCGAACGGCCACGATCCAGGGCCACGCGCATTGCCCGAATATATACTTCGGTTTTTCCGCTTCCCGTCACGCCATGTAGAAGAAACGCGGCATAAGAACGAGTCCGCAGTGGCTGGTCTAGTTCTGCCAGGACCAGTTCCTGTTCTTTTGTCAGTTCATAGTCCTGATGCGGCTCAAAAATAGCGTCGCCTAACGGATCCCGTCGCAATCTCTCTTCGAAGATCTCGAGTAAATTTCTCTTCTGTAAAGTGCTCACTGAAGAAGAACTAACCTCAGCCCGAGCGAGTAACTCCGGAAGCGGAAGCGAGTCTTGATCCTTGAGAGTTTCGATAACTCTAAGCTGGGCTTGGGTGAACTTGCGTCCCTCTTGATCAACTGAGGTTTCGTGGGTTTTAGTCAAACGGACCCGTCGTTGATATTTCGGTTTCACGAACTCTGTGCCAGGACGCTGCATAATTGCCACCAGGCCTTCACGCTCGAGTTCCCTTACCAGCCTGGTTGTCTGTCCGGCACCAAATTCTGCGGTGACTGTCGCGAGGCTGATCTGGTCTGATTGGGCGAGCAGCTTGAGTAGTCGATGTTTGACTGTGGGCCCATCGTCTGTACAGAGGTCCTTCAGCTCAGCCTGTCCGTTTGCAGTTATAGAAAGAAATGGATCAATCGTTGGGCTGATACCTGGAGGCAACGCCGCTTTGATCACCTCACCCCAGGGAGCCAGGTAATACTCAGCCACCCACCGCGTGATCTGGAGCAGCTCAGGCGTAATCAGTGGAACGGCATCGAGTATTTCTTTGGCTTCCTTGATGGCAGATTCGTCCAGGCTGGTGCCCGTTCGAAGGTTTTCGAGTAACGCGACGATGTAGCCGGTCACAAACTTTCTACCGAGTGGAACAACGATTCGGGAACCAGGTTGTGCAAACTGACGCAGGGAAGCTGGCAGTCTATAGATGAATGTAGATGAAACGTGAACGGGAACAGCCACTTCGGCATACTGAGGGCCTTCCGCAGCGCCAGGTTCAGCGGTGGTCATCTGTTTATTGTTTGGCGAATCCTTGAAGGACAATTCCGAGCGCTGTTGCACGGGGAGAAGGTAGCGCGAAATTCAAAATTGCAGAAGTCTGGAAGGGCCGCTTCAGCTGTCTGGTTTCCGGGTAGTGTCGAGGTAGTCACGCACCTTTTTTAGATCTTCCCACGTCTCCTTCTTCTTCGAAGGATCGCGAAGTAAATAGGCGGGATGGAAAGTGGGCATCACCTTTACGCCGTGGTAATCCTGAAATTGGCCGCGCACTCGTGTTATCCCTTGCTTGATATCCAGAAGATTCCTCATTGCAGTATTGCCGAGTACCACGATTACTTCGGGCTGCACTACGGCGATTTCACGAAGGAGGAAAGGCTTGCACATCGAGGCTTCTTCCGGCGTTGGCGCTCGATTGCCGGGCGGACGACAACGATTAACGTTACCAATTAAGACTTCTTCCCGCTTCAGACCGATTGCTTCGATGATCTTCGTTAATAGTTGTCCTGCGCGTCCCACGAAGGGACGTGCCTGCGCGTCTTCATCGGCGCCCGGCGCCTCTCCCACAAACATCAGGCGTGCTTTGCGATTGCCGTGCGTATGCACAATGTTTGTGCGTTCCTGATGAAGCGGGCAGCGGGTACAATCTCCTATGTCAGCCCAAATCTCCTCGAAAGTTTCCGACGACTTCTGGATTCGGACGGGAAGAGAACTTAAGTCTCCGAATAACGTCTCTGGCGCCATCGGCGGCATAGGAGGAGCGGCACCATCTTTGGCATCGGCCTTTGGAACAGTTGTTACGGCAGCGATTGAAAGGCCGGAAGCCTGAGGGCGAGATGACGCGGCCAAAGGCGGTTGCGCTTCCCGGGAAATTGTTTCTGCGGGCCAGGTGAGCGGCGACTCACACTCCATACTTTCAACACCCAGTTCCTTGAAGTACGCGAGCTGTTCTCGAGTTTCTTTTAGAAGTAAGAGCAACTCGGCAATTTCGCGTTCAGAATTCATTAGGCGTCGAGGGGGTTTTGTTTCTGAGAACAGAGAACAGACTGTAATAATGTGGCCGAGCTAGGCTTTCCTCGAACTCTGAATAACGGGCCGGAGCGAGTTAGAGGGCTTAACTCGAGCGCGAAGTCGGACAACTTCGTCCAGAATAATATTCGCGACGTTTGTCTTGGCCATGAGCGGCACATGAATCGGTGCTGTTCGGTCGCGGCTGATGATTGTGACCTCGTTCGTAACAGTATCGAAACCGACACCGTGTTGCGTGATATCGTTGACGACAATCGCATCGAGATTTTTCGCTGTCAACTTTTCGCGCGCATTCGCCAGCATATTCTCAGATTCCGCGGCAAATCCAATTACCAGTAATCCTTCCTGCTTAGCCTCGGCCACCTCCCGCAGTATATCGGGGGTTCGCTCGAGTTCTAACGAGAAGGAGGACTGAGTTTTCTTTATCTTTTGGGACGAAGGTTCCACCGGTCGATAGTCGGCTACTGCCGCGGCGCCAATAAAGACCGACGCTTCCGAAAGCTCGTTCATCACTGCCTCATGCATCTCCGCTGCTGAGTTAACACGAATGAGCTTTACATTATTCGGCGGTGTGGCTGTGGTAGCTCCGGCAACGACCGTAAGTCTTGCTCCGCGACTTTCGGCGGCCTCGGCGATTGCAAAACCCATGCGTCCCGAAGAATTGTTGGACAGGAATCGAACCGGATCTATTGCCTCGCGTGTCGCACCGACGGTGATTAGCAGGTGTTCGCCAGCTAGATCGCGCGCCGTGTGATTCTTCGAACCCCGTAAAATATCTAAAGCAGCCGCCACGATTCGTTCGGGCTCGCTGAGTCGGCCTGGCCCGATGGTCCCGCATGCCATTTCGCCGTCATCCGGTTCAATAACCTGAACGCCATCTGACCGAAGCTGCTGCAGGTTCCGCTGCGTTGCCGGATGATGCCACATTGTAGTGTTCATCGCCGGCGCGATGAGAACGGGAGCTGTACAGGCCAGGTACGTAGAAGTCAGGAAATCATCAGCGATTCCATTTGCCAACTTACCCATTATATTTGCGGTGGCGGGAGCAATGAGGAAGAGGTCGACAGTCTGCGAAAACGTTATGTGTGCAATGGGATCCGGGTTGTCAGGAGCATAATCGTCCACGATAACGTGGGAGCCGGAAAGCGCTCGAAAGGTAAGGGGCTGGATGAATTCGCAGGCTCGCCTGGTCATGCCAACTCTGACAATACACCCCGCCCGTTGGAGCCCCCGGAGCACCTCGGCGGCCTTATAGGCCGCGATGCCACCACTGATTCCCAGCGCCACCTTTTTGTCGGTAAAAGAAACCTTCAAAAGAGCCTCACGTGCCTCACGCTATCCGAAAAATTAAAGATCAATGTAACATTGCTGAAACAACGGTGCAACGGAGGCTTTCGCAACGCTTGCTACAATGTTCGGCTGTTCTCGCTAAGAAAATTACCCATTGCTTCCATTTCAAAGTTAGAGGTGGGAAGTCATGTCTAACTCCAGAGTATTCCGCTCTGGTCTTCTCGGAATGCTAATCATTGTAGCTGCGAGTTTTTCCGCTTCGGCACAGAAAGTCTCGGAAGACCAGACATTCGGACCTGTGGTTCGCGCCTATCTGGGCTACCTGCGAAACGAGCAAGAGGTTGTCGATGATCGCATCAGTCGACATGAGGTAAACGCGGCCTATTATCGCCGAAACTCAAACCGCATTCGGGCCTTGCGGCAGATGGCGGTGCAAATTGCGCGGAACACCCAAAACGACTACCTGCCCGAGCTCGAGGCCGTTGCGGCAGATGAGTCGGGCCTGCTTTTTGAGTCTCCGCCTCGGTTTCACGCACTTAGAATAGGTGAGGTCGTGCAGACTAACTTCAGGTATCTCGGCACCGTTCGCAGTGGTGAGGTCTTTTATCTCTTTGCCCGCCTTGACCCCTACGAACAGTCTGAATTGATGGAAAAGATCAAACATGGTGCGGAGAATGCAACCGGTTCCCCCGTTTCCGGTCCTGGCCCAGGACCTAAGGCGACGACCCGCAATCGCCGCGCGTCAAGACCCTGACTTTTTGCTTTCCTGGCCGACTATTCTTATTCCTGGCCAAGCCTCCGCGTTTGCGAAGTCTTACGGCTTAACTGAGCCCCAGGATCCGCGGCGGGTGGTCCAGAAGAGCCGCAGGAAAAGTTCTGGACTGGCGCAGGACCATGTGATAAATTCCCTCCAGCCCAAAAAAGCACAGTTTTGTGGCAATGTTCGGCGAAAAGGCTGTTGACAGAGTGCCGTCATTCATGTAATAACAGCCGCGTGTTTAGGCTTTGTAGACGGCATTTTGGCCTTTAAAAGATTGCATTCGATTTAGAGGCGAGTAGCGAAGTAAGTTTGCGCCTATCACGACATTTCGGCCGTCGCGGCACGCAATCAAGAATTTTTTCACAATACGGGAGGAAAGTTAATGATTAGCAAAACTTGGAGCCGCAAACCTATCGCGGCCTTGGTGGCAGTTGCCATTTTGAGTGTTTACTCGATGGTAGTTTTAGCGTCGCCCGCAGCGAAGGCCCCGTCGGGCGAGTTGTCCATCGCCGGCCAGGTTACGGTAAATGGCGAGAACGTGGTTTCGGGCGGGACGGTATTTTCCGATAGCCTAATCACAACCGCCGAGAAGAGCAGTGCAACTGTGAACCTTAGCAAGTTGGGCCGAGTTGAATTAGCGCCGAGCTCGAATTTGAAATTAAGCTTCACAGACAAGAGCATCATGGGATTGCTTGAGAACGGCACGGCCCACGTCTCAACCGTGGCTGGAACCTCTGTAAACTTCGCCACCAAAGATGGTGTGGTTGTAGTCGAGGGAAGCCAGGCAACTTCGTTTACAGTGAACGTTGTTAAAGGCGTTACTTCTCTGACGACTCATTCCGGCGTGGCGCAGTTCCACGTTGGAGGCGCCGTCAAGCAGGTGGCCGCAGGCGAGAGCGCAACCGGCGGGACGCCGGACCCTCAGGCAGGGACCGATAGCGACAAGCTGAGCAGTGGTGAGTTGGCTGCGCTCCTGTTACTGGGTGCCGGTGCTGTTGCTGGAATCATCTATGCAGCGGTGCACAACAACGACCTTAACTTCGGTGGCAATGCAGTCGTAATCAGCCCGTCGAAGTAAGTCATCGGTTGCCTCGTGAAACAAATACTGCAGCGCGCTTTTGAGCGCTGCGGTCAGTTATGCAAAACCTTGCGGGTCACGCGACAATATGTCGTGCTTGACCCGCAAGCTTTTGCGCATTCCCGTTAATTCCTACCTCAGGTTCTAAAGGTAAGCCTTCAATGCACATTGCGGTAATTGGCACAGGTTATGTTGGCTTGGTTACAGGTGCCTGTTTTGCAGAGTTCGGCGTTGACGTTACGTGCGTCGATATCGATTCTGAGAAGATTGCGCGCCTTTCAGCGGGAGAGATGCCTATCTACGAGCCTGGCCTGGAGCAGTTGGTTACTAAGAACATGCAGTCGGGTCGTTTGAGGTTTACCACTGATATCAAGCAGGCAGTAGAACAAGCGCTGGTCATATTTCTGGCTGTAGGTACCCCACCGAAAGGTGATGGCTCACCGGACCTCAGCTTTGTGGAAGCCGCCGCTCGCTCAATTGCGGAACATATGAACGGTTATAAGGTCATCGTCACCAAATCTACGGTGCCCATAGGAACCGGCGAGTACCTGCGAAAATTATTACGCGAACTAAATGGCCGGTTGAGTTTCGGAATAGTCTCTAATCCGGAATTCTTGCGCGAGGGCGCCGCCATTAATGATTTCATGCGCCCTGACCGCGTAGTTCTTGGCAGTCGCGATGAGGAAGCGATTGCCATCATGCGTGACCTTTATCGTCCGCTTTATCTGATTGAGGCGCCCTTTGTCTTGACTTCACTGGAGGCGGCAGAACTCACGAAGTATGCGGCCAACGCCTTTCTCGCTACTAAGATTTCCTTCATTAATGAAATAGCAAATTTGTGCGAGAGTATTGGCTGTGATGTACACGACGTAGCGCGCGCCATTGGTATGGACCGTCGCATCGGCAGTAAGTTTCTTCATCCAGGACCCGGATACGGCGGCTCATGTTTTCCAAAAGACACGCAGGCGCTTGCTTCAGTAGCGCGTGATTTTGGTCTGGATTCAATGATCGTAGACGCTGTGATCGAGGTTAACCGCCGCCAGCGACAGGCGATGATTCCGAAAATTGAAAAGCTTGTTAGTGACCTCCAAGGAAAGACCATCGCTGTTTTGGGGCTTGCCTTTAAACCAGAAACAAATGACATGCGCGAGGCACCGGCCATCGATATCATCAAGGGATTAATAGAACGCGGCGCAAAGGTGCGAGCTTACGATCCAGTGGCTATGAGGGAGGCGGCAGAAGTTCTTCCCCAGGTTACTTATCTAGCTGACGAATATGAGACGGTGACGGATGCTGACGCTCTTGTTTTTGTGACTGAGTGGAATCAGTTTCGCGCGCTTGATATGCGTCGAATCAGGGACCTGATGAGATCACCCAGGATTGCCGACCTGCGGAATATTTACGAACCCTCGGACATGCGTGAACTCGGTTTCGAATACATTGGAGTGGGACGATAATAAACGGCGCCTCCTGAATAAGGCTCGTTTAATCCTACCCGCTGAAATTAAAGCACTTTCTTATGGCCCTTACAGGAATAGCACTCGTAACCGGCGGAGCCGGTTTTATTGGCTCACATATCGCGTCGGCGCTAGCGTCCGCTGGCGCCAGGCTACGAATCATCGACGACTTATCAACCGGCTATCGAGAGAACCTGGAGGAAGTAAAGGGAGAAGTAGACTTTGTTCAGGGCAGCCTCGTCGATGAGAAGGCCTTGGGTAAAGCGCTTGAGGGTGTTGAGTTAGTTTTCCATGAAGCTGCCATTCCTTCGGTGCCGCGCTCAATCGAGAATCCTCGACAGACCCACATCGCCAGCGTCGAATCAACCTTCTCCTTGCTGCTGGCTTCGCGCGAAAAAAAAGTGAGGCGCATCGTCTACGCGGCCTCCAGTTCAGCCTATGGCGATCAACCGACGCTTCCTAAAGTTGAGAACATGCTGCCGGAGCCGCTCTCTCCATATGCTGTGGCCAAGCTTGTGGGCGAGCATTATTGCCAGGTCTTCACGCGCGTCTATGGTCTGGAGACAATCTCCCTGCGCTATTTCAATGTGTTTGGGCCAAGGCAGGATCCGAGCTCACCATACTCAGGCGTGATCTCACGTTTTATTAGCGCCTTGCTCGGGGGCGAGCGACCCGTGGTTTACGGAGACGGAGAGCAGTCTCGCGATTTCACATACATCGATAACGTGGTTGACGCAAACTTGAAAGCAGCGGAAAGCGCCAGAGGAATTGGCCAGGTTATCAATGTTGCGAATGGAGAACGAATCTCCTTGAATCAACTTCTTGGTGAATTAAGGAGCCTGACGGGGAAGGCCGACGTTGCCGTGGATTACAGAGAGCGCCGGGCCGGCGATGTGAAACACAGTCTTGCCGATATCTCCAGGGCGCGCGAGCTGTTGGGATTTGAACCGCGCGTCGATTTACGAACGGGCCTGCAGCTCACAATCGACTGGTGGAAAGCCAGCCGGTTCGCAAAGGCGATATCCGGTTAACGCCGATCGCCAAACACTCATCCATTCGAGCCGAGGGCATTTGTTCCCACCAAGCCCTGCAAACTATTTACATACGGCGCTCGAGCAACACCCTTATCTGTGATAATCGCGGCGATTAGATCGTTGGGCGTTACATCAAAGGCCGGGTTATGAACGCCGACCCCATCCGGCGCCAGTTGATGTTCCTTAATGTGCGTTACTTCTTTACCATCGCGCTCTTCGATTGGGATCTCCGCGCCCGACTTCAATGAAAGATCGAGCGTGGAAATCGGAGCAGCGACATAAAACGGGATGTTGTGCTTTTTGGCAAGAACGGCAACCATATAGGTCCCGATTTTGTTCGCTGTGTCTCCGTTTGCCGCAATTCGATCCGCTCCGACTACCACCGCGTTCACTCTACCGCTCTTCATTATGTGCCCCGCCATATTGTCGGTTATTACCGTAACTGGAATGTTATCTTTCGCAAGTTCCCATGCGGTTAATCTCAACCCCTGTAGAAATGGCCTCGTCTCATCGGCAATAACGGCTATGCGTTTTCCAGCATCAATTGCGCCCCGGATAACACCAAGCGCTGTTCCGTAGTCGCCGGCTGTGGCGAGCGCACCCGCATTGCAGTGGGTAAGCACGGTGTCTCCATCGGCAAGCAATTCTCCTCCGAAGCGTCCCAGGGCGCGATTAGCCTCAATGTCCTCGCGAAAAATGCTGAGGGCTTCTTCAACCAGACGCTTTTTGATCGTTTCCGGTTCTTGACTGCCGGCCTTTTCGCGCCGAAACGTCTCGCGCATCCGCTCGATGGCCCAAAAGAGGTTAACCGCTGTGGGCCGGGTCTCCGACATCACCTGGCACATATAGTCGAAGTCATCTTCCAGGTCTGCCAAGGAGGTGCCCACCGATTGACTTGCGCCAAGAGCAAGACCCATCGCCGCCGAGACTCCTATGGCGGGGGCTCCGCGCACGACCATTTTCTTAATGGCTTCCGCGACCTCTTCATACGAGCGCAGCATGAGGTATTTTTCTTCCGATGGCAGCAGTCGCTGGTCCAACATGCGAATGCCTTCGTCTGTCCACTCGATGGTTTTGATCATTTGTTGAAGTTGATTCCTATGAATTGAAAAGCGGATGAATCTTACTGGACGCCAATTAGCGAAGCAAAGCTAAGGTCGGGGAAACGCCGCCAGCTCATTGGTGAGAACTCAGTTTGACAGTGTCGGCGGCCGCGTGATAGTGTCCCGCCTCGATCGAGAATTGTTCTTTGGATTTGAAAGCATCTGGGTGCCCCAAGGAGATGGGGAGAATAGGGAAACGGGTGAAAATCCCGTGCGGTCGCGCCACTGTGATGAGGGTGCTGCCAAAAGCAGCAATATCTCTAAGCCAGGAGACCTGCCCAGGCTTTGCAGCTTTTGAACGCTCGCGGAAAGGCGTTCAGGCCGCACGGGTGCCGAAAGCCGTTTTTAGTCCCGCCGACCGCCTGTTGTTCCTTTTCGCAAAAGGATCAGGGATTGGCGGGACTTTTGCTACTACAGCAGCCCTCAAACTTCAGATTACAGCAAACCGCAGGTCTTCTGCTTGGTTTGTGCGCAGTCCTTGCGGTCGTCGCGTGTTCGGCGGGTAACCTACCTTCCAATTCTAAAAACGTAAGTGAAACAAGAGATGTCGTGGATGAGGCCGGACGGAAGGTTACCGTTCCGACGAAGATCGACCGGCTGATTTCGCTGGCTCCTAATCTCACCGAGATTGTGTACGCAGTCGGCGCGGGCAGCCGGCTTGTGGGGAACACCACCTTTTGCGATTATCCGCCGGAGGCTAAAAACGTTGCCAAAGTTGGCGACACACTGCAACCCAGCATTGAGCGCATCCTCGCCCTTCACCCAAAGCTCGTACTTGTCTCGACAGCCTCGCAACTGGAAGCCTTTACGAAGCAGTTGAATGAGCATCAGATCGCCGTCTACGTCACAGACCCACACGACCTCGACGGGGTTTTTCGCTCGATCTTAAGCGTCGGCGATTTATTGAATGAGCCTGTCGCTGCCTCCGAATTGGTGAATCGGCTGCGCGCGCGATCTGAAAAGGTGGAGCACGCCGTCGCTGGGCTCGCGCCTGTCTCGGTGTTTTTCCAATTGTCGGGGCAGCCGCTCTACACAGCCGGTAAGACTTCGTTCGTAACCAACTTAATCGAGCGCGCGGGTGGACGCTCCGTGACTGCGGATGTAAACGAGGCCTGGCCACGATTGAGTGACGAGGCGGCGCTAGCTTCTCATCCCGAGGCCATAATCATGCTTTCAGGTGATGCGATGGGCGCAGAGGCAAATACGAAGGTGGCCCCGGCGCTGAGAAATTCGCCTGCAGTGCGCAACGGGCGTGTTTATTTGATCGACGGCGATCTCTTGACGCGTCCAGGACCGCGCCTTGTCGACGGCCTGGAGCAGATTGCGCGTGCGCTTCACCCGGAAGCTCTTAAATGAAAGTGAACTTGCACAATCAACTCCCAGCTTTTAATCGCAGTGCCGGTTCGTTGGATCATGGTGCGCGCGCCACGTTACGCAAATCGCTTGTTGTTTGCGCTGCGCTCAGCATCATGCTCATCTTCATCGCCATCGTGGCAGCAAACCTGGGCAGTGAGCGGTTACCGGTCGTTGATGCGCTGCGCGCGCTTTTCACGGGAGGGGCTAACCCTGGGGCGCTGACCGCCACCCAACGCGCTATTCTCTTTGACATACGTTTGCCTCGCATACTGCTCGCGGCGACGGTCGGCGCATCACTTGCGGCGGCAGGTGCGAGTTATCAGGCGCTTCTTCGCAACGCTCTCGCCGAGCCTTATCTGCTGGGAATCTCAAATGGCGCCGCGGTTGGAACTATGGTTGCGCTCGTGTTCTTCGGCGCCAATGAATGGACTCGCCCGGTGATGGCATTCGCGGGGGCGCTCGGCGCCACCTTTGTTGTTTACACTTTGGCTCGCGGTCGTGCAGGCGCATCGCCGGAAAGACTAATTCTCGCCGGTGTGATAGTCACGACGTTTCAATCCTCGTTAATAGTTTTCATAACGACGTTGATGGATGCAACGCGCATACGCTCATTTACGTTTTGGCTACTCGGCGATCTGTCCCAAGCCGCATCCGGCTCGATTCGGATTGCCGCGGTTGCAACAATTGCCGGAGTAGCCGGCCTGACATTCAAAGCCCGGGCGTTAAATCTAATGATGCTGGGCGAGCGCGACGCTTTCGATCTCGGCGTCGAAGTTGAACGTGTCCGTTTACAAGTTTTTCTGGCGGCCAGCTTGCTTGTTGGCGTCTCCGTGGCGTTGAGCGGTTCAGTCGGCTATGTGGGCCTGGTCGTGCCGCATCTGGTGCGCTTGTCCACGAGTGGCGATAACCGTTTGACGATTCCAGCGGCGGCCCTGGCAGGCGCATCGTTTGTGGTGGTTGCGGACACTCTGGCACGCACAGTGATTGCGCCTCGCGAACTTCCGGTGGGCGCGATCACTGCGTTGATTGGCGCTCCGCTGTTTATCTATTTGCTGAAGCGGCGCTAGTTAAAGTTTGTGAACCTGGCCTCGGTCAGACCAAAAAGTATTTCTAACCGAAGCCCGACGAAAGCTGATTCTATGCGAACTTTTATCCATAGCACGCACATCTGGCTCGGATTGATCGTCGCCGTTCCGGTGTTGGCATGGACATCGAGCGGATTGATGTACGCGTGGCCTAATGCAGTAGAAGGAGGCGAGGTTGAAAGCATTAAGAGCGGACCTGTGCGAGTTACCCCGACAGAGGCGCTGCGACGCGCTGATGAGTTTGCGGGGAGAAAACTACCTTTCACTGCGTTGACTCTGCTGATGCACGGCGGCCGTCCGGTTTATCAGGCTATTGGAGGCATGGGCGCGGATTCGCTGCTGATTGATGCAGAGACGGGACAGGTAATGAAGACGCCGCCTCCAGGCATTTTAACCAGATATTTTCGCCAGGCACATTTCTACTTTTTTGCCGGAAGCTGGCAGGTTCCACTACTGGTCACAATTTCGGGCTTGGCTTGTCTGTCGGCGTTGTCGGGTATCTATTTGAATGTAACACTGTGGCTTAAGAGGCTGAGAAAACGTCCCGCTTCTAAGTGAATTTTAGGAGCCGCTTAGAGATGCTTGAAGCGAAAAACATCAGCATCGATTACGGTAGACGACAGGCGGTCGTGAATGTTTCGTTGCGCGTCTCCGAGGGAGATATGACGGCCATTGTCGGCGCAAACGGCGCCGGCAAGTCTTCGCTGTTGCGCGCACTGAATGGCGCGATTCAACCTTCGCGTGGCGAGGTGCTACTCGATGATAAACCGCTTAGTTTCTATTCACGCAGAGCTATCGGCAGGCGCATCGCCGTAGTTACACAGGAGGCACTGTTGGCTTTTCCGGTCTCAGTGTTGGAGTACGTGCTTGGTGGCCGTTACGCATGGTCAGGGTCGGGGACGTGGGGCTGGGAATCGGAGCGCGATCTCGAAATCGCCTTCGAGGTGCTGCGCCAGACTGAACTGGAAAAATTCAGTGCCCGTCTAATGAACGAACTATCAGGAGGCGAGCGTCAACGAGCGGTATTGGCGCGCGCGCTCGCGACCGAAGCCGGCATTCTTTTGCTTGACGAGCCGACGGCGAACCTGGACCTGGCTCATCAGGCTTCAATGCTTCAGCTGGTGCGAGCGCATTGCGACGAACGCGCGACCGCGGCAGTCATCGTCACGCATGACATTAATCTCGCTGCGGAATTTGCTACTCACATTGTGCTGTTAAAAAGCGGGCGAATGATTGCGGCCGGTAAGCCCCGCGAAGTTTTGACGGAAGAACTCTTAAGCGAGGTTTTGGAGATCAAGGTTTTAGTGGACGCGCACCCGCTTTCAGGCGCACCACGCATTACTCCGGCGCACCAGGCGCGCCGGTAAACGGGGTGAGGGTAGTCAGCTTGCCTGCACTCTTCCCCTCAACACGTGTGACGGCTTAGGGAAGGCGGTCAAAATCCGCCACTGCCCGCGCAACTGTTGGCGACGAAGACGCTCTGGGATGTTTTAGCCACTGTTCAAAAGAATGGGAAGGCTGGCCAGAGCTGAGTCGCGAGTCAGGAGACCTCGCCGCCACGCTTTCGTAAAGCTCGCACTGCGACGGGCAGGAGACTCTACAAATGAAACCTACAGCTTACAGCAACCGAACGAAACGTTTGAATTTTAAGAACGGCCCATTCAAAACCTTCACCCTGCTTTTGTTCTTCAGTCTCTTTTCTCAAGGAGTTTTCGCGCAAAGCAACGCGGATGGAGCACAAATTAACGTGCGTGTCACGGACCCCCAAGCCGCGACTCTGACAAATGCAGAGGTCACTCTCTATACCCGCGACAATTCCATTCGAATCAAGGGCCTGACCGATCATGCGGGTATCTGTCGCTTCGAACAACTCGCGCCTGGTGAGTACTTGATCGAAGTTGAAGCAGCAGGCTTCGCGCGCGCGGTTACGCGCGTTCTGCACATTGAGCAGAACAGCAGCTCGTCGCTTGAGATTTCGTTACCTCTTGCAGGTGTTAATGAGCAAGTCGTCGTCACCGCCCAAGGTACGGCCCAACCGGTTGATGAGGTGTCTAAAGCAGTCTCAGTCCTGAGCGCACCCGAGATAGAGCAGCGCGATGAATCGGCGATAACGGATGCTTTGCGCACGGTGCCGGGATTGCGCGTTCAGCAATTGGGCGGGCCTGGCAGGCTGGTTTCTATCAAGGCCCGCGGCCTGCGCAATCAGGATACGGCCGTGCTGATTGATGGAATCCGTTTCCGCGATGCTACGACCGGGGATGCAACAGCCTTTTTGAGCGACTTCCTAGTAACGAATCTGGATCGCATTGAAGTGCTGCGCGGATCCGGATCGTCGCTCTACGGCACAAACGCAATCGGCAGTGTAGTTAACATTGTTACCGATGAGGGCGGGCGTCCAACTCACGGGAACATACTGCTTGAAGGCGGCGGGTTGGGACAATTTCGCGCGCGCGCACAACTTGCGGGCGGGGCAAGTCGTTTTGTTTACAGCTCCGGAGTGACTCACCTAAACGTCGCGCGCGGGATTGACGATGATGATGCCGCGCGCAACACGAGCGGCCAGGGACGCGTAGTGCTGCGCTTGTCACCCACCACTACTCTCTCGGGGCGGATCTACACGGGCACCTCTTTTGTTCAACTGAACAGCAGCCCCAGCGTGATTGGCAGTTTTCCCGGTGCGACTATTGTCCCCGCTGTGCCGCTTTCACGTGACGAACTGCGACGTTTTGAAATGGGCGTTCAGCCGGATCAATTGAAGGTTGACGGCGCGACCTTTATCCCCGATGCAAATGACCCGGATGCTTCAGCGGCCAGTCGTTTCTTTGACGGCGCAATTATTTTCGCGCAACGTCCGATCGAAGACTTTGGCTACACTATCTCTTATCAGGGGCTCACTACGCGACGCACAAATAGCAATGGGCCGAGCGGGGTTGGGTTTCAACCATTTGGTGGTTCGACCAGGACAGTGGACGACGGGCACATCCACACTCTTAACGCTCGCACCGATTTCCGCATCGGCAAATACAACTTCATCAATGCGGGCTACGAATTCGAAAGCGCGACCTTTTTGAATCGGTCGTCGTCATTCGATCCTGCCGACAACTCCTCAACAGATGTTTCAGAGCGCAGCAACACTTTGTTCGTACAGGATCAATTGCGGTTTCTGGGAGATCGCTTGCAGCTCTCGGCGGCCTTTCGGGCCCAGTTTTTTTCGTTGAACGAGCCGAAATTTACTCCTACCACAGGCGCGCCTTACGCTGGCATCGCATTTGGCTCGCCGGGAAACGCCTACACGGGAGATGGATCAATTGCTTACTTTTTCCGCTCAACAAATACAAAGGTGCGGGCACATGGCGGCAACGGCTATCGCGCGCCATCGCTGTTTGAACGGTTCGGCACATCGTTCTTTGGCGGTTTCTTCTCGCCGCTTGGCGATCCACGGCTACGTCCGGAGCGTTCTCTGGCATTCGACGCGGGAATCGATCAATCTCTTGCAGGTAATCGGCTGCGCCTGTCCGCAAGCTATTTCTATACGCGGCTACAGGAAGTAATAGGATTCGATTTCTCCGGCCAGATCAACCCACAAACGGATCCGTTTGGCCGCTTTTTTGGCTTTCTAAACACAGGGGGCGGACTCGCGCGCGGCCTTGAACTATCGGCTACCGCCTCTCCTACTCGTATGCTTGATGTCTTCGTCAGTTACACCTACACAAACAGCGACCAACGTACACCACAGGTCAGTGGTAGCGGCGTTATTAGCTCGCTTGTTATTCCGGATCATCAATTCTCCGCCGTCCTCACCCAACGCGTGGGACGACGCGCCTTTCTGAACTTCGATCTTACGGCGACCAGCGACTACCTGGCGCCGGTTTTCCCACTCGTGTATAGGTTCAAGAGTTTGATCAAAGCCGATCTGGGCGCAAGTTACGAAGTGCCACTGACTGAGCGGAGACGCTTGCGTTTGTTTGGCTATGTGGACAATCTCTTCAATCGCGATAATTTTGAAAGCGGCTTTCGCACGCCGGGGCGCATAGGTCGCGCAGGTGCGTCGCTTAGCTTCTGATTTTATTGGAGTAGAAAGGATACCAAGGCAGGAGCTTGATACTCAGCGGCCCATGAGCCACTCCCGGTATCACTTTCAAATGGCGAAAATCTTATGAAGACTACGGTGCTGATGTCATGGAGCGGTGGCAAAGATAGTTGCATTGCACTCTACGAAATTCAAAGAGCGCAAAAGTATCACGTGGCGGCGCTGCTAACCACTGTTACGCGCGATTACGATCGGATCAGCATGCATGGCGTCCGCCGGGTGCTACTCGAAAGACAGGCAACCAGCCTGGGCGTACCCCTGCATGAGGTTTTCATCTCGAAAGGTGCGACTAACGAGGAGTATGAGATGAAGATTGGGGAGGCATTTTCGGTTTATCGCGAGCGTGGAATAGATTCGCTGGTATTTGGCGATCTCTTTCTTGAAGACATCCGAGCCTATCGCGAGCAGTTTCTCGCTCGACACAATATGCGCGGCTTGTTTCCTGTTTGGCAGCGCAAGACATCCAGCTTCATTCAGGAATTTCTCGAATTAGGCTTCAAGGCGGTAGTCACCTGTGTCGACTCCAAAGCACTCGACCAATCCTTTGCCGGTCGAATAATTGATGAAAGTTTTCTTTCATCGCTTCCCATCGATGTTGATCCCTGCGGTGAGAACGGAGAATTTCATACCTTCGTGTATGACGGGCCGACGTTCAACAAGCCAGTGAAGTTTTCGACCGGCGAGACTGTCCTGAGAGAGGCGTTTTGGTATTGCGACTTATTGCCGCAGTGAGAACTATCGTTTTGGCGACAGACAAGAAGCGACGCTTACCATTGGAAATGGAACAACAATTGTCCGGGCGCCGATTTCAAACCAGAAATCTGAGATCTGAAATCTCAGATCTCAGAATGAATGCAAAAAAATTCAGGTTGCAAGGTTTCAAAGCTCTTGGGCGCAATTGCGCTACTTATCGAGCTCATCCTTGCAACCTGAAACTTGTGCCGGCGCCGTCCTGTCGCACCGGATAGTTTATGCTTTCTTCGTGAACATCCCGCCGGCCAGGAAAACCAAACCCAGCAGAATGTGAATAAAGTGATCAACCCTCCCTAACATAAGCGGACCAATGGTCCACATTCTATCCATGGCCGGGTCGCCTAGCACAAACTGTCCGAGGAATCCAAGGACCAGGTACAGTACGCCGAAAACTAAACAAAAGCCTTTCGCGTTGGACAGTGACCCTGAGAAACCGAAGTAGAGAGCCAGCGCGCCGGACACGAGATGGACGACATTGTTGGCCGGTGTCAAATGGGCGCCAAGCAAGTGTGGCGCAAAGAATCCACAAATTCCTACCAGAAGAAAAACGACGCCCATTATCTTGCAAACGGTCTTTGCCATGATTGTGATTATCTCCTACTGAAAGGTTGATATCCGCGCGGGCGCAGCAAGACAAAGACGCGTCCGCATTAAGTAAGCGAAGTTAACGTCTGAATGGAAGCGATGTATATCAGACTGGCAGCCATTTGCAAAGGTTTTTTGAGATAAAAATCGTTCGGACAAGTTTCCCTCAATGTTATACTGCGTCGCGTATTCCCCCCGACAATGAGAGATTACGGAGCTTAGGAGGTGACAGCCATGTCTGCAGTTGCCAAAGCAAACCGATCAGCAAGTCGAATCGTATCGGCCCTGGTATTCATGTTCGTATTAGCAGTCACTACAAACGCCTACACGATTGTAATGCGTGGTGGCCGGCGCATCGAGATACCGTCACGTTTCGTTGTGATGGGCTCAACGTTGACGTATGAAACAGCACCGGGGATTCAGATAACTCTTCAGATGGCGGCGATCGATATTCCCGCAACCGAGAGAGCAAATAATGGAGAGCCCGGGAGTTTGCTCCGACGCGGCCAGGAAGCACCGGAATCGGCACTACCAACGCAGAGTCCGGGAAACGATTTGCAGTCCGCGCAGGCGACACAGGCAAGGCGCACGATAACCAATCGCGATCTGGAATCGACCATGCGTCGCCGGCGTGAAAGTGAACGGGCTTATGAGAGCAGGCGAAAAGAACTTGGACTGCCCTCAGTCGAAGAGTCGCGCAAGCGGCGTGAGGCTGAATCTGTTGCCATCGGAATTGAGTTAGAACAGCGGCGTGTTGCGCAAGAGGAATCTGAAGACTACTGGCGCGGAAGAGCCGCGGATTTAAGAACGGAGATGGCGGCGCTGGATGCTGAAATGGACTGGATTCGTGGACAACTGGACGAAGGTCCGTCTGCTAACGGATGGGGGAACGGCTCGTTTTCTACTGTTACCAGTGTCACGCCGTTTACCTCGTTTGGAAATTTTGGCAGAAGGCCATTCGGAAATTTCGGAGCAAGGCGCCATTTCCCTGGGGACCGGGTGCAACGGCCGAACGTATTTGTCGCGCCTGGGAAAGATATAGGACGCAGCGGTCGCGTCGCTTTCGGCGGCCTGACATCTTTTCAATATGCAAGGCCTTTTGGAATTCCTGGTCGCTTTCCGGTGTTCCCGAATATCGGCGGCTTTGGATACACAGTTCCAGCATACGATGAGTCGTATGAGCGGAGTGAGCTGATCACTCATTTCAACGAGTTGTCAGCGGCGCGGGCCGGACTCAATGCGCGATGGCGAGAACTCGAACAAGAAGCGCGACGCGCCGGAGCAGCGCCGGGATGGCTCAGGCCGTAAGGGCAGGAGCAGGAGGCAGGAGCAGGAGGCAGGCACCGACAGCGATACTAACAAAGTAACAACAACTGACGACTGACAACTGACAACTGACAACTGACCTGACCACTGACCAACTGACCAATGACCAGCAACGCCTGGGAAACAATTATCGGGTTGGAGATTCATGCTCAACTGAGCACTGAATCAAAAATCTTCTGTGGCTGTTCGACACGATTTGGCGACGAGCCTAACGGAAATACCTGCCCTGTCTGTCTGGGTTTACCCGGGGCGCTGCCGGTGCTTAACCGGCGCGTAATTGAACTAGGCGCGCGCGCTGCCCTGTCGCTCGGTCTGCGCATCAATAACCAATCGATTTTTTCCCGCAAAAATTATTTCTATCCCGACCTCCCCAAGGGTTATCAGATCTCACAATACGATAAACCATTCTCGGCAAACGGTGAGTTGGAAATCATGACAGCCGAGCGAGATGAAGCAGGTCATCCAGTCGAATGGCGAGCCAAGAAGATAGCGATCACGCGACTCCATCTTGAAGAGGATGCCGGCAAAAACGTGCATGAAGGATTGCCCGACGTTGATCGTTATTCCTACATCGATCTGAATCGCGCGGGGACGCCGCTCGCTGAGATTGTTACTGAACCGGATTTTCGTTCTTCCTGGGAAGCATACGATTACGTCAATCACGTTCGCCGGGCCCTGCAATGGGTGGGAGCATCCGAGGCCGACATGGAGAAGGGCAATCTCCGTTGCGAAGCAAACGTTTCGGTCCGCCGAATCGGAGAGGAAAAGTTTGGCACCAAAGTCGAGTTGAAGAACCTGAACTCTGTGCGGTTTATGCAACGCGCGATCGAGTTTGAGATCAGCCGGCAGATTGGCGTGCTTGAATCCGGCGGCCGATTGCAACAGGAAACGCGGCTCTGGGACGAACGTGCCGCCGAAACTCGCGTCATGCGCTCCAAAGAAGAGGCCCATGACTATCGCTATTTTCCCGAACCGGATCTGCCGCCGCTAATCGTTACGGATGAATTTATCGAGAAAGTGCGCGACCAGATGCCGGAACTGCCTGATGCCAGGCGTCGCCGGTTCATGGAACAGTATGGCCTCTCGTTCAGCGATGCATCGCAACTGACTTCCGAACGTTCGCTTGCTGATTACTACGAGCAAGCCGCTGAAGCCTCAGGTAATCCACGTGGCGCAGCAAACTGGATACGCACCGAACTTCTGCGTGAGCTCGAAAGCGCTGGAACACTGGCCGGTTCTTCGCCGGTTTCGCCGGTTGACTTAGGGGCGCTCGTCCGCCTCATCGATGAAGGGAAGATTAGCGGCAAGCAAGGCAAAGATGTGCTGGTTGAGATGTTTAATTCCGGTAAGAGCGCAGCCGCGATTGTCGCGGAACAGGGCTTGGTCCAACTTAGTGACTCGGCAGAGATCGATGCGTTGATTGACGAAGTGTTATCCGCCAATCCGCAGCAAGTTGCAAGTTATCGGGAAGGCAAGGAAACCTTGTTTGGCTTCTTTGTAGGCCAGGTGATGAAAGCCTCGAGAGGAAAAGCAAATCCAAAAGTTGTTAACGAGCGTTTGCAGGCGAAGCTGAGCTGATGAGTAGCACTGATGGAACTTCCTGGCAAAGTGGCAATCGTCACCGGCGGCACTAAAGGTATAGGCCGTGGCATAGCTGAGGCTTTGGTGCGAGAAGGCGTGAACGTTCGTATTACCGCGCGGAGCCGAAACGAGATCGATGAAACGCTTGGCGAATTAGTGGCGCTGGGTAAAGGCAGCGCTACCGGAATAGTGTGCGATGTTCGAACACATGCCCAGATAAAAGCTCTGTTCGAACTCACGGTGGTGGAACTCGGCGGCCTTGATATCCTTGTGAATAATGCCGGCATCGGAATCTTTGCGCCGGTCGAAGAAATGTCGCCTGAAGATTTTCGCGCGGTTTTGGAAACGAATCTCTTCGGCGTCTTTTACTGTTCACATGAAGCGATCCCGCTCATGAAGAAGCGTGGTGGCGGCTATATTATCAATATCTCTTCGCTGGCCGGCGCCCACCCCCATCCGCGCATGGCCGCCTACAACGCTTCGAAATTTGGCCTTAACGGCTTCAGTGAAGCACTAATGCAGGAGGTGCGGCACGATGGCATTAAGGTTAGTTACATCATGCCCGGCTCGGTAAATACTGAATTTGGCGGCGACTCGCCAGATGATAAAAGCGCCTGGCAGTTGCAACCTTTTGATATTGCGAAAGTAGTTATCGATCTTCTCCACCACGATGATCGCAGTCTTCCCAGTCGAGTTGAGATCAGGCCCAGCAAGCCGCCTAAGAAGTAGATGAGGAATGTCGATGATAAAACATCAGGTTTTCCTGGTCATCGTTTTCATTCTACTCCCGTTCGTTTCGTTACAATCACAAACTCCAACTGCTTCCAAGGCGTCGGTTGACAATCCTGAGGTCACGGAGGCCACCAGGTTGGCGGTAGAGGTCGCCAAACTTTATGACCAACGCAAGTACAAGGAGGCGCTACCACTAGCAAAGCGTTGCCTACAGATTAGGGATAAGTTGTTTACTCCAGCAGATGACGCGCTGCGGACCGCGCTCAATAACCTGGCCGAACTATACATGGCGCTGCAAAAGTATGACGACGCAGAACCGCTATTTCAACGTCTCATCAAATCTTATGAAGACTTCGCGCCGGCGGATCCTCGCCTGGTCACAGCGCTTCAAAGGGTGGCGCTGATAAAGTTTGTTATTGGTGAACATGAAAAAACAGAGAAGCTTTACCGACGCGCGTTAGAAATAACTGAAAAAGCTCACGCGCCCGATGATCCGCCGGTGGCTTCGGCGGCATCTTACCTCGCCGAGTACTATCAAGCCGTTGGAGACTTCAAAAGGGCGGAACCTTTGTACCAACGCATATTCGCAATTACAGAGAAGCATACGCCAACGGGCGACTCTGAAGACTTCAGGCAGGCTCGTGATCGCTACGCGTGTCTGTTGTATAAAACGGGACAGGAGGAACGAGCGAGAGAGTTGGAAAAACTTCCGCTACGACCTGGCGCCAGCTTCCCGCCTATCGCAGGTACGGTTATTAATGGGAAGGCGATTAGCATTCCGAAGCCACCATATCCTGACGAAGCCAGGGCCGCTCGAGTGTCCGGCACGGTCATGGTACGTGTTGTTATTGATGAAAAGGGAAAAGTGATTCGGGCCTGCGCCACGCAAGGGCCATCACTCTTGATGCGTACGTCGGAATTGGCAGCGTACAAAGCAGTATTTATGCCTACCAAGCTTAGCGGGCAACCAGTGAAGGTTACGGGCGTAATTAGCTACAATTTTGTCGCCCGTTGAATTAATGCGAGCTGTAATTCAGCGCGTGACGCGCGCGAAGGTTACTGTCGAAGACCAGGTCGTCGGCGAGATCAAAAAAGGTCTCGTCGTTTTGTTAGGCGTGGCGCGCGATGATTCAGAGGCCGATGCGGAGTATCTTGCGGCGAAGATCGCGGCGCTGCGAATCTTTGACGATGACGACGGAAAGATGAATCGTTCAGTCAAAGACATTGACGGGGGAGTGCTTGTGATTTCGCAGTTTACCCTTTATGGAGATGTGCGGCGCGGACTTCGGCCTTCCTGGATCGAGGCCGCGGCACCGGAGGTGGCCAGACCCTTATATGAATTCTTCATCGCGCAGATACAGCGGCTTGCGATCGAAGTTGCCAGCGGCAGTTTTCGCAGTTTGATGCAGGTGGAGCTGATCAACGATGGTCCGGTCACTATTCTGTTGGACAGCCGAAAGCAATTCTAATCCGCTACGCCAACCAACTTTAGTTGCCGATCTCGCTTCGTTTTACGATCCAGCTTTGGAGGGAACAGATTTTGATGGCCATGCTTAGATCTTTGTCTGGCAAAACCGGTCGCTCGCTGCCCGTTGCTTTCGTGGTCGTCGTGCTGGTAGCAGTTCTCATGGTTTCTGGCTGTAACAAGCCAAAGACGGCTGTAAAAGATTTTGACAAGGGGGCAGATTCCGCGTCCGGCAGCAATGTTAGGAAGGGGATCAAGCCTGTCCCCGACGAACAGGTGGCAATTATTGAAACAGCAGATTACGGCAACATTGTCATCGAGCTCTATCCCAATGTGGCCCCACAGATGGTGGAGCGTTTTAAGAAACTGATTCAGGAAGGCTTTTACGATGGCACCACTTTTCATCGTATCAATTCCGCATCCGGTCTGATTCAGGGTGGCGATCCACTGTCGAAGGATGATAATCCTGAAAATGACGGTACCGGAGACTCACCATATCCAAACGTGCCGGGCGAATTCAGCGACATTCCCTTTGACCGCGGCACTGTGGGCGCCGCCAGGCGCGGAGCGGCGCCGGAATTTGCCGGACGCGCCGCGGTAACGGAAGCACAGGCGCACGACACAGCAAATTGCCAATTCTTTATTACGCTCGAAGCAGCGCCACAATTTGATGAAGACTATACGGTCTTTGGACGAGTCATTGATGGAATCACAAATGCGGAGATCATAATGCGGGCTCCGGTTGAAGAGGGAACGGAGCGGCCGGCGGAAAGGATCGTCGTTAAGAGAATTACGCTGCAACCACGATCAAAATATGTCTCAAGTAAACCTTAGGCTCCGGCGCGAGCAGTCATGAAGTCTCCGGTCTAAATCGTGTCTTCGGTAGTTTTTGAACCTTCGTCCAACTCAAAACGGTCGCGATCACGCCGCTCAATTTTGTCGAGAAAATCGAGCTCCTCGTTATCCTCAAAATTCACACCCATCGCGTTAGCATTTTCCTCGACCATTGATTGATCGGGCGTGGGATTGTCACCACCTACGGATTCTGAACCACTCTCATTTACATCTTCCCAGCTTGCATCGAGGTCCCCGCCCGCATCTTTGGGAGATGCGGCTGTATTGTTGCGTAATCGATGCGCGAGCTGATCAGGGTCTTTGGGAGCGCGAGCAATCTCTTCCTCCATGAATTCTTCGATCTCTGGATTAGGGACGTAGTCAGGATCATTGCTCAAGTATCCAAAGTCGTCGCCCTGCTTTTTTGTCATCTGAACCCTCCTCAATTGAAATTCAGCGAGCTTGCGCGCGCCTCAACTCTTATTAACGCAGCGAGGCTCTAAACCTTGATAAGACCGGTGACAACTTCGGGGGATGGAAGAACTATAACAAACGGATGGAAGCTCAGCAACAATCTCGCGCGTCATCTGTTTATGATCGCAGAGAGGCTTCCC
>JBKOZZ010000090.1:0-44983 GCA_046726155.1 Acidobacteriota bacterium
GTAGAAGAATGAAATTCCTGTGCCTTGCCTACGGGGACGAAGATGGATGGAACTCATTGAGCGAAGACGATAAGCAAGAAGTACAATCTCACGATCAAGTGATAAGGGACCGAGGTAATCTCATGTCAGCCGTGCGACCCACGGTCACATCGGTTCGCAACTGGGACAAAAAGCTGGAAATCACAAACGAACGTTATGCTCAGCATGACCTTCCGCTGGCAGGATTCTCCGTTATAGAAGCTGAAAGTCTGGACGAGGTCATCGAACTCGTGTCAAATACGCCGTGCGCTCGAGCACGAGGCGTGATTGAGATTCGTCCCTTCTGGGAACTTGGCCGTAATGGCGCATAACAACTCGCTCCAGCCGAGGAGAAGAAGCTTAGCCCACGTTCCGCTATCTTTCTTCAACGTAGAACTTTGCCAAGAAATGCCAGCATTTCGATGTTGAATTGCTCGGGCCTCTGCAGCGGTGCGAAGTGACTCACGCCAGGAAGAATGACAAGTTCCGCATTCGGGATGCTTCGAGCGAGATATTCAAGATCATCGTCGTCTGCCTCCTTCGTTTGTCAATTGGTCCACATTGTAGTCGGGCATCGTAGGCGGCGATTGTAAAAACACGACGTTCTCGTTATCGCGCAAAATCTCTTGGATCTGACCGAGTTCGGTGGCAAATTCGCCCGGCGTTTTGTCAGTGAAGGCTTTGAAGTCTTTGATGAAGTGCGCCTGATCAGTATAGCCAAATTCATATGCCAGGTCGGTCAGATTCGCGTTCGGCTCAAACATGAGGCGTTCACGAATTGCTTCGAAACGAATAGTTCGCGCCAGCGTTTTCGGAGAGACGCCTGTGGCGTCGTCAAACTGCCGTTGAAGCTGACGCACTGACAGGTTGCAGTAATCAGCCAGTTCCGCAACGCGGAATTGTCCTTTCGAGTGATACAGAAGTTTGGCCGCCGCCCGTACTTGTTGATGATCAAATAACGTATTCAGCCGGATGCCAATCAGGAAGTCTTCGATCTCTTCCACAGCTTTTTGATACTCGCCCGCACGAACATTGGCCGCAACTCTCTGAATTGCCTGCCGCCACATCGGATCGAGGTCAACTCCCGTCGCACAGTCTCGGCTGGTTGCGGTTTTGATGAATGCGAGCGCCCCCCATGCGTAAAATCGAACGGCAACGATTTTCACTAATCCACTGGCCTTCAACTTCAGTGGCTTGCTCAGTAACCCAATCAGGCAAACGTTCGGCAGCTCGCGTGCGGCGGAATCACTGGCTTGTGTATAAGGGCTGCCGAAGTTGAATATCAGCTCGACGCAGGCATCGGGAGTAACCTCCTCGACGCTGTCCTCCGCGTCGTACTCCTTTTCCAATATCCAGAATCGTTTTACCGAGTCCTGTAGCGTGACGTGAGGGATGAACTCTTGATATTTCTTTACGGGCATGGCGTTCCGCTACAAGATATCTAACCGCCATTATGAATCAAAGTAATCTAGAGCAAGAAAAATATTACGAGCTTTCGTATTACACGCTGGCTCACGACGACCCGCGCTTCATACATCAGCACATAGTTGATGCGTTCGCAGCGCAAACAGCGAACCAAGATACGAACCCGATCAAAGTTGCTTTCGCTCTGATTGGCCTCTACTTGTATTTGGAAAGAGACTATACCGGCACAACAAGGTCAGCGATCTCGTTTTGCGCTTTCTGGACGAAGAACAAATTTAGAGATGAGCAAGGTTATTTTCTTCAGCAACTCATGGCCATCAAGTATGGACCGGGTCCGTAACTCACTCTGGCGACGCCGTGCTGAAGCGCCGGACGGATAAGCCACTAAACGTCAAGGGAGAGACCCGCCGGGCCGAGTGATCTCAGAAAGTCTCGCGCGTCGAAGGCTTCTCCGGCGGCCACTACACCAGTCTTCTTCGCCAACCCCTTAACTACGCGTTCTGTAGCTTCCACCACAATGGGTGCCGTGATCGCGTAGATGTCTCGCCCGCGCGCCACGATTCGGCGCTTCTCGCTTCCCCTCCGCACGATCACATCCACAAGAAAGATCTGAGACGAGCGTCCGCTCTCGTCCACCGCCATCGGCGCAGGCGTGTCAGGATTGCGAATGTCCGAGAGTGCCGCGACATTCACGTACGCGCGAATCTCAGGCGTCTGAAGATGCCGTGAGATAGTGATAGTTTCGGCTAACGCGAGGCCTTCAACTTCTAATGGCCCGAACGGATCCGGAAAATCCCACATGCGCGCTGGTAGTGGGTCAGCGCGCTCCAATTTATTGCTCGAAAAGATGAAACGCCGTCCGGGATTGCGCTGGCCCGTCAATCGAGTTCCCCGGGTCGGCTGCCAACTATCGAGCGCGACTGCGATGCTGATTTCGTCTGCCTCAGCCCATTCGCCCATAGCCTCAGTGGCGAGGAGATCGCCCAATCCGCCGTAAAACGCCATCGCCGGAGCGATCACAATACCCGCGTTGCACGCGGCTTCGGCAAACCGTTCGAACACGGCGAGGACAGCCGGCTGTTCCGCAGCCACATCTAAATAGTGAATGCCCGAACGGAGCGCCGCACCGATCACCGGCGTTGCGGTATCAATGAACGGCCCCGCGCAATTTATGACTGCGGCGGCGCCAGATACAGCATGGTCAAGCGACGCGGGATCGTCGATCATCGCCACGCGCACTTCCAATTCCGGATGCGCCTCGCGTACGCCCTTCAGCTTCGCGTGGTCTCGACCGGAGAGAATAGGCGTCCATCCGCGTTTGCATAACTCCGAAACAACGAATCGTCCAGTGTGTCCGTACGCGCCAAAAACAGTTACCGTTCGATTGGATGTCATCAGATATTTTTTCCGGCAACGCGTTGCCCGTTACTCCAAAGCCCCGCTGTTTCTTTAGCGATCAGATTGATCCGGCATCTCTTCCGGGAAAAAGAGGTTCGCTCCTTCCACTCTTCGTACACCGCGCGAACCCGGTAGCGTTCGGTCCAACCATTCCGCCCACTCTACCCCAAAGAGCGCATCCTTTAGCCTGCATACTATTCGCGCCAGCCAGTTCGCATCACATGTTCGCCGCGCGCGCCGCTTCTTCCAGCGCCTTCATCGCCATCAAATAAGGACCCGGGCCATAGCTCACCCTGGCAACGCCATGCTCTGCTAATACCGGCAAGGCCGGCGTGGCATCCCCGACCATAATGTTGAGTGGAAGCGGCGACGCTTTAGCGAGTTGCGCGATCAAAGCGATATCCGCTAAACCGGGCACGAACAGCCCGTCCGCTCCAGCCTCGGCATATGCGCGTGCTCGCTCGATCGCCTCAACCACCATCGCATCGTTATGCTGTTCAGGCCGCCCCTGAAAAAAAACATCGGTCCGAGCATTGATGAAGAAGCGGATTTTAGTTGCATCGGCCTTCTGCCGCGCGCGTCGGATTCGCTCGCATTGATCGATTGTCTCACGGAGTCTTCCATTTGCTGGAAAGCTGTCCTCCAGGTTGCAGCCCACAGCCCCCGCGTCGATAGCCAAACCGATCGTCTCTCCCACCGCTCCCGGCGTATCGCCGTAGCCGCTTTCCAGATCAATCGTCACTGGCAGGTCCGTCGCGCCGACGATCCGGCGCAGATTCTCGATCGCCAACGCAAGCGGCACGTGCTCGCCATCAGCAAAGTTGTTTGCGTTGGCGACTGACCAACTGCCAGTCGCAATCGCCTTGGCACCAGCCGTAGCGACTGTCTTGGCGCTGCCTGCATCCCAGATGTTAAAGAGCACGAGCGGCTTTCCCGGGATATGCATTGCCCGGAATTGCTCAGACTTGCGGTTTTGATCCGTCATCTCTTTCTCCTGGCTGATTTCAGTTTGCTTGGTATCTTCTGACGAGAGCGCTATCGAACTTCGTAACTATGAAGGCAGGTCTCGGAATGAAAGGCCTTCGTCAATTAGTTTTCAGTAATAAACGACAGATCACTTACTGTGCTCTTGCGTTTTCAATGTTTCGGTGCAAAGTCGAAAAAGCCCATGACCAATTGCAATTTTCCGTTTTCGATGATGGCGAAGTCCACGCCGCTAAGGATCGGTGTTCCGTTAGCTTCAGACACTGTGAAACCCCAGCGCAAGTAATTGCCAAAGCCGTCGATTTTGGTCGTTCGCCGGACAGTTGAGTTTGGGAGTTTTTTATGTACCCCCTCAATCAGCGCGTCTATCGCATCCAGCCCTTCGACTTCACCATACGGCGTGCCAAATTTACCTTTTTCCGCCCAGACCTGTTTACTCAATTCGCGGCGGCGTTTCTCGTCGGTTTCGTTTAGGGAATCGAAATAGCGATTGATGAGGTCTTCGATTTTTGCTTTTTGGTCCATGTTTCCAGCGTCTGGCCTCGACGGAGCGGCGGTCTGTTGAGCAAACGCGGTCGTCGCCGCCAGGATAAGAGCGCAAAAAAGAATAAAAATTCGTTTCATCTTTTCTCCTCGGCATCGACGTTTGTTTGTATCCGGCCTGAATGCATATTTTCAGACTCGTCAAGCGGATTCAACTACCTCGCAGGTAATAGAGTTCAATTTCTTTCTAGTGTAGATTTCCCATTATGCAAACGGTCGAATCCAGAAAGGTGGGAGATCTTTTGCGCGAATGGCGTGAACGGCGGCGTTTGAGCCAGCTTGATCTCGCTTTGGAAGCAGAGATTTCGCAAAGGCATTTGAGCTTTTTGGAAGTCGGGCGTTCGCAGCCGAGTAGGGAGATGATTTTGCGTCTCGCCGAACGTCTGGAAATTCCGTTGCGCGAGCGCAACGTCCTGCTTGCGTCAGCCGGCTTTGCAGCAGTCTTTCCCGAGCGATCACTTGATGAGAAGTCGCTCCCTGCCGCCCGCCGCGCCGTTGACTTAATTCTGAATGGGCTTGAACCGAACCCTTCGTTCGCCTTTGACCGGCATTGGACGCTGGTGGCGGCAAACAAGGCGGCGACGAATATCCTGCTCACGGACGTCGATCCGTCATTGCTTAATCCTCCCGTCAATATGCTGCGCCTGTGTCTGCATCCGAAAGGATTTACACCGCAGGTCATGAACTATTCAGAATGGCGGGGAGGCATTCTCAAGCACCTCGGGCGCCAGGTTGAAGCTACCGCCGATGCGCTTTTGATGGAACTACTTCAGGAATTGAAGAGCTATCCGAAACCAGAAACGGCGAGAGATGCGCCGCCGACGGCGGAGATTGCCAACTCCGGTATTTCAATTCCTCTCCGTCTTCTGAAAAAGGAAGGGGAGCTTTCATTCATAGGCACAGTAACTGTCTTTGGAACCCCGATCGATGTGACTCTCTCGGAGCTGGCCATTGAATCGTACTTCCCCACTGACCAGCAGACAGAGGAAATCCTAAATCTGCAAAGGAGATAGAAAATGCTAGACGTAATCCTGAAGCGGTTCGAGGCGCCTGATGAAACGCGTCTCTTTGACAAAGGAAAGTTCGAGATTGTGCACATCGGAGGGATGACGATTGGCAGGGCCAGCTATGAACCTGGCTGGAAATGGTCAGAACATGTGAGTCCGGTTGCAGGAACTCCGCTTTGTGAAGTCGAACACGTCGGAATGGTTGTTTCAGGTCGTGCTACGGCAGCCATGAAAGATGGGAGTGTAGTAGAACTCACCCCGGGCACTTTGTTCTACGTGCCGCCTGCTCCGCATGATAGTTGGGTGATCGGAGACGAACTTTATGTTTCCCTGCACTTCCTAGGCACAGATCAGTATGCGAAATAATGACGAGGTTTACGTGCAAAAGAGGCGAGCTCAGCCGCAATAACGGCCTCATCAAACTGAACGTTATGCACAAAAATATTCGGCCGATGTCGACTAAGCGTTGTGTCGTTCGACTTAAGAGTAGCAAACGAACAAATAAACGTGACGAAGCGCGAAGGAACGAACTCATGGGAGCAGGCGAGAACAAACAACTAATGCAAGACCTCTTTTCCGAGATGGCCAAAGGGAACAGTGAGCCTTTGATCCAGAGTCTAGCTGATGACTTTGTCTGCTGATATTCAATGGCCTGGAAGAAGTCTTTAATCCAAGTATTCCGGAAAAACGGCCTCACCCCGGCGCACCTTTGCGATAATTTTTTGGCTTATTTTAGGATTGTCGCTAAGAATAAGCTCTACTAGCCTCTCAATTTTTCTGGCTTCAAATTGAGCGCCTTTGCGAGCGAGGGGGCCAAGCTTTTTCTCACCGGGCGCCACCGGGCACCGGTCGAAGCGGTCGTTAAGGACATCGTTTCCGCCGGCGGATCCGCCGAGGCGGAGGAGGTCGACGCTCTCGACGAGCAAGCTGTGGACAAGCATCTACAGTCCGTGATCGATAAAACGGGCCGCGTCGATATCTCGTTCAACGCGATCGGCATCCGGAATAAGAAGATTCTGGGTGTGCCTCTGGTCGAGCTGGATGTCGAGCAGTTCTCCCAATGTATCCAATGAAGTCGTGGGGGGAGCAACCCCGAAACTCGAAGAACTACGCTACTTCAAGGAGCATGGTCGCTGGGCCCCTCGGCCTGGCTTATGCTTTAAGAAGCTTGCTCAAGAGACTTACTGCGCCGGGTATCTCAGATGCTCGTGAATTCCCAAAGCCCAAAACGAATCCCGAGCGTGGCGTTTCACCCGCGTATGAACGAGATAAGGCGGCGAGCCATAGGTTTTGTTCGGCGGCCTTCGCGGCAATTTCTTGATCCTTAATCCCATCGATCAGGATCGTTAGGTGCAGGCCGGCTTCTCCGCCCAGGATCGTGGCGCACGCGCCAAGTTCCCGTTCGATTTCTTTGACGAGCACGCGACGACGCTCTCCATAAATCTGCCGCATCTTTCGGATATGCCGTGCAAAATGTCCTTCCCGGATGAATTCTGTGAGCACGGCCTGATTGGTCGGCGAGGGGCCCAAATCCATCGCTTGACGGACCACGGCGAAACGCTCAATGAGATCGGGCGGAATGACAATGTATCCCACACGCAACGATGGAAATAATACCTTGCTGAAGGTCCCAATGTAGATTACGCGAGCGTTGGTATCGAGACCCTGCAGAGATGAAAGCGGGGGACTCTCATAGCGGTATTCGCTGTCGTAGTCATCTTCGATGATCCAGGAACCCGCGTTCTGAGCCCACTCCAACAGTTGAAAGCGGCGCGTCGCGGTCATCGTGACTCCGAGTGGAAATTGGTGAGACGGCGCGACGAAAGCGGCGCGCGCATTTGGGCTTAGTTTGGTTCCCGCGAGGACATCCAGTCCTTGCGCGTCGACTTGGACAAGTACCTCCCGGCACCTTGCGATTTTTAATACGTGGTGCACGAGCCAATATCCGGGTTCTTCAACCCAGACCTCTGCTCCCGGATCCAGCAATACGCGCGTAGTGATATCGAGGGCCTGCTGAGATCCACTCACGATCATTATCTGATCCGCTTCACACAAGACCCTGCGCGAAGTTCTCAGATACACGCTGATTGCTCTTCGGAGCACCTCCGAGCCCATTGGGTCTCCGTAGTGAAGCTCACTCGTTCTAATCTTGCGCGAGTAGCGTGCGATAAGCTTCGACCATGTGTTTAATGGGAAGTGCTCGAGGTCCCGTTGGCCAACTTGAAAGGGTCCAAGCCTTGTGTTCCGCCAGGGCCAAAAGTTTTGAGGCAGAGTTGAAGCAGGTGCGGCGATCGCACGCAGCCCTGACGCGGCCAGGCTCTTGCCGTTTGGACGAGCCGGCTCTGCCGGCAATGAACTGGCGATAAACGTTCCGGAGCCGATGCGGCTTTCAAAATATCCTTCGGCGAGAAGCTGGGCGTAGGCGTTGAGAACGGGAAAGCGAGACACGTGCAGATCGCGCGCGAGCTGGCGAGTTGAGGGAAGGATTTGGCCGGCGCGCAGTTCTCCTTTGACTATTCTCGTCCTGAAGGCCCCATAGATTTGCTGGTAAAGTGGCTCCGGTGCCTGGCGGTCGATGGATATAAGTGTCCCGACTCTGCCTAATTGACTTTTCGATGACAACAAAGCGGTCATGGTAAATTGGTCATGTCAAACCACTTAAGATTGGTTATTGCAGCTAACCAATTCTCCCATTATATATATGGCTGAATCAATAGAGCGCATGTTGAGGATTGAGGCGCCCCCGAGAACCATTCGGAGGTGCAGCCAGATCGTCCCGCGTGCCTGACGCAACTGGAGAAGAGACAATGATCAGTTTTCGGCTTGCGAGAACCCATTTATTGGCGAGCTTACTTGCGCTTGGCTGTCTGCTGCTAATCTCATTTTCGCAGACGACTACCGCGCAAGTTAAAACACAGTCAGCCATGAGGGATGGGCAGCATGATTTCGATTGGGAGATCGGGACCTGGAAGACCCACTTAAAGCGTCTCCTGCGGCCGTTAACCGGTTCGACTACCTGGGTCGAATACGAAGGCACTTCAATCGTTCGAAAGGTTTGGAATGGCCGCGCCAATTTGTTGGAGCTTGAGGCCAGTGGGCCGGCGGGTCACTTCCAGGGTTTGAGTCTGCGATTGTACAACCCAGAAGCGCACCAGTGGAGCCTCAATTTTTCCAACATCAACAGCGGCAGTATGAGCGAGCCCACGATGGGCGAGTTCAAAAATGGCCGCGGCGAATTCTACGATCAGGAAACACTCAATGGCCGAGCCATCTTTGTTCGCTTTATTATTTCTGACATCACTCCGATATCGGCCCGTTTCGAACAGTCGTTCTCGGATGATGGAGGCAAGACCTGGGAAGTAAATTGGATCGCGACCGACACGCGAGTGAAAGATTGATTTGTGCGCATGACACGCCAGACAGTCTGAAGAGGAATCATGGAACTATTCATCTTTGCACGATTTCATGCTCTACCAGGTGACGAGGTTGGTGTTGAGAAGGCGCTACGCAACGTTATTCCGCCTACGCGAAAGGAAGCCGGTTGTCTGAGCATCCATGCGTTCCGCTCAATCCGAGATTCGCGGCTTTTCTACATCCACTCGCGTTGGGTAAACGAGGCGGCATTCGACAATCACGTAGATCTACCTCATACCGTGAGATTCGTCGACGAAGTGCAACCCTTGATCGACCACCCCCTCGATACGATACGAACTAACCTCATCGAGTAATCATCGCTGCCCGCGTCCGCTTAGTATTGCAAGCTGGTGACGCCATGCAACTTAACAACTATCTCTAGGTTGATTGGAACCGGAAATAGGACTTTTCCTTTGTGAGACCTTCTAAACCTGTCAGGCCGACTTTGCGAATGAGTTCCTGAAAGCGAGGTTCGGAGCGCAGCGAGTCAAAGTGCTGCTCTACTCCGAGGTACCCCAGCTGCAGGTCGTGGGCTGCGTAAGCACGCTCAAGCGCGGAGAGCGCCTGTTCTTTATCGCCAAGTCCTAAGTAGAGGATCGCCAACTCAGCTGGCGAGACATATGCTTTCGTCGTCTCCAACTTTTTAAGAATCGACTCAGCTTCGTTCCGTCGTCCTGCCTTTGCCAAAGCAAAACCCAGGAAAAGATTGGACGCTCGTACTGTCTCCACCTAAACGGATATTGGCTTCATATTCGCTAATGGCTTCGTTGTAGCGTCCCATAGCGGAAGCAGCAGCGGCGGATGTAAGCGACCCGCGGAGGCGAGCAGCCGAAGGTTTGAAATATCTCTTAAAACCGGTTCGCTAACGGCGTAGAATGTAGCACGTCGCGTCATAACAAAAACTCCTCAGCAATAAGTTCGATGAGTGACAAACCAACAAGGATTCAGCTGACCATTGCGATTATTGGGCTGATTGGTGTGCTTGGAGCGGCACTAATCGCAAATTGGGACAAGATCTTCGGATCGAGGCCGAACACCAGTGGTGCGAACGTCAACACGACTCCCGCCCCTACCGCCACACTTGCTGTTTCCGCAACCAAAACAGTTCCGGACGGATGTTTCTCTGCGTTTGCTCAGGGTGTAAGACGTGTCGTTCCGATCGAGGCCGGGTCATATGACGTCCAGATTCTTGCTTCTGACGAGTCAAAGGAACAACCCTTTATTCTTAGGCTGGAGAAAAACCGGCAACTTATCGGCGCCGTGAAACTGGAGTTTCATGCAAATGGAAGGATTTTTAGTATACATAACGTCATCGATGCTCAATGCCAGCAGGTCGACGACTATAGAATTCCGAACTACGGCGCTAAGAGCACAGTGCCCAGCGGATATGAGATCGAGATGCCGTCGCTCGCTGGTGGATATGCCGTAAGGTGCGACTATGAACACGGAGTTATCACAGCTAAATTCTACGCATTATAAAGAAGCAATTAAGGCGAGACCTTTCTGGACGCGCTGCGAAAAATGAGAAGAGCTGTGATTGATAGATTTGGCGTCCCGTACGGGAGTCGAACCCCTGTCGCCGCCGTGAAAGAGAAGCGATTCACTGTAATTCAATGAAACTTGGCGGCATGGATAGCACTTTATCGCACTCTGAGGACTCACGGGAACGCTTATTGGACTCTTAATGGACGCGCGGATCGATCCAACTCCTCACGATTGCGTTTTCCAACTTCTTACGGCCCAAACCTCTGCCGGTACTCACTCGAGTGGATAAACGCCTTGACCATTTCCGCGTCGGCGAAATTGCCGTTGAAAGTGTTAAGTTTATTTAACCAAAAGTTGTAACCGTCGAAGTTCAAGCGTCGTTTGGATTTCTTCGCAAATAACCAAAGTACTGCACCAGGACAAACGCCCGATTGAATTCCCGTTGCGCGAAGGTCGAGTGCTCTGCCACGCCTCGCAACGAACGTGCGCGAGCCGTTGCGTCGGCGCTGGTGATCGCGGAACTGAACTCGTTGATGGCGGCCATGCGATCAGTATCTGAAGGCATCACGCCAGCAGTTGCGAAAAGCGCATCGACAAATTGAGTCGGCGACATGGATGTCGGATAAGCGGAAGTGAACTGCGCGCGCTGCACAAATTCAGACGCGAAGGCTTGTTTGTTACTTTCCAGCACCTGTTCCCCGTTTGGTTGACTATTACGCCTCGTCCAATCTTCTGGGTATCGGGAAGAAATTCATTGAACATCACAGGCACAGGTGTGTTAGGCGACGGGCTGCTTGACTGAGATCATTCTCCGTCCAAACTTACAGTGTTCTCATATTTCGAATTGGCAAGAATGTGTCATACAGCTCATCGACCGCGATCGCTGCTGGCATTTGGTAGTTTGTTACGGACGCACTCGTGAAATCGGAAGGTGCTAAATGCGTTGCCGATAGTGCTCTGCTGCCCAAATAGCGTTTCTGGTAGTGACAGGCGATCGCCGCTGCGTCATGAATTGCGCTATCCAAGAGGCCCGCCTCGCGTAGCGGTTCAAGATCTTACTCGGTCACATCTTGCGGTGTGAGCGTGAGACTCAGTGTTTCGAACTCTTGACACTAACAGCTGAGGGCGATAGATTTGAGACCCATTACAAGACGAGGTAGAAAGCCTACCTTTTCGAGCATTCTCAAATGTTAGACAAGGCAGCCTCTGAGCTGCTTTATGTTTTGACTGGTGCTGAACACGTGTGCATTCGCATAAGAATCGAGAAGCACCACATTGATTCCACATAGGGTCTCGCAACAAACCTTTTTCAATTGAGTGCACTCGGTTGTAATCGAATGCAACACGTATCAATCAAAGATATCGCGCGGGCCGCCAAGGTTTCACACCCGACTGTCTCGAGAGCTTTAAGCGATAGCCCATTAGTAAAGGGTGAAACAGCGAAGCGGATTCGGCAGATAGCAGCTAGCTTAGGCTACCGGCCGAGCGCAATTGCGCGCAGCCTGGCAACCAAAAAGACGAAAACGATTGGCGTAGTCGTGACCAGCATCGCCGATCCGTTTATCGCCGATGTCATTAGCGGCGTTGAAGAGGCGGCAAATGATTACGGTTATTCAGTCTTTCTCGCAAACTCCAATGCCAATCCAGATCGTGAAGTCAAGGTGGTCCACTCTTTTCATGAGCGTCGCGTGGACGGCATTCTTGTTACAGCGTCACGCGTTGGAGCCCTCTATGTACCCCTCTTGAGCCAGTTAAAAGTTCCGATTGTGCTCATTAACAATCAACACCCTGATGAGACCGATGGGTTCATTTACTCAGTGACGATTGACAACATTAAAGCCAGCACTGAAGTCATGCGACATTTGATCGGCCTGGGCCACAAGCGAATTGCTTACATTGGTGACCGCGGTGGTTTTCAGTCTGACATCGAACGCCTTGCAGGCTACCGACAGGCGCTGGCCTTCGCCGAATATCCATTCTTACCGGAACTCGTAGTTCACGGCGATGGTAAGCCGAAGGAAGGGGGTCAAGCGATGGAACGGCTTCTAGCGCTACCCAATCCTCCGACAGCGGTTTTTTGCTATAACGATATGTCAGCGCTGGGAGCTTTACGCGCGCTTCATGGACACGGGATCAAGGTCCCGGAGGAGCTCTCGCTGGTTGGATTTGATGATCTGGCCATCGCTTCTTATACCTCTCCATTGCTAACTACTGTGAGCCAACCGAAACACCAGATGGGGCGCATGGCTATGGAAATAATGATCAAACTCCTTTCGCGCATTGACTCTAAGACTAATATCAAAGTAGAGGGTGAACTGATCGTGCGTGAATCGACGGCCCCACCGAAATCTTGAACCGCATACGGAGTCAACCAGGATGCCGCAAGATACAGAAAACTTGCTAATCAAACCTGCCTCTTCCAAATCGGCGCCCGGAGAAACGCTGCTCGTGACGCCGAAGTCTACTGGCTACCAGTATCTGACTCTAAGCATACGTAAGCTGTTGCGCGGTGAGAAATTTCAGAGCGAGACGGCCGCAACTGAACTGGGAATGGTGGTGTTGGGCGGACGCTGCTCGGTGAACTCAACAGCCGGCTCCTGGCCTAATATTGGAAGCCGGGCACACGTCTTTGATGGATTACCGACCGCCGTCTACTTGCCTATTGAGACAGAGTTCACGGTCTCGGCTGAGACGGAATGTGAACTAGCGCTTTGTTTCTCGCGCGCCGAAGAGACTTTCCCGGCGCGGCTCGTGACGCCGGACGACATTGAAGTTGAAGTACGGGGCGGCGAGAACGCGACGCGTCAGATCAATCACATCCTGAAGCCGGAGTTTCCCGCACAACGACTACTTCTCGTCGAGGTCTATACTCCGAGCGGGAATTGGTCCAGCTATCCGCCACACAAACATGACATACATAACCCGCCTGATGAGGTGGACCTTGAAGAGCTTTATTATTACAAGGTGGATCGACCTGAAGGGTATGCGATTCAGAGAGTCTATACAGCAGATGGGCGCCTGGACCAGACGCTTACCGTGCGCGACGGTGAATTGGTGTTGGTTCCAGAAGGGTATCATCCGGTAGTGGCCGCCCACGGATACAACGTTTATTACCTCAATGCACTGGCGGGCAGTGCGCGTTCGATGGCGGCTTCTGACGATCCTGACTACGCCTGGGTGCGCGGGACTTGGCGGGAAAAAGACCCACGCGTGCCGCTCGTGACTCGAGGAAAAGAAAGTTAATGGCAGATCGAAAATTCGACATTCTGCCGATGGGTCGCAGCTCCATTGACTTATACGCGAATGACATCGGCGCGCCCTTTCCCGAGATCAAGAACTTCGCATCCTATGTGGGCGGTTGCCCAACGAACATCTCGGTCGGCACACGCCGCTTGGGGCTGCGCTCGGTGTTACTAACGGCGGTCGGACAGGACCCGGTTGGGGATTTCCTGCTCCACTTCCTTGAGCAGGAAGGGATCGTCACGAGCTTCATTCCACGCAAACCGGGCCGGCGCACGAGTGCCGTCATTCTTGGTATCGAGCCGCCGGATAAATTTCCCCTCGTCTACTACCGTGACAATTGCGCCGACATTGAACTGACGGTCGACGACGTGCTGGCCGCACCCATAGCTGATAGCCACGTTCTGTTGATCTCCGGCACCGGACTCAGCCGGGACCCTAGCCGGAGTGCCACCATCTTCGCCGCCGAGCGCGCCCGTAACTCCGGCACCAAGGTCGTCCTCGACCTGGATTTTCGTCCAGATCAGTGGCACGACGAGCGAGCCTTTGGTGTCACCGTACGGTCGGTCTTGCGCTTGACGGATGTGGTGATTGGTACGGCGGATGAGGTTAAGGCTGGAGCACTCCACGAAGGTGTCTCTGTTTCGATAGAACATTCGCAGGTTTCCGGGGCTCGTGTGAGTGGCGATGTCTTAAGAGCTGTGGAGGAGATTCTCAGTAATGGCCCCGATGCTCTGGCGCTCAAGCGCGGGGGAGAGGGCACTACGGTGTACTTGAAGGGCGGCGAAGCAATCGAGGCCGCGACATTTCCGATCGAGATTCAAAACGTTCTGGGTGCCGGAGATGCTTTCGCCAGCGGTTTTCTGTATGGCTATCTCAAAGGCTGGGACTGGTACAAATCGGCGCGGATGGGAAATGCCTGCGGCGCAATTGTGGTCACACGGCACGGCTGCGCCAATTTTATGCCCTACGAACAGGAAGCCTTAACATTTATCGAAGAGCGCGGAGGATTCTAGATGCAGGGGTTTCTTGACGAAAAGTTTCTCCCCGCTTCGGTGCTGGCGAAGATAACTGAGGTTCGGCTGGCAGACCCGGATTGCCCTCTTCGCGCCGCCCAGGCGCGGAAGCGACGCAGCACGCTCACGTCCGGCGGACGGCTCAACATTCTGGCAGCGGATCATCCTGCCCGCCGCGTCACGAAAGTCGGCGATGATCCGCTGAGAATGGCAGACCGTCATGGTTATCTCGCACGTATTGTTCGTGTACTGCAAAGCGATGTGGTGGATGGCGTGATGGCGACCATGGACATACTCGAAGACTTGCTGATCCTCCATCATTTGATCCTTGAAGCTGGCGGCCCTGCTCTGCTCGATGGCAGGCTGCTCATTGGCAGTCTCAATCGAGGCGGGTTGGCTGGGAGCAGTTGGGAAATGGATGATCCGATCACGGGCGTATCACCGGCGACCTGTGCCGCCATGGCTCTGGACGGAGCAAAACTTTTGCTCCGCATCTGCGATGAAGAGCCAGGCTCGCTCAATACCATGCTCTACTGCGCCCGCACGATCACGGAAATGAACGCGCTGAGCCTCCCGACATTTCTCGAGCCTTTACCCGTCATCAAAGAAGATGGGAGCTATCGCGTGGTCAAGAATGCGGAAGCGTTAGCGAAGATCGTAGGCGTGGCGTCAGCATTAGGTGACAGCAGCCGTTACATGTGGCTGAAGTTACCTTACTGCAAAGACTACGAGGTGGTGGCACGAGCAACGACGCTGCCTATTCTACTGCTGGGCGGCGAGTCGGTCGGCGACGCCACCCCTCTGTTACGAGAAATCGAGGCTGGCCTGGGTGCCGGCACGAATGTGCGTGGCGCGCTGGTTGGACGTAACGTGCTCTTCCCAGGACCGCAAGACCCGCTTGTTGTGGCCCAGGCCGCCGGCTCCATCATTCACCACAACTTGACCGTTGAACGCGCTTTGGAAGAACAAGAATCGTGGCGCGGCCACGGCCTGAATCAGATGGCTACCTACTTCGAACCTTCGCCAGCGTAGGGGGGCCAACAGAATCCGATTTCGATCCAATTTCGCGCAGCGACGATGAAAACTAGAAGTTTAACTACCGCCCAGGCACTCATCACGTTTCTAAAAAACCAGTTTGTCGAGTGCGACGGAAACGAGTCGCCTTTCTTCGCCGGCGTTTGGGGCATTTTCGGACATGGCAACTTGGCTGGTATCGGACAGGCTTTGCAGCAAACGCCGGACTTTCGTTTTTACCTGGCTCGTAACGAGCAGGCGATGGTCCACACGGCCACGGCTTACGCCAAGATGAAGAACCGGCTGGGCACCTTTGCCTGTACGTCTTCGGTTGGACCAGGAGCGACAAACATGATCACCGGCGCAGCGACGGCCACGATCAATCGCCTACCTGTGCTGCTGCTGCCCGGCGACATCTTCGCGCGTCGCAACGTAGCGCCAGTGCTCCAACAACTCGAGTCAAGCCACACTCAGGACATTTCGGTGAACGACGCTTTCAAGCCTGTCTCACGCTACTGGGATCGGATCAATCGTCCTGATCAACTGCCGTCTGCTCTGATGGAGGCTATGCGTGTTTTGACCTCACGCGCTGACACGGGCGCGGTCACACTCGCGCTTCCCCAAGACGTGCAGGCAGAAGCGTGGAATTATACGGTAGAACTTTTTGAGCCGCGTATCTGGCACATCTCACGGCCACTGGCTGACCGCACCCTTCTGTTGCGTGCCGTCGAATGGATTCGTGCTGCTCAGAAGCCATTCATTATCGCGGGAGGCGGCGTCATCTACAGCGAAGCGGTCGCAGCACTCGCGCTCTTAGTCGAGCAGACCGGCATTCCGGTTGGCGAGACGATGGCGGGCAAGGGGGCGCTGCCCTGGGACCATCCCCAAAATCTTGAAGCCCTCGGCGCGACCGGCACTCCTGGCGCTAACATCATCGCGCGTGAGGCGGACCTTGTGATTGCTATTGGAACGCGCCTCAGCGATTTTACGACTGCGTCCAAAACCGCATTTCAGAATCCCAGCGTCCGCTTCGTTAGCATCAACGTGGCTGAATTCGATGCCCATAAACACGCGGCGCTTCCACTCGTGGCCGACGCGCGCGTGACGCTCCATGAATTACGAGGAGCGCTCGAAGGCTATCGGGTCGACGACGAGTACGCTTCTCGCATCGCCTCCTTCAAAGAGCAGTGGCGGGCGGAGGTCGAGCGTTTGTTTAATCTCCTGCAAACGCCGCCTATTAGCCAGAGCGAAGTCATCGGAATCGTCAACAGTTTTTCGAGGCCGGAGGACGTCGTGGTCTGCGCCGCCGGTAGTTTGCCGGGGGATCTGCACAAACTCTGGCGCACGCGCAATCCGAAAGGTTATCACCTGGAATATGGCAACTCCTGCATGGGTTATGAGATTGCCGGCGGGCTTGGCGTGAAGATGGCCGACCCATCGCGTGAAGTCTATGTGATGGTCGGCGATGGCTCTTACCTGATGATGTCCAGCGAGATCGTCACGGCGATTCAGGAGGGGGTCAAACTAAATATCATCCTGCTGAATAACTATGGCTTCAGCAGCATCGGCGGGCTGTCCCAGGCTTTGGGTTCAGGCGGCTTTGGCACAGATTACAGGGCCCGTCGCGCGGAGAGCGGGCAACTGGACGGTGGGCGACTCGAAGTTGACTTCGCAGCCAACGCCGAAAGTTTGGGGGCGCACGTGATTCGCGCGGTGACGCGAGACGATCTGCAGCAAGCCCTCAACGAGGCGCGCCAGCATGAACGGACCACCGTTATAGTTATAGAAGTTGATAAAGAGGTGCGCGTGCCCGGATACGAGTCGTGGTGGGACGTACCGGTAGCCGGAGTTTCGGAAATGGAATCGGTTAAGCGCGCACGCGAAAGTTATGACGAGGCGGTTAAGCGAGAACGAAGCTTTCTCTAAAAAGAGGCCTCAGATTGGATCAGCATGAAAAGCAAGCATTTCATGCCTGTTTTTTTAGTTGATTGGCTCTTGATCGAGGATAGTGGATGGTCCAACTTGTTTTTGCAAGAAGGGTCGACCTAGATGGCAGATGCCCCCGTCCTGCAAATGCGTCACATTAGGAAGACGTTCCCCGGCGTTGTGGCCTTGGACGACGTTGATTTCGATTTGCGACGCGGCGAGGTTCATATCCTTCTCGGCGAGAACGGCGCGGGCAAATCCACGCTCATGAAAATTCTGAGCGGGGCCTATCAGAAAAGCGCAGGGCAGATCGTTTTCGACGGTCAGGACGTCGAGATCAAGAATCCGAAACATGCGCTAACGCTGGGCATCAGTACCATCTACCAGGAATTCAATCTCATTCCGCATTTGTCGGCCGGTGAAAACATTTTTCTCGGGCGCGAGCCTCGTCGGTTCGGACTGATCGATCAACGCGCAATATTTCAAGCGGCGACGCGCGCCTTAAAGGGCCTGGGATTGACCCTCGATCCTCATAAGTTAATCAAAGAGCTCAAGGTAGCTGAACAACAGATGATCGAAGTGGCCAAGGCGCTCTCACTGGACGCCAGGATCCTGATCATGGACGAGCCTACCGCCGCCCTCACCGAGCACGAAATCAAAGAACTCTTCGCCATCATTCGCAGCCTTAGAGATAAAGGCGTCTCAATCGTCTATATCTCGCACCGCATGGAGGAACTGTTTGAAATCGGCGACCGCGTTACTGTTTTGCGAGACGGGCGCACCGTCGGCACTTACGATGTGCCCGAGATGAGTAAGTCTGAGTTGATTCGGCTGATGGTGAATCGCGAGTTGACGGAGTTGTTTCCGAAAGAGCGGGCCGAGCTCGGACCGGAAGTCTTGCGTGTCGAGGGACTAAATACGCAGGGGGGTTTGAAGGACATCAGTTTTTCACTTCGTAAGGGAGAAGTGCTGGGCATTGCGGGTTTGCTGGGCGCTGGGCGAACGGAACTGGCGCGCGCCATTTTCGGTCTCGATAAGATCGCTTCAGGGACTATTTCAATCAACGGCTCGCCACAGCGAATCGGCTCGCCGCGCGCTGCCATCAATTCCGGCATTGGGTTCCTCACCGAAGACAGAAAGTCGCAAGGCCTGGTCTTGCCGCTATCGGTAAAAGAGAACCTATGCCTTGCAAGCGTAGACAAGTTTTCCAGGTGGGGCCTAATGAACGCTCAGGAGGAGCAACAGGCCGCTGATTGCTATGTCAAAGATCTTCGGATTAAAACACCGAGTCTCAATCAGAAGGTTGTTTATTTAAGCGGCGGCAATCAACAGAAGGTTGTGCTCAGCAAGTGGCTTTGCTGTAAGTCCGAAGTCTTTATATTCGATGAGCCGACGCGGGGCGTGGACGTGGGCGCGAAGGCCGAAATCTATCAGTTGATGAACAGGCTCACAGCGTCCGGCGTCGCCATCATCATGATCTCTTCGGAGATGCTCGAGGTCCTGGGCATGAGTGACCGCATTCTGGTGATGCGGGGGGGCAGAATCACGGGTGAGTTTTCCGCCGCGGAGGCTACTCAGGAAAGGGTCTTACAATGTGCCCTGGGCGAATAGCCCTCAGACAGAATTTTGTCTCTCACTACGGACGACAGCTTGGCACCTTGTCGGGCCTCTTAGGGCTGGCTCTCGTATTGTGGGCTCTGACACCCCACTTCCTGACCATCTCGAATCTTCTGAATATTGCCGAGCAGGCGACCATCATCGCGATTATCGCCGTCGGCATGACCTTCGTCATCATCACTGGTGGGATCGATCTATCAGTCGGGTCGGTGCTTGCCTTTGCTGGCGTGGTCATGGCGAGCGTTCTTCACAGCGGCCTCCCACTGCCGTTGGCGTTGATAGTTGGTTTAGCGGCCGGTCTCCTCTGCGGCCTGGTAAACGGCCTGCTGATCACCGTCGGACGTCTGCCTCCTTTTATCGCTACGCTAGGCATGATGAGTGTCGCTCGCGGCGCGGCATTAATGTTCACGGAAGGAAGGCCGATCTCAGGCTTCTCGGAAGGTTTCCGCTCGCTTGCTACCGGCGAAGTGCTCCGCGTCCCGGCCCCGGTGATCATCATGATTGGCGTCTACGTGATCGCCCACTTCGTTTTACGGCGCACCAAGCTGGGCCGCTACACGTATGCCATTGGCGGCAATGAAGAGGCCGCGTTGCTGTCCGGTATCAACGTCAAACTATATAAGACGATGGTATACGGTATCGCCGGCTTGTTGAGCGGTTTGGCGGCGATTCTGCTGACGGCGAGATTGAATTCGGCACAACCCATCGCCGGCATGTCATACGAATTAGACGCGATTGCTGCCACCGTGATTGGCGGCACCAGTTTGCTCGGAGGCGAGGGCACTGTAGTAGGAACTTTGATCGGTGCGCTGATCATGGCAGTCCTGAGGAATGGCCTTAATCTCCTGGTCGTCTCATCTTTCATTCAACAAATTGTTATCGGTACGGTGATTATCGTTGCCGTGCTGATTGATATGGCGCTGAAGAGGCGGGGAAAATAGCAGGTCCAAACCAATCACTTTCAAGAAGGAGAAAGTTTTATGAAAAAGGGTCTGATCCTGATTCTGTTGGGAACACTGTCGATTATTTTCATAAGTTGCCAGCGAGGGCAGGAGCAAGCTGGTAGTGCGCCCAGAATTGCGTTCGTGATGAAGACCGCCAATAACCCCTTCTTTATCGAGATGCAAAAAGGCGCCGAAGAAGAAGCTAAGAAGCTGGGAGTGAATTTGATTGTGCAGTCGGCTGAGCGCGAGGTGGATGTCGAAAAGCAGATGCAAATTGTTGAGAACCTGATCCAAACCAAAATCGCCGCGCTGTGCGTCACGCCGTCTGGTTCGCGCGAAATTGTACCGGCCATCAACAAGGCCAATAGCGCAAACATTCCAGTGGTCATCGTTGACACACGCGTGGATGCCAAGGCCCTGAGCGACTCGAAAGGAAAGGTAGCGACCTTCATCGGCTCGGATAACTACGAGGGCGGCAAACTCGCAGGCGAGCGCATCGCCAAGCAGCTTGGCGGCAAAGGCAAGGTTGCTGTGCTCGAGGGCATTCCAGGTCATGAGACGGGTGACTCTCGTCTGAAAGGCTTCCGCGATGCCCTCAAAGCGACGCCGGGCATCGAAATTGTCGCTTCGCAGACCGCAAATTGGGAGCGCGATCAGGGCTTCAACGTTTTCCAGAACATCCTTCAATCTCATCCAGAGGTGCAGGCCGTGTTTGCCTGTAGCGACTTGATGGCGCTCGGAGCACTCGAAGCGATTGCTGCCGCCAAAAAAACCGGGCAGATCATCGTCATCGGCTTTGATGCTTCTGACGAAGCGCGCAAGGCTGTCCTGAGCGGCACGATGGACGGTACCGTTGCGCAGTCGCCCGCCACAATGGGCGCGATGGCGGTCGAGAACGCCTACCATTTAATTAAGGGCGAGCCAGTCAAAGAGGAAGTGGTTGTACCAATCAAACTAATTACGAAAGAGAACGCGGCCGCGATGGACGCAAATAAATAAGCGGGAGCGAATCAGCGATGAGTAAGAGGTTAAGAGTGGGCGTCGTAGGCTTGGGACGGCTCGGCAGTAGTTATTGCAGGTATTTTAACGGCCGCATTGCCAGGGCTGAAATTGCGGCTGTGTCCGATGTGAACGAAACTGCGGCCACGGCGCTCGCGGCGGAGTTGGGCATCTCCAAAAAATACGGCAGCTATCAGGACTTGATCGCCGATGAGGCAGTCGAGGGCGTAGTTATAGTCAGTCCAACCAGCACGCATAAAGAGATTGTGTCGGCGGCAGCGAAACGCGGGCTGCCGATCTTTTGTGAGAAACCATTGTCTATCTCATTGGATGAAGCGCGTGAGATGCTCCGCACCGTCGAGCAGACGGGTGTGTTCTTTCAAATGGGTTTTATGAGACGTTTCGACAAAGGGTATTTGGCGGCCAAGCGCAAGATTGATGAGGGTCTGATTGGAAAGCCGGTGGTCTTCAAGTCATCTTCTCGTGATCCGTATCGACCCAGCCTTGAATACCTCGATCCGGCCCACAGCGGAGGCTTGTTCATAGATTGCGGTATCCATGATTTGGATCTTGCGCGCTGGTACATGGGTGAGATCGCAAGCGTCTACAGCATTGGCGGGACGCTGGCGTATCCAGAAATGAAAAAGATTGGAGACATTGACAACGCCATCACCAGTCTCTACTTCCGGAGCGGGGCGCTCGGCACCGTCGATCTCAGCCGCAACGGAGTGTATGGCTACGATATCCGCACCGAAATCCTCGGCACTGAGGGCACATTAAAGATCGGGTATTTGCGTGAAACCCCAATTCTGGTTATGACGAAAGACGGCATCACCCACGACACGGTGCCTTATTTCACCGAGCGCTTCGAACAGGCATATATCACTCAATTGCAGGACTTCGTTGACAACGTCTTGCAGAGCAAACCGCCAACTGTTTCATGCACAGACGGGGTGGCCGCTTTACAGGCCAGTGCGGCAGCCACGTTGTCGTTCAAGGAAAACCGTCCCGTGACGATAGAGGCAGGTCTCCAACAATAAGACCACCAGGCCGCGCGAAGAGAGTGCCTTCGATTGAAAATCTGGATTTGTTAGTTACAGTGCGCACGCAACAGTTGAGTCCGAAAAGAGAAAGCGATAAAGATGAGCATCAAGGTTGGGAATGCCCCTGTTAGTTGGGGTGTGATGGAAGTAGCGGGCTGGGGTGAGCAGGTACCTTACGGCAAGGTGCTTGATGAGATAGCTGAAGCCGGATACGTGGGCACGGAACTCGGTCCTTATGGTTACTTTCCAACCGACCCGAATGAGTTAACGTCGGAACTGTCTGCGCGCGGGCTGCAGCTTGTCGCCAGCTTCCTGCCGATCCCATTGGCGCATCCGCACCGCCATGAGGCGGGTTATCAGCAAGCGATGACGGTGGCCCGATTGCTGGCCCAGGCCGGTGCGGGTTTAATCGTCCTGGCTGATGAGATGAACGAGGCACGGATGACCGTCTCCGGGCGCGTCGACGAAACTCGCGATGGCATGAGTGAAGCACAATGGGACGGCGCGGCTAAGATACTTCAGCGCACCGCCGTGTCTTGCCGTAAGTTGGGGTTGTCCGCGGTTTTTCATCACCACGCCGGTACTTTCATCGAAACGCCGAAAGAGATCGCACGTCTGTGCGAGAGTACTGATCCTGAGTTACTCGGTTTATGCCTGGACACCGGCCATTACTTCTTCGGCGGCGGCGACCCTGTGGATGCCGTGCGTTCTTACGGCGCGCGCATCCGGCATCTTCATCTGAAGGATGTTCAGCTCCCCATTTTAGAGGCCGCGCGTCGAGAGGGCCTCGGCTTTCTTGCGGCAGTGCGGCGTGGCGTGTTTTGCGAACTCGGTGATGGCGCGGTAGATCTCAAAAACGTCATAGGAGACATGAGCGACGGGGGCTATTCGGATTGGGCCATCGTCGAACAGGATGTCGACACTCGCAGCGCAGATATGAATCCGCTGGAGAGCGCTATCCGCAGCCGGCAATATCTCCGCAATGTCATAGGTATCTAGTTATTGGACAAATCATGATCAACTCAACCAGATCGGTGGCAACGCCGATTCGCTTACTTGCCGCAACTTTGATCGGTGCAATCCTGCTGCCCACGTGTTTCGCGGCCTTTCCGGATTCTGACGAATTGAACATCTCGCAAGCAGCAGGAGCAGTTCGGAACCTCATGCGTATCATGCCTGCCGATGGTTCTTCCTTTCTCGTTGGCCAGCGGTTTGATATCCGGGTCGAAGGCCCGGCAGGCGCAAACGGTCCGTTACGCGTTAGGCTTGACTGGTTCGTTTCAGCGGGTTTATTACGATGGTCGCACCTCTATTGATAAACATAAACGCAAAAAATGATCGCTCGGGTGCTGACAAGCTTGCATACTCGCTGGTGCAAACTAATCCAGGAACTGTAATGAATATGAGGGAACGCTTTATGCCAGGTTTACGGAGGGCTGCGTGCCTGTTGCTCGTAACATCGCTTTTGCTGGTTGAGGTAGTCCCCGTATTCAATCAGACGACTAGCCGCTCTCATTCTCTAATTGCCGACGTAGATCCGTTCGTCGGCACGGAGAATGGCGGCAACATTGTGCCGGGCGCACAAGTTCCTTTCGGCTTCGTACACGTTAGCCCTGACACGGTAAACCCGAATACAGCAGGCTACAATCCTTACGAAAACATCCTCGGGTTCAGCCAAACGCACGTTAGCGGAACAGGCGGCGCGAGTAAGTATGGAAACTTTCTTACCACGCCGCTCGTGGGACAGTTGAGGGTCAATAACCTCGGCTCGCCAAAGGCTGAAGAAGTGGCGTCACCGGGCTACTACGCCGTTCGCCTTACGCGCTCTGATGTGAGAGCGGAACTCACCGCGACTCGGCTCGTAGCGATGCACCGTTACAATTATCCTTCCTCGAAGTTTTCTCATGTTCTGATCGAGGCCAGTTCAGTAGTGCAACCAGAGACGGGAAAGGATGCCATCAAGAACCCGCATCCGGTTGATTGTTGGGTGCGCGTGATCGCGCCGAATCGCATCGAGGGGAGCGGCAATTTCATCGGCGGCTGGAATCAATCGCCTTACACCATCCACTTTTCCGCCGAGTTTGACCGTCCGTTCGCAGCCTTCGGTACGTGGCGAGATAATCGTGTTGAACCGGGAACGGTAGCGGCTGCCAACGAAGGAAAAGTCGGCGCTTACGCCACCTTCGACACTACGAACAAGGAAACGGTGCAGATGAAGATCGGCGTTTCGTTCATCAGCCCTGAAAAGGCGCGCGCCAACCTCTTGCAGGAAATTCCCGACTGGGACTTCGACGCCGTGCGCCGTAAGGCTGAAGGGGCATGGGAAAGTGTGCTGGGTCAGATCAAGATCGAAGGCGGCACAGCGGAACAGCGCAAGATTTTTTACACTGCCCTTTATCATTCACATTACATGCCGCACGACCTCACTGGGGAGAACGCGTGGTGGGATTCATCCGAGCCACACTTCGAAGATTTTTACGCTATCTGGGACACCTTCCGGTCTCACTTTCCGCTTTTGATCTTGATTCAACCCGAACGCCACCGCGATATGGTGCGCTCGCTCGTGGACACCTATGTTCATACAGGGTGGATGGCTGATTCACGTATTGCCGGAGCGAACGGCATGACGCAGGGCGGTTCCAATGGTGATGTCGTATTAGCTGATGCAATGATGAAAGGCGTGGCGGGAATTGATTACCGTAAAGCTTACGAAGCGCTGGTTAAAAACGCGGAGGTTGACAGCCCGCGGCCGCTCTATGAAGGACGCGCCCTCGCCGAATACAAGCGACTCGGCTATGTGAGCATGAGTTACCCACGCTCAACTTCGCGCACGGTCGAGTATGCTTACGACGATTTCTGTATCGCACAGGTCGCGCTGGCTCTCGATCGCACCGCCGACAATCAAAAATATCTCGAGCGATCGAAGAACTGGATGAACGTGTGGAGCGACGAGACGCGCTCGGCCCGGCCGCGCTACGCGGACGGACGTTGGCTCGCGCCCTTCGAGGCTGCCCACTTTTATCCAGACAAAGACTATAGCTACTGGGACGCACCGTTCTACGAAGGCAGCGGATACATCTACGGGACCTACGTACCCCACGACGTGCAAGGTCTCATTAATAAACTCGGCGACGACGAACGTTTTATCACTTGGCTCGACGTATTCTTCGCCAACCCTCCTACACGCGATCCGGCTTTCAATAATGGACTCTATAATCACAATAACGAGCCGAACTTCCTGGCCGCATTTCTTTACGTCCATGCGGGTCACCCTGAGCGCACACAGGAGCGCGTGCGACACATTCTCGCTAGCGAATACATAACCGGACGCGGTGGGCTGCCGGGCAACGACGACAGTGGGGCGATGTCGTCATGGTATGTGTGGGGCGCAATGGGGCTGTACCCAAACGCGGGACAGCCTTTCTACTATATTTGCAGTCCGCTATTTCAACGTTCAACTATCAATCTCGGCGGCGGGCGCACCTTTATCATCGAAGCGTCGGAACCTTCCGCAGCCAATTTGTACGTGCAGTCGGCGATGCTCAACGGGCGAGCGCTTGATCGTGCCTGGCTCAAGCACGAAGAGCTTGCGCGCGGCGGGCGACTTGTGCTCCGCATGGGCCCAACGCCTTCCACATGGGGGCGCGATAGCAGACCACCTTCAATGTCGTCGCCGGAGAAGTAATGTAGAGGAGGCTCCCATAAGCCAGGAGAGTTTGCACAAAAAGTGTTACGGCCCAGTCCGCGTTAGCGGACGATGAAAATAGCCCAGCGATTCATCGCTGGGATTGCAAGAATTCGTGACGAAGTCCGTGAAAACGGACGACTGAAAGAGCACATATCTGGCGGCTAACATTTCAGCCGTCCGCTTTCACGAACTACAATCCTTTCGCTCCTCATCCCAGCAGTGAAACTGCTGGGCTATTATCATTCGTCCGCTGCACGGACTGATAGAACTACTTTTTGTGCAAAGCCGAGCCAGGCTATTACATTTCGCGCCTTTGGCGCTGGAGCCGGTTAAGAACAACACACGAGGGGACTATGCTAAAGGCGCTAAACTTAACCATTTTCACACTCATCTGCTGCGTTCTCATCATAACCACTTCGCTGGTTGTCACCGCCGGTCCGCGTGCGCGGAGCATTCCAGCTCCGACAGTTGAGCGGCGCATCCATATTACTCCGCCCGGCGCTAATGAAAGCCGTTATGTTTATGTTCCCTTCGACGTGGGACCGCATGCTGTTCGGATTAGCATTAGCTATCAATACGATCGCGCAAATGGAGCCAACACGATTGACATCGGACTGTTCGACGCGCGCTCGACCGGCTCCGATACAGACCCACGCGGTTTCCGTGGCTGGAGTGGCGGGCGTCGTTCCGAGTTCTTCGTCTCCAGCAATGAAGCGACGCCTGGTTATTTGCCGGGCGCAATGCAGGCGGGAATATGGCGAATCATTCTTGGACTCTACCGAATTGCGCCGACAGGTGTTGATGTCACTTTCAAGATTGACGTTGAAACAGACAATGGATCGCGGAGTTCCACGCTCACGGAACGTAAGACCAGGCCGTCTGTTACCGGCGGATCAACCATGGCGATCGCAGAAGGGAGTGGGCCGAGGCCGGCATTATCCGGGCAAAACGTTGCGGGAGGAGGTGAGCGTTGGTGGCATGGCGATCTACACATGCACACCGTTCACAGCGATGGCGACTGGACCATCCCCGAGTTGATCTCCAGCGCGCGCAAATCCGGTTTAGACTTCATCTTCATCACGGATCACAATACCGCAAGCCACCATGCCGAGATTGATCGTTTAAGTAAGCATTTGAAGCACCCGCTGGTGATGCGTGGCGAGGAGATCACCACTTACGGTGGGCATACTAATGCCTGGGGACTTCCTCCGGGAAAGTGGATTGATTTCCGCGCGCATCCAGGAGATGCCGCTCGCATGTCGAAGATCGTCGCTGATGCTCATCGCTCCGGTGCAATCATTTCCATCAATCATCCATTCGCTTTATGCGGCGGCTGTTCCTGGAGCTATTCGGCGGCGGTCTACGACTTCGATGCGATTGAAGTTTGGAATGGATCCTGGGACGCGACGGACGAACTGGCGCTCAAGATGTGGGACGAGATTTTGCAGAGCGGAAGGCGCATGACCGCCATTGCTTCCAGCGACTCCCATCGTTCGCTCAATCCCATTGGCCAACCAACATCGCATGTGGCGGCTAGGGCCCTGTCAGAGTCACTGTTACTCAACGCTATACGGCAGGGTCGTGTTTATTTGACGGAGAAGGCAGCTGGACCCGCGATGACTTTTGCGGCTGAGTTGGCCACAGGTAAACTCCGCGCCCACTTGACCATCGGCGATGATGTTCATCTCAGCGCACCGGAAACAATCCGTTTTCTTATTGCCACAGAAGCGGTTCCTCCAAATGCCACCATCTCATTGATCACGAATGGTCGGGTGGTGCGCAGTTTCTCCGCCAGAGCAGACAACAAACCAGAAGTGATTGAGATAAACTGTCAGCAAGACTCCTATTTTCGTCTCGAGATTCGTGACAAGACGAACACCGTCCTCGCCTTGACCAATCCTATTTATATCAAGTTCCGCCGCTAATCAGCGTAAAGGTTGAGCGAGCCGGTAAATTCTTGTTTCATCCGGCGCAAGAGAGACTTCAGATTGTGTTTCGAGTGGAAGGGTGCGCGGGGTGTAGTTCCGGTCGAGCACCAATGCCCGAATTACATTGAGATGCTGGCAGCGTCTTCCAATGGCAGGTTTTGAACTGGCATAGCAACGGGCTGTGATGGACTCAATAGTTGCTGGTGAAATATCTTTAGGCAGACGCACAGCCGTCCGAAAATAACCACTTCGGTCTATCCGCAAACGCGGCTCGCCCATATCCGACGCGAAGACTTTTGACTGGCCTTTCAGTTTCACATCAAAAGCGAGCGTTGCACCGTCCTGCTCCGAAGTCGCTTCGATGTAAAGGTATTCTCGCGGGTCGGCGATGGTATTGATATCCACCCGCGTATCACTGATGCGATTTTCTCGAAGGAGTTCTTCACTCATCACCCGATAGGTTTTCGGGTCCGTGTCCATCACGCTCTCGCGCGTCGCCTGCTCCAGGTTCGCGCGAACCGGCAAAGGAGCGAAACGGACGGCTGAGCAGGCCAGGTCTGAAAAGTTATTGTTGTCTGAAGCGACAGCAAGGAGTGGGTGGTTCCCGCCAGTGCGAGAGCCGTTGAAAAACTTTGTCTCATGTTCGACGCCCTGATAAATCTCCTGGATAATCTTTTGGCCGCGCAACCGAAATTCATAGACCCACTCAATGTCGGTCGCACGACCCCACCGCGCCATCAAGGCGGCGGTCTGCGTTCCGCCATCTTCATTCGTAAAGACCACGGTGTAGCGTACCGTCACATCAGCCCCGGGTTCATGCAGAATCTCGTAATACATCATCAAAGGAATATCCGAGAAACGATCGATCGTATTGGCACGAGCGTAAAGGACCGGCGCGTGGCCCAAAGCCAACTGATCTTCTTCCATCCCGCGTGACCTGCGCGCTAAAGCGAGCAGAAGTGGATGTAGTGATTTCACTTCAGCTACCCGCGCTCCGGCAGCCGAGCGAGCTGGATTGAGGGCCACAGAAACCGTGTGCTTTCCTCTGGGCAAACGTCCGAGCATCACGCGATACTGTGATGATTCATCACCCGCCCAAAGGAACAAATCCTGGTTATACGAACCGTCAACGGAAATTATCAGCGCGGCCGCTTCGGCATCCTTGCGTGCCCAGGACGCACCCGGTGACCGCGCTTCAATCTCCAGACCGACTTCCATATCTTCAGCAAGATTGAAAGCCTCGGTCACCAGCGGTTCGGGAAGTTTAGAACTACTCTGCATCACCGGGACTTGCGTGACAATTGTGCCAGCCGGCGTGTAAAAGAAAATTAAAAGAAGGGGCAGGCCGAGAAAGTGTAGAGTGGTTTTCATTTCAAACTGCGTGCTGTGCTCGCCAATCGTGTAGCAACCATTTGGATCTCAGGAGGCAGGCTTTTAGCTTGCCGCCTCGGCCAAGTTAACTAACATCAATGGTCAACCTACGGTAGTTTATGTGGCGGGCAAGCCGAAGGGAAGGGACCAGTTGGAAGCTCGCCCAGGCCTTCAGGCGCGAAACAAAAACGCCCAGCAGCAAAATTTTCTTTCCCTTCGCGGATGTTGTGGTATTATTTGCCAAATTTGAATGCACACGTGTTCATGTAGTTGAAAATCTAGAACATCTATCATTGCTGGAAGGTTGTATCGAGCCGCAAGCGCACGTCAGGATTTTCGCTTAGTCTCGAAGTCTTAACTTGAGTCGAGAACGACCGTGGCTGGTAGTGATCCATATCTCAATTGAAAGATCCAAAGCTGGAATCGCAGATTCCTCGTGACGACAACATCAACTGACAGATTTCGCACGATACATAGCGATGTCGTGCACCCAGCCGTATCAATGGTCACGCGAAGTTAACACTCGGAATCCATACTCGTCGAGCATGGGGATTTCCATACGTCAACAGTTCTGAATTCGACGTGAATTGCAGGCCCTGATACTGGACTCAGCAACTTACACCTAATTCCAGTTGCCTTCCATCTGAGCGTTGACAAAGCTCATTGGTCAAGAAGTTCACCACAAGTTAAGGAGAGAATAAATGAAAACCGCACGAATGATTTCATGCTTGACGCTTCTTTGTATGAGTCTGGTTGTGCAAGTGTCGGCACAGGTCAATAACGCGAGCCTAACGGGCCTGGTCACCGACTCGGCTGGTGCGGTGGTAACCAACGCGTCGGTGAAGGTGAAGAACAAGGCCACGGACGTGGAAAGCGTAGCCACAACCGACAGCTCAGGGTATTACACTTTCGCCAGCTTGCCCGTCGGGACCTATACCGTAACGATAGAGCTTCCAGGATTCAAGAAAGCGGTTCACGAAAACATAAATCTGGAAGTTGGACAGAAGGCGCGCATCGATACCAGCTTGGAAGTTGGCACCGTGACTGAGTCAGTCGTAGTGGGGTCGGCGCCCCAACTACTGACTACTCAAGAGGCCACTACTGGCGGCGTGATAGAAAATCGCATGGTCGCTCAATTGCCGTTGAGCGGCCGCAACTGGGACGATCTGGTGGCCTTGGTGCCCGGAGTTCAGGCAGATCGTTACACCGAAGAAGGCGGCGGCACTGCCAATGGCCGCACCGGCGGCGCCAACGTCCACGGCGTCCGTTCGTTACAAAATAATTATGTCCTGGACGGTGTAGACAATAACTCGATCTCTGAAAACGTGCAGGAACTGACCACGCAGGTGGCACGCCCGTCGGTAGATTCGATTCAGGAATTCAAGGTCAGCACCAATCCCTACTCGGCCGAAAATGGGCGTAGTCCTGGCGCCCTTATTAGCGTCACTACAAAGAGTGGCGGCAACGACTTTCATGGCACGCTCTACGAATTCCATCGCAATCGTGTTTTTGACGCAAATAATTTCTTCAACAACCGCGCCGGCGCACAAAAACCGAAGAATATCCAGAACCAGTTCGGGGGTAACTTCGGCGGCCCGGTGATGCTGCCACGCTTCGGCGAGGGCGGCCCGTTAACCTGGAGTGGCAAGAATTCGCTCTTCTTCTTCTTTAATTATGAGGGTACGCGCATTCGCAAAGGCGTAACGCGGTTGGGCAACGTGCCGTTGGCAAACGAGAGGATTGGGGACTTTTCTGCTGCTCAAGGTACTGCCAACCGGATTCCGGGTGGCTATGCAAAAATTTTCGACCGGGTCGGAGACTGTCGCGCCAAAGTGCCCGGCGCGTTTAATGCGGATGGGTCGTTCATTAACAACATAATTCCCGCGCAGTGTCTGGATCCAGTAGCCCAAACGGTTCTTGGTCTAACGCCGGCAGCTAACACTACTCCTGCTTCGGGTGCCCTCAACTTGAGCAATTTTATCCGCAGCCCGGGAATTACTGACGATACGGATAGCTTTACCGGACGCGTTGACTGGCAGCCAAATACGAAAAACAGCTTCTTCGTTCGCTACACCAATTCGGATCGTTTCCGCTATCTGCCAGGTATTTTTGGCGGCATCGTAGATGGTACCGGCTCTTCAGCAAATGGACGGCTCTTCATGAAGGGTCAGTCTGCTGTGATTGGCTGGACCCGCACGCTGAACTCACAGATGGTCAACGAGTTTCGTCTTGGCTGGGGCCGCAACAACTCGGTTGCCACTCAGGACCCGTTTGGTTTGAACACGCTGGCAGAGCTCGGTTTTAAAGGCGTGCAAGACTCTCCACTATACAGCGGCGGAATACCGGGCATCACTATTTCGGCGCGTGGCGGAACAACACAACCAGGCGGCCAATCTGGTTTTGACAGGCTTGGCTCGCCTGATTTCCTACCCAAGTCCCAGCGTACCAATCAATTCCAGTGGACTGATACTGTAAGTCTCTCCTCTGGTGTTCACTCCATGAAATTTGGTGCCGACATACGCGGGCCGATGAGGAATATCTACCTCGACGTTCCGGGCTTGCGCGGCTCCTACAACTTTGATGGAAATCGCACCGGCATTGGGATGGCCGATTTCCTGCTCGGGTATCCTTCAGGAGCGCAACTTACAAACCTGGCAGTGGTGGACCAGCGGCTAAAGATGTATTCAGGCTTTTATCAAGACGATTGGAAAGCCACTCAGAAGTTGACCCTGAATCTCGGACTGCGCTACGACTACGCAACCTGGCCGTATGAAGGTGCGGACCGCATGACAAACTTTGATCCGCTCACCGGTCTGAAGTTCACGCCAGCGAATTCCCCGGTTGGTAGGAGTTTGGTCAAGCCCGATAGAAACAATTTCGCGCCGCGCCTGGGCTTAGCCTATCAACTTACACCCGAAACCGTGGTGCGTGCGGGCTATGGTCGGTTCTTTATGTTGTTCGAACGGGCAGGCAGTGAGGATCAGTTGGCACTGAATCTCCCCTTCTTAGTTAACAACGTGGTGTCTGTCGGCTCCAGCACCACTACAACGGTAAACAACATTCGTCTCCAGACCGGCTTTAACCTCTCGCTCGACCCAAGCCTAGCTACTGTTACTTCGGTTCGTTTACGTGCGGTTAACCCTGAAGCGGTTGATCCCCTCGTAGATCAGTGGAACGTCGGTATTCAGCGTTTGCTACCGGGCAACATGGTGGCCACTCTTGATTACGTCGGCACAAAAGGGACACACCTCTCAACGCTGCGCAGTTTGAACCAGCCGCTCCTCAATGCTAATGGCACCGTTATGAATGCGGTGATCAATGGCACCTTGCAACCAGTTTTCCCTTATCCACTTCTCGGCCCTGTCGAATATCGCGATAACGGGGGCAACTCGTCTTATCATGGCGGCGAGATTACGGTGGAGAAGCGGTTTAGCCGCGGGCTGTCTTTCCGGACCGCCTACACCTTCTCGAAATCGATTGACGAGTCGCAGGAGCACCTGGCTTCGGGCGGCACCGGCAGTTTCACGCAGAACAACCGAGACCTGCACGAGCGTCGTGGTCCCAGCGACTACGATGTACGGCATCGCTTCGTCGCCAGCTACATCTACGAACTGCCCTTTGGCAAAGGACGGAGCTATCTTAATAGCGGCCCGCTTTCCGAAGTCTTAGGCGGTTGGCGAATCAGCGGGCTGGCCAATATTCGAAGTGGCCGACCCTTCACTGCCCGCGCCGGCGGTAACGACAGCGCTCTCGGTGGCACTCGCAGCGCTGGGATTAGCGCTTGGGCGGATTGCCTGCGGGATGGAAGCTTGTCCGGGAGTGAGCGCACCATAGATCGTTGGTTTGACCCAACTGCTTTCTCTGTACCGACAGCACTGAATCCAACGACGAATACCGTGCAACCTCGCCTTGGTAACTGCGGCCGCAACACGTTGAGAGGTCCAGGCATCACGAACTTTGATTTCTCGCTGGCCCGTTCGTTTAACTACTTCGGCGAAGGGCGCGACCTGGAACTGCGCTGGGAGGTATTCAATATGTTCAATACACCCCAATTTGGACTGCCTGAAAGGAACATTTCTAATACCAGCGGTGTGGCCAAAATCACGTCTCTTGCGGGTGATCCGCGCGTGATGCAATTAGCGCTGAAGTTCAATTTCTGATGCACAGCTGACTGTGCGCAAAGGATGACTCCATCTTCGCGCACTGTTGATTGTTTCGTCAGATTATCGACTTTCCTTAGAGGACTTCTGAGAGCCAGCTACTGAAACGGCAGAGATTATCGCTCGGTCGTTAAGATAACTGGCTCTCTTGCTTTTGGTTCAGCCTTACAGGCTGAAAATCGCGTGCTACCAACGAGCGGGTCTTCGGGTATCAATTGTCAGGACACGCTGGGTTAGCGGACGGGTCTTCGAAACTAACCTGCGTTCACAGAAAGTTCACTAAATGAACGTCTACCTGGCAGAAGCCATCGGCACGATGATTCTCTTGATTCTCGGAGATGGTGTTGTCGCCAATGTGTTGCTAAGCAAATCCAAAGGACAGCATGGTGGTTGGATGGTAATAACGACGGCATGGGGCTTGGCAGTTATCATCGCCATCTTCTGCGTCGGCCGCATCAGCGGTGCGCACCTCAATCCGGCGGTTACAGTCTCTCTAGCCGTCATCGGTTCATTCCCCTGGGCCAAAGTACCCGGCTACATAATCGCGCAAATCGTCGGAGGGTTTTTCGGCGCCGTTGTCGTCTGGGTGCTGTACCTGCCGCATTTTGCCGAAACGGAGGACAAGGATCTCAAGCTCGCCGTGTTCTGTACCGCTCCTGCGATTCGGCGTCCTGTCTCAAACTTTATCGCGGAAGTGATCGGCAGCGCGATTTTGCTCTTTGGTATCCTGGCGATTGCCGCTAACGCACAGAAATTATCAACACCCACTGGCATTGATCTGTCGCTGGTCTTCAGCCAGGGCATCCAACCGATTCTGGTCGGATTCCTTGTCTGGGGTATCGGTCTTTCACTCGGTGGGCCCACCGGGTATGCGATCAATCCGGCACGCGATTTGGGTCCGCGTCTCGCTCACGCTTTGCTGCCGATTGCCGGCAAGGGAAAAAGCGACTGGGGATATGCGTGGATACCAGTCATAGCTCCTCTCATCGGCGGCGTCATGGGTGCGGGTCTGTTTGTCATCATCGGATTCTGATACGGAGGAATGCCAGGCATGAGTCGATTCGTCGGCGCAATTGATCAGGGCACCACGAGTACGCGCTTCATGGTTTTTGATCATGCGGGACTCGTAGTCGCGCGTCACCAACTAGAGCACAGGCAGATATTGCCGCAAGCGGGTTGGGTAGAACACGACGCCGTGGAGATTTACCAGCGTACTTGCGAGGCAATTGAGGTCGCGCTTTCCCAGGCCGACCTCACGGCGCAGGACCTCGTCGCTGTCGGCATCACCAATCAGCGTGAAACCACTGTCGTTTGGAATCCCAGAACAGGCGAACCAATCTACAATGCCATCGTCTGGCAGGACACGCGCACCGATCGCATTATGCGCCAACTTGAAACAGACGGCGCAGGCGAAACCATTCGGCGCAAAGCCGGACTGCCACCGGCAACCTATTTTTCCGGAGGCAAGATCCAATGGATTCTCGATAACGTCGACGGAACTCGTGAGGCTGCCGAACGTGGTGACGCAATCTTCGGCAACATTGACACCTGGCTGATCTGGAATCTAACTGGCGGAAAAAACGGCGGGCAGCACATCACCGACGTGACCAACGCCAGCCGGACCATGCTCTTCAATCTGGCTACGCTCGATTGGGATGAAGAACTGCTCGGTCTCTTTAATATTCCGCGCCGAATGCTGCCAGCTATTCGCCCTTCTTCGGATTCAACTTTCTACGGCATGACACAGCAGAGTGGCCCATTCAAGGGTGAAGTCCCCTTGTGTGCAGACTTGGGCGACCAGCAAGCCGCGACCGTGGGACAAGTCTGCTTCGAGCCCGGCGAAGCTAAGAATACTTATGGCACGGGCAACTTCATGCTGCTCAATACCGGCACGAACATTGTGCCTTCGCACGCCGGACTGCTTACAACAGTGTGTTACCGGGTCGGCAGCGCGCGTCCAGTCTATGCGCTTGAAGGTTCGGTCGCTGTGACGGGTTCAGCCGTCCAATGGCTGCGCGATCAACTCGGTATCATCAGACAAGCAGGCGACATCGAACCTCTCGCCAACTCCGTTCCCGATAACGGTGGTGTCTATTTCGTGCCGGCGTTTTCAGGACTATACGCACCATATTGGCGTGCCGACGCACGCGGCTGCATCGTTGGACTCTCGCGCTTTAACGACAAAGGGCATCTCGCTCGAGCGACGCTGGAAGCCATCTGCTATCAAACGCGCGACGTGCTCGATGCGATGGTGAAAGACTCAGGTGTGCGATTGGAAGTTTTGAAAGTGGATGGTGGGGCAACGGTCAATGATACGTTGATGCAACTGCAAGCCGACATTTTGGGAGTGCCCGTGGTGCGCCCGGTCGTAGCCGAGACTACAGCGCTCGGCGCAGCCTATGCAGCCGGTTTGGCGGTGGGCTTTTGGCGCGATGTCGCAGAGATGCGCAGCAACTGGCAAGCGGACAAGCGCTGGGAACCAGGTTGGAGTGCGGACCAGCGGGAAGCAGGTCACGCCGGCTGGCAAAAAGCGATCGAGCACACGCTGAATTGGATCGAGGTTGAAAACCCTTAACGTGCGGACTTTGTACAAAAAGTGTTTCCACTCAATCCGCGTTAGCGGACGAGTGAGAATAGCCCAGCAGTTCACTGCTGGGATTAGCAGCGAAAGGAATTACCAGGCGGGAATGAAAGAGAGCAATTGTCAGCGATGAAGCACGGGCTCATTGGTTGACGGAGGCAGGACTCGCGGATGCGCGAAGAAATGACACTTCTAACTGTACGACCTCGGTGTTGATGCGGTTTTCACTGACAATCCCGATTTGTTTCCGCGTGTAGCGATCAAAGAATGAAGAAACCGAATGTCACATGGATCGGGTCCTTAATCTGAATCGACGAATAGTGGTTGGCGTAGCTACAGATGAAAACTATCTTCGAGCAGTTTACTCCTTGAGGAAGGCAACTAACTCTTCACGCGTTGGCAAGCCGGTGCGTGCGCCTAAAGCTCTGCACCCGAGCGCCGCGACCGCACAGCCAACCTTGAGAGTCGTCTCAATATCTTCGCCTTGCAATAAGCCGTAAAGAAAGCCTCCATGAAAGGCGTCGCCTGCGCCAGTTGTATCGACACAGCCACCCGGTACCTGGAAAGCAGGCGTTTCCAGGAATTCTCCTTCGCACAGCACGGTCGCGCCGCGCCCGCCCTTGGTCAATCCAACCAGCGCACACCCATAGCGCGCTTTGATCTCAATGAGTGCAGCGTGCGGGTCCTCTATTCCGGTCAAGAGGCGCGGGAATTCTTTGGACGAGATGAGAACGTCAATTAACGGTAAAAGCTCCGGCAATCCTTCGTAGACGTTGTCGATGTCGGCGGAAACAATAGAACCCGCCGCTCGCGCTGCTCTTGCCATGCGGGCGCAGGCCGGTGGATCGTGCGAGTCGAGATGAATCACACGGGCTTTTCCGGCGAATTCTACGGGAGCATCGTCGGCCGTATAAGCAAGGAGCTCGTCGCGATCCCAGATAACGGTGCGCTCGCCTCCTTTCGCTTCGATGATGATATAACCGACTTGAGTGCGTGAGCCTTCTATGACTTCCGCGAATGCGACGTCAACCCCTTCATCCCGGAGCGATTGCAAACCAAAGGCGCCTTCGGCGTCCGAGCCAAAACGACCGGCGTAAGCGGTTCTCATACCCAGACGTTGCAACGCCACGATCGCCGACGCCGTTTGGCCTCCCGCCCCCTGCGAGTGTTTGATCAACTGCGTTGTGGAATCATTGTGTGGATATTCGGGAACGACGATGAGATGATCCACGGCATTGACGCCAAAACCCGCAGCATCAAATTCTCTTTCGATCGGAATGTTGAATGGAAACTGCACTAACCAATTCTCCGTAATGTAGCCCAGAATTATGTCGATTTAGATAGCGGACTTGTCCGCCGTGAAAGCTCTATCTAAACGGACGACTACTGAGGCCGAGTTTCTAACGAGAGAGCAGCAAGAAGATGATCAAACCGGGAAGCATTCGGTCCGTTCTAACTACTTCGTGCGTGACGTTCTTCCCAGTCCCCATTGCCTATTCGGCTTTGCGCCCATGACAAAGACGAGTGTTGAACCATTGGCAATATCAGCGTGGTTGATGAAGGGTTCATTCAACGGTCTTCCGTCTAATTTCGCAGACTGAATATATTTGTTCCTCGCTGATTGATTTCTGGCAATGACAGTGAACGTCCCCTTCTTGTATGGTCCACCTTTCAACATGATGGTGGCCTTCGGGAAAAGCGGACCGGTGATGGCGTAAAGAGTGCTGCCCGGAGTCACGGGGTAAAAGCCCAGAGCGCTGAAAATATACCAGGCAGACATTTGCCCGCAGTCGTCATTGCCGCTTAGCCCATCGGGTCCATTGTGATAATTTGCAATTAACGCCTCTCTGACTCTCTGCTGAGTCTTCCAGGGCTGACCGACATAGTTATACAGATAAGTGTAATGATGGCCTGGTTCGTTGCCGTGCCGGTAGTGGCCGCCGGCGAAGTTCTCATCGAGCCTGGCTGCGAATTTTTCCTTACCCCCCATCAGTGAGATCATCCCTGGAATGTCCTGCATTTCGCAGAACAGGTATGTCCAGGGCCCACCTTCAGTGAATCCGGGCATTCTCTCTTCCTTTGTAGACCAGCTCTCCTCGTCCCAGGTTCCGTCAGCATTTTTCGGACGCATGAAGCCCTTCGCCGCGTCGTAGAGGTTCCTATAATTCCGACTTCTGTTCATCAACATCTCGTAGTCATCGTTTTTGCCGACTGCTTTCGCGATTTGTGCAACGCAGAAATCGTCGTAAGCAAATTCAAGGGTACGCGAAACCGACTCATCTGTTTTGTCCTGCGGAACATAACCGAGTGACTTGTACCAGGTCAGACCCCCTCTGGCTTCAAATGCGGTCCAGGGCGCGCGGTCAAGCCAGCGGTTATGGGTATCTCCGTCCGGTGGCGTCATGGCATTTTTGTACATCGCGGCGTAGGCTTTGTTTAGATCGAATCCTCTGAAACCTTTCACATAAGCATCCGCAATAACACTGTCGGCATGCGTACCAATCATGATGTTGGAGTAAGTAGGATTGGGCCACATCGGCATCCAGCCGCCCTCATCGTACATTTGCAGGAGAGACGTAATCATGTCGGGAACTCTCTCAGGTTGGACCAACAAGAGCAGTGGGTGCTCAGCCCTGAATGTGTCCCAGAGCGAATAGTCATTGTAAGAGACACCATTGTGTACGCGGTCGTCGAAAGCGCTGTAGTAGCGCCCATACTCTGAGAACGTGCGCGGAAATAACAGCGCGTGGTACATCGCGGTGTAGAAGTTCACCCGCTCCGCTTTCGAGCCCCCTTGAATCCGCATCCGATCGAGAGCCTCGCTCCAAATACGCCGGCCTTCCGTTTTCACGTGGTCGAAACCCCAATCGGAAATCTCCCTCCTCAGGTTATCTCTGGCCTGGTCAATACTGATGAACGATGTCCCTATTCTGACCTTGATCTCTTCACCTTGAGTTGTGGCAAAGCTCGCGTACCCGCCCATCCGATGACCGCTTTCTTGCTTGCTGCCACGATGAATATCGTTGTTCTCCCACGTGCCAAACGCCGTAAAAGGCTTGCTGAATTGAATTACAAAATAGCCTTTGAAATTGGGCAGCGGTGGACCTAACTCAGAAGACTGCCGATCGGGGTTGTAACCAGTGATCTCTTGGGCTTGCGGGTTGATTTGGATAGTGCCTCTGAACTGGTCGGAACGACTGGCAGTAACAACGATGTGAGAAGCGGCCGAAGCCGGAAACGTAAATCTTAAGAACCCGGCGCGGGTCGTCGCGGTTAATTCCGCCTTGAGCGGTTTGCCCGCGTCATCCATCTTGACGGCGTAGTAGTAAGGCGTGGAAATCTCGTCTGCATGGCGAAACGGCAACTTCCCTGCGATCTTGAGCTCACTGCTTATCGGCATCAAACTAACCTGGCCATAGTCGCCCATCCAGATCGCTGGTTGGTGAGTTCCCAAAAATCCCTGTATCGTCGTGTCCTTATAGTTGTATGGGCACACGCTGATCTTGTTCTCACGAGTCATGACAGTCCAGTGCGTCATGCCGAAAGGTGTTGTGACTCCCGGGATCATCCCGCCATAATCATTTTCGGTCGGACCGGTGGTGCCGATCATTGGATTGACGCTATCGATTGGCTCTTGAGCAAGAGCCTTCAGGCTCCCGCAGAGATTAAGAGCGAAACTCACAGCGATACTAACGGCGATGACCGAGATCGATCTTCTAGATTTAACCGCAATGAACATGACCAGACCCCGCCGGAATAAGAGTTTCTATGGGCTGCGATTAAACTGTAGTGCCTACCGTTTGTCCAGCAACTTCTTCATCACGTTGAAACAACAATCATGTTGATTGCAGGCGAATACTCCAAAATGATTTACTGATCGCAGTTAAACTATACTAGTCGGTCCCGCATTCTGGATTCGACGCCAATAACAGGAGAAATAACTTGAAAGCGCTAGTCAAATATGAGCGCGGCTTTGGGAATGTCGAGTTGCAGGATGTGGAAGAGCCCGACTGCGGAGACGAAGAGATCAAAATCGAGGTGAGTTATTGCGGGGTGTGCGGTACAGACATTCACGTGTATGAAGACACTTTCAAGAATTATCCGCCAGTGATCCTTGGTCATGAGTTCTCAGGAAGGGTGGTCGAAGTTGGCAGGAAGGTCCGCCACGTAAAGCCCGATGATAACGCGACAGTATTACCGGCTACGGCGGTCACATGTGGCCGCTGTCCTTATTGCCGGATGGGTTCCTTCATGTTTTGTTCAGCGAGGCGGGGAATGGGCCACGGTGTCAACGGAGCCTTCGCTAAATACGTCGTCGTTCGCAGCGATCAGGCATATGAGATCCCCGCAGGCCTCTCGCTAGCGGAGGCCGCTCTTTGCGAGCCGTTCGCTGCCGCGGTTCAGGCTGTGTTACAGCAAACAAATGTGAGGCTCGGCGACATAGCTTTGATATCGGGGCCTGGGCCGATTGGTCTACTTTGTCTGAAAGTTCTTCTTGCAGAAGGGATCAAGACTATTGTCGCCGGTACGCACGAAGACAAGCTGCGACTTGAAAAAGCCCGAACGCTCGGCGCCGCTGCCGTCGTTAACGTGAGCGAACTGGACTTATCAGCCGTGGTCGCGGAAGAGACGGCAGGTACTGGGATCGACGTGGCGTTTGAGTGTGCCGGCGCGACCGCTTCGGCCGCCAACTGCTTGCGGGTGCTGAAGCCTCTCGGCCAATACACTCAGGTCGGGATTTTTGGTCGTGAGGTCACGGTCGACTTTGATCAAATTTTCTATAAACAGCTGCGAGTGGTGGGGTCAGTAGGCTACACAGCCGCGACCTGGGATCGCCTCCTCAAGGTTCTCGCACAGAAGTCGGTCAGCCTAACGGATCTCATTAGCCACAGGATGCCACTTAAACGATGGCAAGAAGCCTTCAGGCTTTGTGAAAGCAAGGAGGCCATAAAAGTACTCCTATCACCGTCCTAACCAATGAGACTTTACGACCAAGCGGATTGCATTGCCTTCGCATGAACAGTGAACGCCACTTCTGCCGAGGATATTTTGACGGACTTACGTATCCGGAAGAATTCAAAAATCTCACCAGCGACCAGATGTTCGCCACAAAAGCGAGGACTTGCATTTATACTCCTAATCGCCGCCCAAAACCAAAAGCCATTGAAAGCTTGCTGCAAATGGGCCACATCTTCGTTTCCGATAGTCCGCAGACTGAGCATGAATCGCTACCTGGGGAAAGTGGGTTTGGGCCCGCGTCGGCGATGGCCGGCTCGAAAAGAATGAAACTGCTTTTGCGAAATGGAAGGCGAAGCTCCCACTCTACGGTGAAAATCCCAAAGTCATTCAGGAACTTCTGCACCACGCTAATCTCAAAGTTACGATGGACACTTATGTCCAAGCTGTATCTGATGAGAAACGAAAGGCGCAGAGCAAGGTTGTGGAGATGCTTCTTCCAGGTATTCATAGGGCGGTGATTTAGTTAATGGACTTTTCTGGACTCGCGGCGAAATGGTAAGCGCTCGTAAGTGATTGAAAGAATTGGCGTCCCAAAGCATTCCGAGTTGGAACCAAATCATTTCTTGGCTAAGAGAGATGGAAACCCTGGGCAAAGCGGCCACTTAGCTTAGGACGGAGGTATCTTCTTCGCGAAACTTCGTCCAAGGGAATAGTCCCCTATTTGATTGGAATCGTGTCCTTTTCTTCACTTGGCGATCATGCCATCATGTAGAATCCGACCACGCCTCGGATCAATCGCACAACGACGCGTCCGCTTATTGCACCGTCAGGACCATCTCAATGGAACGCGATGCGCGATGAACCTGAAGGTTGAATGAACGGTGGATCGGCGATCTCAGGCCATGGCTAAGAGGGTTTTGAACACTTATGAATAAGTCGGAAGCGTTTACAGCTTTGGGTCACATTCTCTCCGGATATTATCCGTTTATTTCAATCGAGATCACGCGCGAATGCCCGCTACGGTGTCCGGGTTGTTATGCGTATGAGCCTGAACATCTCAGAGAAGTTGGGCCATTACGGTCGCTCGCCGATTACAAGGGACAAGAGTTGATTGATGGTGTGCTGCGACTCGTACGCCAATATCGTCCGCTGCACGTCTCAGTGGTCGGCGGCGAGCCTTTGGTGCGCTTTCGGGAGCTGGACATCCTGCTGCCAAGCTTAAGCGAGATGGGACTAAGCGTGCAGGTCGTGACCAGCGCAGTGCGGCAAATCCCGCTCTCCTGGTCGCAGATCAAGAAGCTGTACCTGGTCGTCTCTATAGACGGCCTGCAGCCGGAGCACGATGCGCGCCGCAAACCGGCAACCTACCAGCGCATTTTGAAAAATATCGAGGGGCATCGGATCACGGTGCACTGCACGGTGACTCGCCAGATGACTGGACGCGCAGGATATTTTGAGGAGTTCTTGTCCTTCTGGTGTGCGAGGCCGCAGGTTAAGAAAGTATGGTTCAGTCTGTTCACGCCACAAGTAGGCGCTGGAGGGGAGGAACTACTTTCGCCGGAGGATCGGGCTCAGGTGCTGGCGGAGCTTGTTGGATTGCGACGAGCGTTTCCTAAACTCTATTTGCCGGATTTGGTGGTGGAAGGCTTTCGCAAGCCTCCGCAGTCACCGGCAGAATGCATCTTCGCACGCTCGACGTTGAATTTCACGGCGGACCTGAAAAACAGAATCACTCCTTGTCAGTTTGGTGGTGAGCCTGACTGTAAGCAATGTGGCTGCTTTGCCTCAGCCGGATTAAAGGCCGTTGGTGATTACCGGTTGTTGGGTCTCCTTCCTGTGCGAGTACTTTATAACGCAGCGAACGCCATCGGCAAAACGACCGCAAAAATGCTTGAGAGAGGGGTCCTTTAGATTTAAGTCAACGGTTTGATCGGCGTCCCGTACGGGAGTCGAACCCGTGTCGCCGCCGTGAAAGAGAAGCGAATCACTGTAATTTATTGAAACTCTGCGGCATGGATAGCACTCAACCGCATTTGAAGGACCCACGGGAACGCTTATTGGACGCTTAATGGACGCGCGTTTCTGTTGCTCTTAGATAAAACTTCCAAACCGCATTTTGTTGTAGTTCGTCAGCCAACGCGGGTGGGTAGGTTGCAGCTTTCGGATCTTCAGTTAATAAACCACTCAAAAACAGCTCTGTACTTTACGCTGCAGCCGTCGGCTAGTCGATCACACTCTTGACGCCCACTTCAAACCTCCGTTGCATCCAGGCGTTGTCGTTTTGGCCGCAGCGCAGCCCAATGTTTATAGCACCGGGAAGCAATTGATTCACGCGCTCCAGCGGAGCGCAATGTGCAACGTAAAACATTCTGCTCCTGGCAGAGCCGACGATTTTGTCGACTGCGGTTTCTATAAACATCTGGTCCCTCCGGGACCATCTGCCGACCACGCAGAAGTATTAATTTTGCGGATTCGCCTTTCCGGGGTGAATCTGCTGCTGACGCGATGCCCGAACCGCGCGACCTCGCTGTTATAGTCTCTCCATGCCTAAATCTTTTCCCGAGTGGATTAAGCCGATGGCCGCCACGCTCACGCAGGAGCGTTTCAACGGCATGGAATGGATCTTTGAACGGAAGTTCGACGGCATACGGCTGCTCGCTTACAAGAAAGGCTCCCGAGTCGGATTGTTCTCGCGCAATCGTTTGCCGCAAACGATTCCCGCGCTGACTCGCGCGATTGCCAAACTCCCGCACCAGGAACTGATTCTCGACGGCGAAATCGATTGGCATGGACCAACTGCTTATCATGTCTTTGACATCATGTGGCTCGATGGCCGTGATTTAACGAACCTGCCGCTCGAACAACGTCGTGCGCTGTTGCGCAAGTTACCGCTCGCTCGGCCGTTGCAGCGGGTCACAGAGCTGCATGACGAAGCGCCCTGGGAGCGCGCGCAGAAACAGGGCTGGGAGGGCGTGATCGCGAAACGCCGCGATTCAGTTTATGAGCAACGCCGCTCGCCAAACTGGCTGAAGATGAAGTGTGAGCTGGCCCAGGAGTTGGTTGTCGGCGGGTTCACCGACCCGCAAGGCAAACGCGCGGGCCTTGGCGCTCTCCTGGTTGGTTATTACGAAGGAAACGACTTCGTCTTCGCGGGCAAAATCGGGACGGGCTTCAATACGCAGCTGTTGCTCGATCTGCGAGCGAAACTTAATCGACTCGAAATCGACAAGCCGCCGTTTACGAAAGCCGTTGGCTTACCGCGCTTGCGTGCCCACTGGGTCCGCCCGCAGATCGTGGTACAAGTCGGTTTCATCCAATGGACGAAATACAACAAGCTCCGCCACCCGCGACTTCTCTGCATTCGCAACGACAAGCACCCGCGTGAGGTGGTGAGGGAGTGATAATTACCGCGCGCTGAAGTTTGAACCTCCGCCTTGCTAAGCTGTCCCCCTCCTCTGCTAGGGCACTAAGGGGAGGGCTTTATTTCGCTCCCTTACGTCCCGTCTTTTCCATTGACCCTCTCTTATTCTTCACAGTAATATATTGCTATGCCATATAAAGGTTCAGACATTCTTGAGCGCGAGCTCAAGAAAGGCAGCGCTGAATTATTGATTCTGTCGTTGGTGGAAGACCGCCCGCGTCACGGCTACGAGATTGGCAACTTGATCGAACAACGTTCAGGCGGTCTACTTCGATTCAACGTCGCATCACTGTACCCCTTGCTCTATCGTCTTGAAAAACGGCGGTGGATCCAGGGCCGTTGGGTTGAGAAAGCTGGTCAGCGACGCCGGCGCTATTACCGTTTGACCGCCGAGGGGAAGAAGGTTTTGGCTGCACAACGGAACAGCTGGAAAGATTTTGTTGAAGCGATGAACCTGATTACCGGGATCGAAATCGCGTAACGATCAAGTTCTTCACACTGCAAGCGCGATTTCAGAGTCCACTCAATCGCGCTTCAAAACGCCTTGGAAGATTGCCGAGTTAAGACCAACCATGCCTGATTGGAAACCTGAAATCAGAGTGCGTTTGCGTGGATTGCGTCTTACTGCTACTCGAGAAGCAGAGATCGTCGAAGAACTATCTCAACATCTCGACGATCGTTACGAGCATTTGCTGTCCGACGGTTCATCAGCAGATGAGGCTCATCGAGCGGTAGTTCTTGAGCTAACTGAGGGCGAATTGCTTGCGAACGAACTATCCCGAGTGGAGAAGATGGCTCCAAA